>CAYSLH010000262.1:0-7509 GCA_964431605.1 uncultured Myxococcales bacterium
TATGCGCCCGTAGCTCAGCTGGATAGAGCGGTGGACTTCGAATCCACAGGCCGGGGGTTCGAGCCCCTCCGGGCGTGCTGTAACAGCAAAGGAAAGACCCCGCATCTACTTGCGGGGTTTTGCCTTTCTGCCGATCATTGAGATTGTGCTTTGTGGACTGGAACTCATGTATAACGCACCATCGGGACCTGTGATTGACCCGAACTCTGTCAACTTCTGTTCCTCTCGAAGCAGTTCCTCCCACTTCATGAGGGCATTCCCCTGCTGAAAGACAGGTCGTTCCAGCTCCTCATGGAAATGGGGTAGTCAAAGAATCCAATATTCCAAATTCCAATTGGTACCAGTTTTTTCTCCATCAGTAATTTTCAGTATTCAGAAATACCCCAGTTGGTTCCCTGGGCGACGGGAGCCCTTGGCGGCGCAAACGTGGTACTAGCATTCACGCCGTCTACGACCGGTTCAGTGTCTAATACATACAACTCGGCCCGATCCCCGCTCGGCGTGTTCATATTGGAAATAGTCAGCCAGTCCTCATCCGGCCTTCGGATACTGAGATTATAGACGTACGGCCCACCTGCTGGTCCTGGAGGACCTGATTGCCAAAGCACCTTGATGCCGGAATCCTGCAACGAATCAGAGATGGTGCTCACCGTGGATCCGTCCTTAGTAATGGTCAACAGAAAGTCGGTTCCCACTTGTCCTACGAAGACGAATGGATAGGACTGGTCTGTAACAACCTTGTAGGGGCCTTCGAACGTGAATGGATAGGAGCCAGGCGTGATCTCCTCGTAGGTGCCTGTTTGCCTATCGATGGTCCAAAAATGGACCGAGGGATCGACAAGTTCAGGGATGGAATCACGAGGCCCTGTGGGCTTGTATCCAGGTGTCACGATTCGTTCGACAGCAGCCTGGACCACGGACCACCAGTGGCTTGCCATGGACATGTGTCCGGTTCGAAGCAGGACATGGCCTTCTGTAGGGACGCCAGCCTGGATGATAGCAGCGCCGTAAGCGACTTGCAGATGGTAGGGCACGATGAAATCATGTCCAGTGACCTCAAGGTAAACCTGTGTGCCGGCATCGACAAGTCCCTGGATCGACGCTGGGGATGAAAGGCTGAGTTCTTCATCCGCCACAGAAAAGTCACTTGTACCAGTCAGAACATATAATAAAGCAGCTTTGCCCGATAGGCCGGTCATGTGAGGCCTGTCTGCGCAGGCGGGATAACTCCATCCGGTCTTCCATGCATCTGCCAAGCCCGTGTCGGTGGCGGTAACCATCATCATACCTGGATAGGTGGGGCTTGCAAGATAGACCTGTTGTCCCATGATAGATGGAGCGGCAATCGCAACGGCAAGGATGGTCCGGTAATCGTAACCCATAGGGTTACTAGCGATGGACAGGGCAGTGTATCCGCCGCGTGAACCACCGAAGGTGATGACCTCGTATCGATTTCCATGGAATCGATTTGCAACCCATTCAATCGCGGCTGCCGCCTGTTCGTCAGCCATCGCATCAAAGCTCCTGCTGGCCACGGCTCCGCTGCCATCGGTTAGTACACCTATGACGCCACGTTTGCCGTCCAGGCCGCTGCTTGCAACGAGTTGCATCAATGCAGAACCGTGTACGTGGAACAGGGAATCATTTTGATCATAGAAACTATTCATTACGATAGGGTAAGTGCCGTCAGGAGCGTCATCGCTCCAGTTAGGAGGAAGGATGACTGTAACCAGAGACTGGTCCACAATGGAATCGTGAATCACCTGGACCCGACAACTGTTCGGCTGTGGATCTCGTACCACGGGATAGTTATTTTTCCATGGAGATGGAGGCAGAAGCTCGATGGGAACGCCCACTGCCTGGCAGGCTGCTGTCAGCGTGCTGATGGCCTCATCGTTTGGGATGACCACGATGCTGTATATGTCCGCAAAGTAATGCTCGTAGTCTGGAATCCCGAGTTTGTAGTATGGATAGCAGGAGCCAGCATGGTACCCAGATGTATCCGGTATGGGGTTCGGGTTCCATAAGTCTACCTGATCGGTGCCCAGGTACTCGAAATTACCATTGTGCCAATGAGTAACCACAGGTAAAAAGTTAGAAACATCCGAACAGGTTGGGTTTGAACTAGCATGGCAGACAGTAGGTGTAAACCCGCCATCGGTGATTTCATCATCGCCTGGATCTGTGTCCGACGTGAAACCATCAGTACCCGCATCCATTCCTGCATCGACTTCGGCATCTGCACCAGCATCTACTATACCCGAATCGACCTGCGCATCCATTCCTGCATCAATTCCTGAATCTATGTCCGGGAGGCTAGTATCGTTTGAACAGCCTACCAAGAATAGGGCTGTAAAAGCGGTTAGAATCACGACGCTATTCAGCACGGATAGCCGAAGCATACCGACAATACCATTCATGGAAGGCCCTCCCGATCACACGACGAAATCAGTGTGCGATGGAAAAGTTTTCTGCATCTTGGGCTAATTCTAACAGCCCATGGGCAAGGGCTCAATTCAAGAATGATTATCAGTCCATGAAGTTACAATTATGATAACCTCATTCCGCCACAGGAGCGGTTACCCGCCCCATGAAGAGAATGGAACCGGTCTGGATGTCCCTGATAAAATAAATAAAAGGCCTGTTGGCATCGAAAGTTTTCGGAACCGGAGGAGCTGCGTTTCCTTCCATGATCACTGCGGTTGCCGCAGCGGCCTCTGTGCCAGCCTCGTTTACCGATATGAACGCCTTGTGAACAACGTTGCTTATGTGTAAATAAATTTTTCCGTCCATACCGGAAAAATCCGCAGAATCACTAAAGGCTATGGGCATTCCCATCTGTGAAAGTATCTCCCTTAGCCTTATACTCTCAGAGGTATATTTCCATTTTGGCAAAGACACAGTAACTTGCGCAATGTCCATAGAAGATAGAATTCCGTCTACCATCTCAGGGCTCAAGGCCTGTTCCACTTCCGTAAACCGCCCCTGGTCCGGAAGCAACAAGACCATGCTGAGTTCGTCTCCATCATAGAGAATTTCCAACGCCTTGAATCCGTCACCCTCTCCATAATTCATTTCATATACCTGGTGCATCATGGCAACATCGATGGTATCTCCGGACAGGGTGTGGAACTGACCAGTATCTGTATCTTCTTCCTCGAACGAATTTGCCCAAGCTGCGTTGAAATAAATGGCGTTGACCAACACGAGTCTCGTCAAGGGACTAATCGTTCCAGGTGGTATCAGGTTTTTTATTCTCTCTTCGGTATATTGCTCCACCCACTTGTTTATGATCTCGGCACATGAGTCCGGATCAGCGACAAAATCCAGCAGTCTCAAACCAGCGCCGTAGTTTTCTGCCAACACATCCAGGAAGGTATCAAGAAACTCGTATCCATCCTGGCCCCAGATGGAGTTTACGACGTTTAGCCTGAAGCCATCACCATCTTGCCCCTCTGCCCCTTCTCCCCTGCTCATCAGCGCAAGGTCCAGGAAGTTGAAAGCAGGGTGCAAGCGATCCTGACCGAGGTCGAAGTGCAAAGTAGAAGCCATCTGGTCTTCGGTATCATTGCGTGCCCCTGCCCAGGTCATGGCCAGGGCCAAAGAGATACTGTAAGGTGAGAAAAACACCTCGTCATTTTCCGCACCTTCCACCAAGGCATGGTACATATCCAGGGCAAAGGCTGTGTTACCAGAGACCAACTGCTCCAAGTCGCCCGCAGGTATATCGGGCGCCACAACCCGCTGCTTGTCTGATTTGACCTCGTGGCCTGGAGCAATATTTTCGTTCTGAACATCAGCGCAAGACTGGGCGAGAACGAAAAAAAAGCCAGAAAAAAGGTACAATAACAAGGTATTGGGACTTTTTGACAACATCTGGAGCCTCCTAGAATAGTTTTTGTTTTGTTGCTTCCTCTATACTCCCTCTGTGCCAAAGCAAGAATAGCAAGACCAATGCCAAAACAATGATCAACCAAAATAGACTATTTTCCTAAGAGTTACAAAACAGACCGGCTTTAGAAGCATGAAAATTCATCACGTTTATCCATCAGAAATTCGTCGTCTGTAACTGTTCTAACTGTATACTAAAGGATTCACCTGTGACGCAAAAGTCACAACAACAACCATTCGTTTTAAACATGAAAAATCCTATCTACCGAATAAAACAACAGGTTATACTTTGGCATGCCAGTTGCATTTCGCTGGCTTGGCTTACGATAGATATTAATATCAGGAGTAAAATCCATTACAGGAGGAGACGACCAGATGAAAACGTTCAAAACATTGGTAGTGAGCTTGATGGTTCCAGTTGTGTTTTTCAGTCTCACCGCGTGTAATCCTGCTCCAAAATTGACCGCAGAAGAATTGGCAGCAAGGACCACTGCCTTGTCGTCTGACGTGGCAAAACGAGTTGCCGAGGCAATCGCCACTCTCGAAGAGTTCGACGCCCTGGACGTTTTTGGAAACGGCATGGATGTTCTTTTTGGCACCTTTGCACAGGATGATGTAGAGGAATCCGGTGGACCTGACTTTGCACCTATGCGGCCCAGAGATCCCGAGGGTGAAGACGGACCCAACCCGGATGAGATCGCTCAGGAAATTGAAGACGCCCTCAACACATGCTTCCTGGTCGAGGCCAACATAGAGGAGCAAGAACCGGATAAAGTCGTTTACCTCTTGCCAGGTGAGTTACTGTGTTCAGATCAGTGCATGGATGCAGGAGCAGTCTATTGCGACTATGGTTGCGATCCCAGCGATCAGCAATGCATCCAGGATCAAAATGACTGCGTACAGCAGGCAGATGACAATGAGGCCGAATGTATCAGCACCGTCAACGACCTCCAACTGCGGCTCATGGTCACCACCAGTGGTGATGGAGTGGAGTTGACGTTGTTGGTAGGTCCTGACAAGTATCCCACTGTGGCATTGAACCTCCAGGACACCTCCGTTACACTGTCGTCCGATCTCGCAGAATTGAAAGACGCGGTCTGGTTCATACTCAACACGGTAAACGATCAGGACATAGCCCTTCCCGAAATAATGGAGGGCCAGGTCGAAATATCCCTTACTGAAAATGGAGAGAAAGATTTCTCCATCGATTACAAGATCCTTTCAGCACTTCATGTCAAGATGGACGTGCCTGATGTGGGCATGGTGGAACTTACGACAGACCAGGCACAAAACGCTGCCACGCTTGAGATAGACGGCCAGGCGAAAGTAGTTCATGTAGCCATAGACCTCAATGCAGCCACTGCTTCTGTTCCTTTTGCTTCCTTGTTCGACGATGAACCACAAAACGCCACTGGCAACCTGATTGTTGAATTGGCCGGACTCGAGGGTGGATTCCAGGTTGGGGCTGACGATCAGGAATTTACCATTACAGGACTTGGACTCGGCGACAGCACAAGTCGTATCCGTCACGATGATATTGACTTATTGACCCTGGACATCAACCCTGATAACGCCAGACATATGGACGTGAATGTCTCTGCCACAGGTGAAATGCCCGTCATTTCGCTGGACCCAGGTGCCGAGATCAGGCTCTATACCAACTTGGGACACATAGACCAGTTCTTGGCGCAAGACGAAGAACCGGCTCCGGCTGAACTTCGTGACCAGACCTACACACTGTCATTCTTTGCTCCAAGCACTGCGTCCAGCCTGACCCCGGTCCAGGGAGATGAGCAGCAAGCGGATGCGGTCAAGGTACTTTCCGGAACTCTAAGTCTGAGCAGCACGGCCTTAGAGCAAGCATTCGTGGTTCAGCAGGGTCAGTGCTTTGCCCCGGTGGAAGATTGTGAGCCGGAGGTCAACGGAGTCATCGAGTGCATGGCTGCTTTTGACTGCCCATGATTCCCGTACCTGTCTAATCTGTGCTAAACTCCCTCGCGAAAATTTTCGCGAGGGAGTTTTTTTTGACAAAAGAATCCTGCGACCAAGTACGGACACATCCACTGAGGCGCTCGTGTATCAACTGCGACAACAGGCACGGGTGCAACAGCACACAGCCCTTGTGCCTATTGTTGAAACGGTCTGAAAACGAAAAATTCCTTGGAGGACACGCTTTGATGAAAAAACGGGACCTGTTGATAAAATGTCGTGAGTGCGAATTGTTCAGACGATGCTGGGATACTTTGGAGTTCATTTCTGCACTGGACTCAAAAATCGACAATTGACCTAAGTAATATAAGCCATGAGACGATATCCCTGATGGGCAGATGCTGAATGCATCGGATGGAAGTTCGATCTGGAGTTACAAGTGACTGGAAATAAAGTCAAAAAAAATATCTTTATAAAAATACTGTATTTTTTGGGTCCCAGTACGCAACGGGTAAAGGATGCTGAAGATTATCGAAAAATACTCCTGATACATGCTTTCAGTATCATCGGCGTCATAGCACTGTCCTTCTTTGGTTTTTGGAGGATCGCCGCCCATGACTATGGACTCGCGGCCCTGGACTTTGGTTATGCACTTGCCTTGTTTACCACTCACGTATTGGCAAAAAAAACATCCAGACTCGAATTGGTCTGCTGGACAGGAGTAATTCAATTTGGACTTTTCCTGGTCACAATCCTCTTGCTGGAAGTTGAAGGCGGTTCTGCGTACGTATGGTTGTTTCTTTTTCCTCCCGTGGCGCTATACCTTCTTGGTTATAAGCATGGACTGGTGGCAGTAGGAATATTTATCGCCGTATTTTCATTTTTTTTCCTTCTCTCGAACTCTTTCGTCGTAACCAGGGTTTTTGGACCTTCTTTTCCCGCCAAGTTGGCCCTTGCCATGGTAACCATCACCATCGTTTCGTTTTCATTCGAATATTCCAGACATAAAGCAAATAGCAATATGAGACGTGCACAGCTGGAAGCTGAAGAAGCCTCTCGTCTGAAAAGTGAGTTTTTGGCAAATATCAGCCACGAGGTCAGAACACCCATGAACGGCATCATCGGCCTTCTGGATATCTTTTCAAATACCGGCCTGGACGAAGAACAATCTAAATACCTGGCTCTGCTAAAAGACACGGCAGCCCAGTCCCTATCCATTCTCAACGAGCTTCTGGACTTGTCAAAAGCCGAAGCAGGCAAACTGGATCTCAAACCTGAGCCGGAAGATCTCCTCCGTATGGCACAGGAACTCATTGCCGCCTACAAGCCAAAAGCCGAATCAAAAGGCCTGGACCTGAAGCTGGATGCACCAGAGTCACTTCCACAGGTGATGGCGGACTCGAAACGCTTGCGACAGGTTCTACATAATTTTTTGAACAATGCCTTGAAATTCACAGAGCATGGATACATCAAGTTGGTCATGGAAAAAACCAGCAATAGATCCGAGGGATCTCTGGAGATCAAATTCTCAGTAGAGGATACGGGAATTGGAATCTCTCAAGACCAGACAGAATCTGTTTTCGAGGCCTTCGTGCAAGCGGATGGCTCCTACACAAGAAAGCAGGGCGGCACGGGACTGGGGCTTGCCATCAGTAAAAAAATCATACAACTGATGGGGGGAAAAATCGG
>CAYSLH010000263.1:0-7508 GCA_964431605.1 uncultured Myxococcales bacterium
GCATTCCTGCCCTTGGGACCCAGGGTCACCTTGACCGCGTCTGCCAATTTGTTTACGCCGTTCAGAAGCGCTCCACGTACATCCTCATGGTACTTGATAATTTTGCCAGCCATTGTGTATCTCCTCTATTTCTCGATGACTGCGAGAATCTCGTCCTCGCGAAGGATTAATCGTTCTTCTCCATCGACCTTAATCTCTGTGCCTGCATACTTGGAAAACAGCACTCTGTCTCCCTTCTTTACTGTCATGGGTACTGCTTTACCATCCTCTCCGACTCTTCCCTGTCCCACCTCGAGAACGCGGCCCTCCGCCGGCCTCTCCTTGGCTGTGTCAGGAATGATTATTCCTCCCTTTGTTTTTTCTTCACCGCTGAGTCTTTCTAGAACTACCCGATCTTGTAACGGTTTGATCTTCATTCTGCATTCCTCCTGCTTGATGTTTACTGATCGTCGAGATAAACGGATAATCATCTGCCAGAGGCTTGTCAACAAGCGAAGCAAATTAAATTTGACCAATGAAACAAAGGTTGTTCTCCCATGGGTGGATTATTACACTTGCTGATGTGGGAGAAAATCACTAGGAGTGGCTATGGACTCGGAATCTTTCAATCTTCCCCTGGTAGGTATTTCCGCTTGCTTGCTCGGGCAGCGGGTCAGATATGATGGTGGTCATAAGCTCCAGTCAAAGATCTTGAAGTATTTCCATCACAAGGTCCGCTGGGTAGCAATTTGTCCGGAAACCGAATGTGGTATGGATACCCCCAGGGAACCAATGCACCTGCAGGATGATGGTGATAATCCTTCCCTGGTAGCCTGTGATACGGGGCGGGATCTGACCTGGGTGTTCAAAAAGTGGCTTTGTGCAAAGCTAAAGGACCATTCTTTGGAAAACCTCTCAGGCATGTTGCTCAAATCGAAATCTCCATCTTGTGCAATCCATGATGTGCCTGTTTATACGGATGTGAATGAGGGGACCGTGCTTGTAAGGGGAGCAGGTCTGTTTGCAAGGGCATTTATGAAGGAATATCAGCATGTTCCTGTTGTCGATGAGACTGAGCTCGACACAGTCGAGGCTATGGATGAGTTTTATGGACGAATCCTCGAATGTAGCTGAAAATTGGCTATTGATCGGATTCAGATGAAGATTAGTTTGAATAAGTTAGGGCATCCCTTTATAAAAGCTTATGTTTTACAGTGAGTTGACAATAGTTTAGTGAATTTTGAATCAATACCATTGACTCTGATGGGGACAATGAGTATCCTTATTAGTGATGTGTAACTGGTCACCAAGTATATTGTAAAAGTAAAATGAAAGGCGAGAACATGTTGGAAGTAACGACCAAAGCCCGGGAAAAACTCTCGGAATTCATTGAAAAACAGGGTATTGAAGGTACGTTCAGGGTCTACCAATCATATGGGTGAGGAGGGCCATCCCTTGCATTGGCTCTGGATGAGCCAAAAGAAAACGACGTAGATGAGACCTATGAGTTTGACGGACTGAACTTTGTCGTGGAAAAGCAACTTCTGAAGACCACCGGCGGCATTTGTGTGGATTTTATAGACAGAGGATACTTCGGTGGTTATCAAATCGAGCCAAAGATTCCTCTAGGTGGTGGAGGGGATTGCGGTTCCTGTAGCTGCTAGCTGTATGTAAGTCTATTGCCCTGTTACCAGACCTTGTGTATCTGTCTTGCTATCGCTTCAGGTAGTTTTGTGTGATATATATATGATATATATAATTGTGCGATGGAATCAACTGTTACTAGGGTCTTCGCCCTGGTTGTCTTAGTTCGACCGCTAACTTTCCATCCTTGTAAATCCTTACGGTTCCGGTTGTTTTGCTAATGACAAAGGAGATGGCCTGGGTGGCTGCGGTAATTGCCATGGCGGACGCATGACGTGTGCCAAGGCCCATTGGGAGTTCCAACTTCAGGTCGTCAGGGGGATTCAGGTATCTTCCTGCGGCAAGGAGCACACCGTCTTCCCTGACAATTATGGCGCCGTCTAAAAGACAGAAGTTTTTCACGGCATTTCTTATGGAGGGGTCTAGAATATTACGTTCTTCTTCCGAGTAACCCTGAAACGGATTCAACGTCAACTGCCTGGATTTTTCCATGACCGATGTGGAGTCTCCCACCACGAAGATGGTCCCCACCGGGTCTCCTTCGTTACCCTCGAAGCCAACGCTGAGAGCGATGTTCAAAACTGCCTCTAGCACCTGCATGGACTGATCTGTGTCTGAAAGAAGTCCACTCAAGGCAGCTTGTTCGTTGGAATGTTTGCCTATCCTGGTTACCATGCAGGTATCCACAAGGGGAGATTTATGTTCCCCCACCAGGCATAGCACCAACATCCCATCTTCGGCTTTGCCCGAAGAAGTACAGGCAGCAAGGGCGACTTTTATTTTTTCGAATCGGTCAAAGGCATAATCTGGTATCATCTCGTGCATCAAACCAAGGCCTTCTGCCTGAACGGCCAGTTTGTCCGAGGAACTGGCTATTATCACCTTTTTCTTGATGCTTCTGGCTGACAGTTCATCTATGCTCGTTGATTCGTGGCATACGAACAATAGCCTGTCCACGTTCAAGTGCCTGGCCACCACCAGGGCTTCCTTGAGAAAGACCTTAGAGACTTCTTTGGTTGCAAGAGAGACTTTGGGTTTGGACTCCACAGGCGGGGGAGTGGAATCAGGAGCTTGCTTTGCGGACTTTGACTTGGAGTGAGCCTTTTTCGCTTTGACAGCCTCGTCCTTTTTCTGTGGTCTTTCTTCTCTCTTGGTCTTTTGTGGTTCTTTTTTTGTAGTCATGCCTTTTAGAATAGAACGGCTTAGTTACTTTTTCAAATTCTATGCTTTTTTCCTTTGGAATTTTTCCGTTTTGTCCTCTTGGTGGGGGCATGGCCGTGTCTCGGGCTCAAGGACCTTTTGCTAGCCGGGGCTAATTTTTTCATCAGCTCTGGGCGGTGTAACTTTTTCAGTGCCTGCCTGACCAACTCTTCATTCTCTGACAGGTGGGACAATAGTAAGGCTTTCTGAAGCCTTTTGCCCTTGTCGGTTTTTTCCACGAAAACTTCTTTTCCTGTGTCCGGACACAGACCAGTTGCGTACATTACCGTTGATGCGGTTGCTGGTGTGGGGGTGAAAATCTGTACCTGTTCAACTCGCAAGTTTTCTTCCCTGAGGTACAAGGCTACCTCCAGCATGTCTTCAAGTCTGGAACCAGGGTGGGCTGCCATGAGATAGGGAAGAACGAATTGACGTTTGTGCGCTTTTTTCGTCGCTTTTGTGAATGCTTCGCAGAATGCGGACATAGAAGCGGCAGCGGGTTTTCGCATCAGGTTCAAAACTTTTGAAGATGTGTGTTCGGGAGCCACTTTCAGGTGCCCAGAGGTGAAATCTTCAGCCAAGGCTGATATGAACGATAGGTTTTCCGTTGCCAGATCCATTCGGATTCCAGTTGTAACGAAGAGGTGTTTTATCCCGGGACTGTTCTTTGCAGAGCGTAGCAACTTTGTGTATTTGTTTTGGTCTCCTCTCAGGTGTGGGCATCTGGTAGGCCACAGACATGAGACTCTACTGCAACTCTTTTGCCTGGAGCACGAGAATCCCCACATGTTGGCAGTGGGACCACCGATATCGTTTATGGTTCCTTTGAATGATGGGTGGGCTGCAATCAATGCGACCTCGGCCAGAATCGATTGTCGTGATCGGCTGATTACATCTCGGCCCTGATGAGTCGTTATTGCACAAAATGCGCAACCTCCAAAACAACCCCTGTGAGATGTGATTGAAAATTGAACCTGTTCAAGGGCCGGGACTCTCAATCCTCCATGGATTGGATGGACTTCCCTGCGAAAGGCAAGAGAGTATATCCTGTCGAGATCTTCTGCCGTTTGGGTACCGGCAGGGTTTGCGATTACCCTCATCCCGCCTGCTGTTTGGTAGAGAATTTTATCCTGATGCCGCTCTTGCAGCCTGAACGCCGTGACGTGGGCTGATTTGTCAGACGCAACCGCACGTGTCGATGGAAGTTCGATTCCTTTTTCTGGCGCGGGTTTGGATGCCGGTTGTCTGTATACTACGCCCCTTATGTCCATTATAGAGGATAACCGATTGACTGGATCTGAAATCTGCCTATGTGAAAGTGAATCCAGCCTCTGGGCGATTTCCACCAAGGGTTTTTCTCCCATTCCGTGTACCAGGATATCGGCGCCACAATCCATTAGGATGCTGCGTCTTACCTTGTCACTCCAGTAGTCATAGTGAGCAAATCGTCTTAGACTCGCCTCCATACCTCCAGCAACCAACAGAACTTTTTTGCCAAACACTCTTCTGATCATGTGGCAATACACGGTCAGTGCTCGATCGGGTCTTGTTCCTGCCAGACCGCCGGGAGCATACGAATCATCGCTTCTGCGTTTTTTCAATGATGTGTAGTTAGCGACCATTGAGTCCATGGCTCCTGCAGTGACCCCGAAAAACAGCCTGGGTTCTCCAAGTCTTTCAATATCATCGGGGCTTGTTGGCCTCGCAATCACACCAACCCGAAACCCATGGTCTTCGAGCACCCTGCTCAGCAAAGCTGCTGGAAATGATGGATGGTCGACGTGAGCATCAGCAGTGACTATTATTGCGTCAAGTCGATTCCATCCCCTTTGTTTCAGTTCCCAGGATGTGGCAGGTATGTGTGGTGGCAACTTTGTATGAGAGACTCTAATCGTCAAGATTTCTCCAGGCGCTGTACCTTGTCGGAGATGATTTTGTCCAGCCTGGCCAGGGACTGGGCAGGTATGTTCGTAGCATCCTTGAGCTTGTCTTGTAAATCTTTGAGGCCCTGGAGTTCTTCTTCATCTCGTTGGCGAAGATTGTCCGCCATTCGTTTGAGTTCCATGGATACCTCCACCAACTCGTCGCCTTTTCGAAGCTTTCTTACATGAGGATGCTTTCCATCTGCAATCATGGACATGAGTCTTTTCATGGCATAGGCAGGTCCTGCAATCTTGTGGGTCGCAACGATCCCCAGCAGGGTAAGAACGAGGACCAGTCCACCCAGTGTAGCCACCAGGGTCAGGATCAGGACCCTGTTTCTCGCCTCGATCAATGCGTCGGCCTTTGCCAGTTCTGCCTGGATTGCCTGGTTCATTTCGGGATCGTCCAGGGTGAGCAACTGGGAATTTTCCCTGTTTGCAGAGAAAACCTCCTGCTGTGTGTTGTATAGGAATATCCCCAGCACCAGGGATATGGCAGTTGTGACAAGTACCACCGCCAAGGTGTACTTGAGCTGAAATCTCCAGTCCAAAAGGAAGTTTTTTAGTTTTCGTTTTGGTTTTCCTGACATTTTATCCTCCCACGGGCCGCAAAGTTTTTATCTCACGGTCCGGATCGCCTTGCGAGGTAAGATACCACTTCTTCCCTGGCTGCTTTTATTGCCGCATCCAAAATTTGTCTTTGAATGTCATCCATGGTGTCTGGATCCAGATCTGTCTGCTCCACTGTTGCCTCTGCTTGACCGGAACCATCGAATTCCATTCGTTTGTTGACGAGTCTCAACACCATGATGCTTATCTTGCATTTGAATGTGGTGGACCCAGTTGATTTTTTTATATCCAGGTCAACCACTTTTGGACGAATGGATATTCCCTTCAGACCCCTTGCCCTTAGATGAGCCAATAACCTTTTCCCGGCAAGAGCCCTGTGCTCTCCTGCTGACAAAACAACCATGCTGTTGGTGGCGAGATCACGTCGAAGGATTCGTCTTATCTTTTTCCCAATGCCCATATTGGTTCCAGCTGGTAGGACCGGGTTGTTGACTACCACCAAGTATCTGGGCGCAGAACCTCCGGTTCGGTCCAGTGCCTTGAGCGCCTTGGTGGCGGCCTTGATCAGTAGGGCCTTTGGTGAATTTAGCAATGCTACCAGGTCCTTTCTGTAGGATTGGTCACCGAGTTGGCCCAGGGAAAAAGCGCATGCAGCACGCACGAGATCGTTTGGGTCAGATAACGATTTTTTCAAGGAAGGGGCTGCTTCGTGGATTTTTAATTTGCCGATCTGCAGAGCTGCTTTGAGCCGTACCTTGTAGCTTGCATGCTCGAGGTATTGCATGAGCCTTTGGGCACGATCCTGGCTTTGGACCGGGTTTATGAAAAACACGGAAATGAACGATATAACGATCCAGGTCGTAACTATTGAATCAGGTCTTCGCAGCGCAATCCCTCCACCGGTTTGCAGTTATAACCAATGTGGCAGTATCCATCTATACAGTATATCGTGCGATCACATTCGTTTCCACCTGGAGTACACGGTTTTCGTGTGATCCTGCACTGGAAGGTGAAATCATCACATGAGTCCTGAGGGCACTGGTCATCGGAGTTGCAAAGACAAAATCCCAATTCGTCACCCTCTTTTTTTTGGCATCTGCCTGATTCGCATTCATCATCAGACCTGCAGTTGTCGCTCGTGTAAACTATCCTGACCGAAAAGCAATCATAGCCATTGGGACACGGTTGGCCATCGCTGCAGTCAACACCGCAGTATGGGGGAAGCCCCAGGTCTCCGCCTTTCACCAGGCAAAAATTTGGACCTTCGCCGCAGGAATGAGGTTCGTAAATGGTTGCGGAAGAGCAATAAGCACAATAAGGACCGCGGTTATCGTCATAGCATGTCTTGCTCTCTGTGTCACACAACTGTCCTATGTCGCAGTATGATTTATCTTCGCAGCGCCCCGATTCACAACTGCCATCCAGACAGACCTGACCCAGGGGACAATCTCCAGAAGTTTTGCATCCGGGCACGCATGTGAAAAACTCAGAGCAGACCTGGCCAGGCGGGCACTGTCGATCGTCGGTGCATTTTCCAATCTCGATACAATTACCAGTGGTGGTGTCGCAGAATGTATCCTCCGGGCAGTCAAGATTGGTGTCACAAGCCATTCTGCGGCGGCAGATCCCGTCAGGCGCGCAATATTCGTCCGGACCGCATACCTCGTCGGTGGCACACAGGCAAAGTCCGGTATCCGGATCACATCTGAACCCAGGGGGACAGTCGTCGCTCGATGTACAGAAGGTGCGGAGGTTGGTCTGAGAATCGCATGAGTAGACCATAATGAAAACACACGTCAGTACAAAGAGCCCAATGGAAATGGGGATGATTTCTTTGGGCCTGGAAAAAGACCTGGTTTGCATGTCTGCCATGTTCTCCATTCTCAGTCAAACATCCTTCTACTATAGCAGTATTGGTCTCCAGGATCATTTACCATCAACGTGAAACATCCGAACATCTCAACCCCTCAACCGGGGTACAATTGCGACCGATGAGACATAGACCGTCAATGCAATATATGGGCCGGTCGCATTCGGTTCCTCCTGGTGTACATTGTCTGCGTGTGACGATACAACGGAACGTGAAATCATCACAGGAATCCCTGGGACATTCGTCATCTGATACGCAGAGGCAAAATCCCACATCGTCACCTTCGTTGATGTGGCATTGGCCGGATTCGCATTCATCATCTC
>CAYSLH010000264.1:0-7441 GCA_964431605.1 uncultured Myxococcales bacterium
CTCTTGGACGCGGCTGCCCAGGTGAGTTCCGTTCTTGCGGGGCCTGAAGCGGTAGAACCCTTGGACCAGTCATGATCCCTGTGAATGGCTACCGAGTATGGATCGAACAACAGCTTGTTGGGATCGAAACGATTTCCCTGGTCGTCCACATCCGCGATGAATCCATGGATAGATCCCGGGTACCAGTCTGGGTCCTTCACCCAGTTCGGACCCCAGGCGATATAGCCGTAATGTTGTCCAAGCCCAACACCTTCAACGTAGATGTTCCAGACATCTCCAAAACGCTCCATTGGTATTCTCTTGGTGGGCCTGTCACTTTCGGGATCGTCAAACAGCAGCAACTCCACATCGGTTGCACGCTTGGAATAAACTCCGAAATTGGCGCCCTTATCAACCAAAATCGGTCCCAAATGTTCAAGGGCACGAATTCCCTGTTCATCCAGTGAAGGGGCCATGGACTCTGTGTGATAAAGCTTAGCATAATCATCGGAACACGCAATAGCCAACATGGTCGATGTAATCACAACCACAGTGGAAAATATCTTCATGATCATTCTCTCAATCAACGCTCAAAACCATCGCACTCATGGCGGCAATATCCAGCTTTACCTTGGCACCAGTCACTTGCCAAGAACCGGAACCCAATTCATCGTGCAAGTTAGACCCATCATCCACGTCTATTTTATCCATGGGGATCGATAGGGACCTTTCTTGCACTGAACGATTCAAAACCACCACCACCTTGTCTTCATTGTAAGTCATGGCATACACCCACAGGTTGCCGTCATCAGCCAATAACAGTTCGGTCCTGTTGCCGAGCCAAAGTGCTGGATGGCTATGCCTGAAATTGCCGAGTTTTCCAACCAGCGAAAGCAATGCTTTCTGGGGTTCGTTCAGGTCATCTCCAAACACCATGGGTCTTCTGTTGTCTGGGTCCCCTGCGCCTGCCATTCCTATCTCGTCACCATAATAGATCAAGGGAATTCCGGGTGATGTCATCAAAAAGGTCCATGCCAACGCAAGACGTGAATAAGGCTCTTGGTCGAGTGGCTGTTGGGGAGGTTTTGTCCACCCCTGTTCCTTTCCACCATTGCACCACATATCGCCGATATCTCCGTTTGCCTGAGACAATGCGCGGCAAACATCGTGGTTCCCCAAAAAATTGCTCATGACAGCCGATAGCCCGTATCGTGAGTCGTTTTGTTCTACCATGTGGGCAAGTGATTTCAGGTCTCTTTCCTGCCTGAGAAATACCGATGTTATTTGCCAATATAGAGGAAAGTCGAACTGACCATCCAATCCACTTCTGCCAATATAATGTTTAAGGAGATCTGCTCCGTCCTCACCGGTGAAGGTCTCGCCAACCATGTAAAAACGCAGCCCGGTAAATCTCAACACCTGGTCCATACTGCCACGCAGGCTAAAGACCACGTCGTCCACCATGTGCTTTACCGCATCGACTCTAAATCCATCGATGTTGAATTCCTCCACAAGCCACTTGGCATACTCCATCATGGTATCCATGACAGCCGTATTGGTGTAGTCCAGGTCTGGTAGATTTGGAGCGAACCAACAAGTAATAGGTTTTGTCCAGTTTGTCTCTTTACAGTCTTGCGCCGGCAAATGGAACCAGGGCGGGTTATCCTGGGAGTGTTCTGTCCAAAGGGGCGAATCTTCGTGAACGTGGTTGAGCACGAGATCAACCACTATCCTGATGCCGTGAGCATGAGCGATTCTTATCAGCTGCTTAAGTTCTTCCTTTGTTCCAAAGTGAGGTTCTACAGCATGCTTTCCAGGTATCGGATTGGAAAAACTCCACCCGGTGGAAACAGGCCAATATGAATGATAGGCGCTATACAGCCTGTTAGAAGCTCCCACATAAGCACCATCCGTATTTTCGCTTATGGAAGACAGCCAGATCACGTCCACACCGAGTTGATCGAAATAGCCACTTTCGATCTTTTTTCTTATCCCATCAAAGTCCCCGCCGTTCCAGTTCGCCTTGGTATCCACACCTGGTACGGGTCTGTCGTTAGATTCATTTCCATTATAAAACCTGTCGGTAAATGCAAAATACATAACAGCGCCACGCCAGTCGAATTTCTCATTTTCGACCCATACTGGAACATACAAGGTGTTTGTGGCATTTCCCACGATATCCACGGCGGTGAAGGAGTACAGGTACTTTCCATGCGAAAGACCTTCTTCGCTTACCGTTATGACACCCGAATCAGGATTCAAATGGTACCGGACGGAATTCCCATCTCTTTGGACGACAATAGAATCAGGATCGAGACCATTTCCTCCGGCTCCATCGAGGTACTGTATGTCCAACAAAGTTCCCGAAGCGGAAGGTATTGGTTCATGAAGCAACAGTAGCATTGGTTTATTACAATCTGGCACCTTTAGACGAGAGTTGCGTTGACCATCGACCCATTTAAAAAACAGGTTTGCAGGATCTTCGAACCATCCTGCCGAGCCGGTTGTAAAAAACTTATAAGCATAGTCTCCCGGAGCGATATCCAGCGTGACTTTCCATTCACCCTCGTCCTCGTGTAACTGGGTAGACAAATCCCACTGGTTGAATTCTCCCCTTATAAACAAATCCGAAAAAGTCTCACCAGCTGGATCGAATCTCAACAAAGTGGTGCAGCTTCTGTTGCCTTGGAGTATGGCCAGACCGGAAGAATCATCGCAGGCCTGGTTCGGATAATACGATGAAATAAGATTACAGGATGGCATGCAAATACCATCAGCATCTTTGTCCTGCGCGTTATCATCGCATATACATACGGCATCTTGGCCATCTGATGTGCATGTAGTCTTGTACGGCTGACTACATGGGTTTGGTTTACACGGGTCAGGTCCCGGTAATACACAATCTGTTCCCCGTAAGACATAGCCCTCGGCACACGAATCACAAACTTCGCCTCTCCACCCATCCTGACACAGACAATTTTCCGCTCCCGACAGGATAACACAAGATCCATGGTCACCACAGTCCATGTGGCAAGGTTGACCGGAGGAGCCATCATCACATGCACTTAGAGCCAGGCTCGATATGTAAATCGAATATACAACGAAGGTTATTTGCAAGGTTCGAAACACACCAAACTCTAACCCTGCTTGGAGCCGGATACAAGCCTGAATAAACCAATACCCAGGTCATGTCATGTTGGCCCGTGCATAAGGCTCCTGTTCCGGATTTTCTTGCTTATTTCTTTTGTCCCAATACTTCGATTCTCACCCTCTGATCATAGAACGCAGTGCCCATGTCCATATCCGTTGATCTTTGCTCCACAAGAACATTCACAGCACTATTAAACTTCAACCATCCTCCCTGCTCCACCACACACACCTCGGGATGAAGGTCTTGTCTGAATACAAGCCTCACCTCCAGGCATCCTACGTGACTCTTCAACCTTACGACCTGACCTTCATCCATTCCATCCACACCAACAGCTGCCGGATTGACATAGCAAACCAAATCACCACGTTGGTCATGAGGCTCCATTTGTGAATTCTGAAACTCACGCTTCTTTGGACTCAATAGAAGTAAGGGAAAATCTCCGGGCGTATCAGGGACATCGACAATTTGATTCATGAGATTCAATTTCCCCGATGGTGTCGAAAATCCTGATTCAAAGGGAACCTCCGGCTGACATGGATTGCGACAAAACATGCTATCATTACTTCGGAACCAGTTCGATGTCATGTTTTCCACGCACGCTTTCGGATCTTCCAACAAGGGGTCTGCTGCCAAGCCAAGTTTTTTTCCCAAATTTCGAACGATCTCCACATCCTCCATCACACCCTCTGGTGGGTCCAGTGCCCGACGAACCTTAGCAACAAAGTGGTGTGCATAGGATCCGACAGCATCATGATCTTCTTCCAACATGAGGGTAGTCGGCAACACCACGTCAGCACATCTGGCGGTATCTGTCATGAAAGCATCGGCTACCACGATAAACGGACCGGACCTCAACGATCTGCGAACGGACAAACTCTCTGAAAACTGTGCCACGGGATTTGCTCCATTGATGTAGACAAAACCGATGGAGTGTTTTGATCTGTCGCGCAGGCCACGTGCAAAAAACGGCACTTCCAGCGTTGGGCCATTGCTCTTAGCCAACATACCAGAGTCCAATCCACGCAATCTTCCTGGATTGTAGTTAGCTCCTGCCCCAGCTATTCCAACATTACCCGACAATGCACAAAGAGCGTCGATGGCCCTGACAGCATGCCCACCTCCGCTTCTCCTCTGGAGTCCCCAGCCAATCATGGTAGCCACAGGTTTTTCAATAGAATAGATCTTTGCTAATTTTGCCACAGCATCTTCATCCACACCTGCGCCAGCGGTCAAAGATTTCCCATTTTTCAACAATTCCCGCAATTCATCAAAATTTTCACTTGAGCCAATAAATCTCTGATGGATTCGATCCCTGTCCAGGAGATGTTTCAGCACTGCAAGGGCAAGCGATGCATCACCACCCGGTGCCACCCGTATGAAATCATCACAATACACAGCTGTCGGAGTTTTCCACAGATCGATAAGAGTTACCCTTGCCCCCTTTGTTCTTGCAGCCCTGATGAAAGGTAAAAGATGAATGCCGGTGATGGACGGATTTCTTCCCCATAGAACGATGGACCTTGAATTGTTCAAGTCTGTGTAGTCATGAGCGCAACTGTCGCCAAAATCCACCTTTTGTGCACGCATTCCTGTCTCATCACAAACACCGCCATCAAGTGTGGTGACCATTCCCAGAGAATTGAAGAAATGATTTACCAGAAGCTTTCTGACCCCAAGAGACCCTCCTCCAGCCACGTGAAGCACCCCGGCGGGAGAGTCACACAAAACAGAGTCCAGGACACCTGCAACCTTGTCCAAGGCGACATTCCAATCAACCTCTTTAAAACCACTCCCGGATCTCAGGAGGGGACTGGTAATACGATTCGGACTCGAAAGCCTGGCAAGATGTTTCCTTATCCTCTTGCACACGTATCCCCTCGTTATGGGATGGTCAGGGTTGCCCTTAATCAATGTTCCATCGGAACTCTTTTGAACGAGTAGAGAACATGCGTCAGGGCAGTCATAGGTACAAGCCGTTTCTATTAGTTTTGTCACAGGTCCTCATCGCTTTGACTTTTTTTTCTTCTTTTTATTACCTGACTTTTTCACAGTCCTGGCTTTTTTAGATCTGTTGCCTGATTTGGAAGGAGCATTGGTTTTCTTGGCCGTCTTGTCTGAAGGAGGTGGAACGTACACTGGCTCCGGCTTGTCTTGATCCGTACGCTTTTTCTTTACCAGAGCCCATACAACGAGCGCCAGGCCACAGATCACAGGGATAATAGATAAGTACTGGCCCATGGTCAGCCAATGTTCCTTTACAAGCCCTGTTTGGTATTCTTTGAAAAACTCCACGAAAAACCGACCGGTGAAATAGATTACCAAAAAGCTGCCAGCCAACAGCCCCAGCGGTCTCTTTTCTTTTCCAGACCATCTATCTATCAAAAAAAGGCTCAGCAAAACAAAAATACCAAGGGAAAACTCATAGAGCTGTGATGGATGCCTCAGTGGTGTGTGCTGTACCAGTTCGGACCATTTTGCGCTGGCTTCTGGGTTAGAACTATTGAAAACATCACACAACTTCAGGTGATGACAATCATATCTCAAAAACTTAACACCCCATGTTCCGTCTGTGACCCTGCCCACGATTTCCGAGTTGAAAAAATTCCCCAATCTCACGGCGGCAGCCCCCACTGCGGCTGACATGGAGAACCGATCCAGAACTTCAAGGGGTCTCATGTGGTATTTCCAAGCAAACAACAAAAGCGCGACCAACAAACCAATGGTAGCTCCATGGCTTGCCAAACCACCCTTCCAGAAATAAAGGATTTCAAGGGGATGGGATAGGTAGAACCTGGGTTCATAAAAAAAGCAGTGACCCAATCTGGACCCTACAATGACTGCGATGACTCCCCAAAGCAAAAACCTGTTGGTAAGATCTATACTGTACTCCCCACGGAGCATCTGCCAACGCCAAATCAAAAATCCGACATACAGCATTGAGGCAAAAATCAAGCCGTAATACCTAAGGTGAAGCGGCCCAAGGTTGAAAATTATGGGGTCTAAATAAAATATAAATCCGTGGTCCAAGGCAGACACCTCTCTCCTTGCTCAGTTTTACCCGGTTTCATAAAATGAACTCAGGCAGTTTTTTTCTTTATACGTCTCCAGCAGAATATTGCCAGCAAGAAAAACAGGGGAAGACCCAAAACACCAAGGACCTGGACCCACCCAGCCAGAAGAAGGGTCTTATTGAGTAGTCCTTCATGTTCCTCGGATGTCTTGGGCATCATGTCCAGAGCTTTTGCTACCCGGTGCAAAGCCACCACTGCCAAGGATTGATCAGGAATTTCCTTGTGACACGACAGGCACACACTCAAGCGATCCATATGAGAACGCTGCTCGGCCGTAAGGGGACCGGATAGAGGGAAATGGTGTCCGACAGTCTGCGTCTGTTGCCCCTGCTCTGTTACAAACCTTGACCAATCACCCGCAAGGGAAGGGATGGAAGCGAACAATGGTTTAGCATCAGGCGAAATGATTTTTCCGTCACCTCTCATCAAGTCCACAGTGGCGGTCTTGGTAGGATCCGCAAAGAGCTTTCCAGCCGCTATACCGTAACCAAGTGCCTTGGGGTTTGTATGACAGGAGGCGCAATCCCTTGCGTGGGCCTGGACCGTGTGAGGATGCAGTGGAGCCATATCGATGGCCCTTTGTCCCTCCTTGCCGGCGCCTTCTACGTTGGGCACACGAAATATGTGATTCAAAAGACGAACCTTACCATCCTTGTCCACGACCGTTACAGAAGTCTGACACCCAGGCACCACGGGAGATACACGTCCTTCGCCGTTTATTGCAAGGGCCGGGTCCTCCCACCTGAGATATGACCTGCTCTCTTTGATCTCACCGTCGAGTTTGAACGCTTCTGCTTCGGGAGTGTACTCAGTGGTTAGGCCATCGGGCCTGTGTGCCATACCGACAGCTACCCAATCGTAATGTTTTTTTACCTTGACGGAATAGTCTACCTTTACATGACAACCGTAACACTGGGGAGCCCAAGTTGCATGACAAGCGTAACACTCGAGCTTATCCATGTGCGCTTTGATCTGTACCATGGAAATACGGCCCCTACGGGAAAACTTGCCCTGTTCGTTCATACCCTTGAGAGGCGTGAGCGTCTTTACGTCCCCTGAAGCCAGATAGCGCTTTACTTTGTTTCCGGATCGAACAGCGTTACCCAAAGGATTTCCACGCGACGATAAAATATAACCGTCTTGTGGATCTGGATATTGAGCGTCAGCCATGAAGTCCGGAAGCTTCGAAACAGTCCCCCTGGCAGGGCCCTGTTTGGGCTCCAAGGAATACTCGTCGCCG
>CAYSLH010000265.1:0-7160 GCA_964431605.1 uncultured Myxococcales bacterium
TGACTCCAATGCCACCAGGTACCCGAATCACCCAGAGATCTGTGATGGCATCGATAACGACTGTAATGGACAGGCGGACGAACAGTGTGGATCACCTTGCCGCACCGACGAAGATTGCCCCTCCGGTCAGGTATGCGTGGCTGAAAAATGCACCAGCAGTTGTACTTCTGACAGCGATTGCCCTGCAACCTGGGTCTGTAACGCCGGGTTTTGCGAACCATGAAATTCGATGCCTTGCACCAGCAGAAATCCGGCAATTTTTGTTTCTGTGTCTGGATCTGCTCTATGATTTTGCTGTCTTCTTGCGGCGATGCGTTGTCATCCCTCGAGGGGGTTGAGCATGCACAACATGAACATTACTCCATGAGAATCATTCCGGATTTTGCCAGGCGTGGAGATATTCAGACCTTCACCATGACCCTGGAACAGGATTTGATCCGCAGGCTTTCCGGTCAGGCCATTTACCCGAGCGAAATTCGATTTGGAAAAGGAACTTCGCTACGTTCGTTTACCATGGAGTCGCAAAATGCCATTACCGCGCAGGTACTGATATCCCCCCTTGCCGAGGAAGGCAAGCGAGAACCCATCCTCCTTTTCTCGACCGGCCATGAGGAAATTGAAGTAACCGGAACATTCTGGATTCTTCCTGCGCTATCGAAATAACGCATGTTGTGACAAGAAAGCTTGTCACTATAAACATTTTCCAAAGAAGTATGAATATCCTGATTTCCCTTTGATTACAGGCAACTTTCAAAATCAATGGATACCATGACAAGCGCAGTTGTCACCTCGATATCTGTCGAGGTCCACGGCCGATTTGAACAAGATCAAAACTTCTTGAAATACAAGAGGTTGAATGTAGATCAAAAAAATCCTTCTTGGCACGCCATTCGCATGAACAGGCATCGAATCTTGGACAACCATAATAAGGCGGATTTCCGCCAGGAGGAAATGACTCATGAATAGGATAAAAATGATAGGGCTAACACTACTGACTGTGGTCTGGCTGGTTGGCTGTTCAGGCACGAACTCCGCCTATACGCCACCGGATCTGAATTCAGGCTCTGGCAGCCTAAGCATTGAGGACATGCCTATGACCGATGGACAAAAGGCAGAAGCGGATTTTCCGGATCCTGGTCAATATCTTGGATTCCTGTTCCAGGCCCAGGAGTCGGAAGTATACGACATAACCTTGGAACGACTTACGGGCCACGACATACCAGCCATCAGTTTATACTACTTCAGCGATTCCACATGGAGTGATGCTCTGGTATGGGCTACGGCTGACTCCAAGACCATCAGTATTGGGGGGTGGACTGTTCCCTCCACTGGAACATACCTGGTATTGGTGGAATTGGTCGATGGGATAGGTGATGGAACATTTGCATTGAGCGTAGGTTGTACCGAAGGGTGTGAAAATCCCATTACATGTACGACGAATTCAGATTGCCCTGCCGGGCAAGTCTGTTGGGAAGGCTACTGCTTTGATGACAACGTGGAATGCTCCACCGATGCAGATTGCAGGACCGGTGAGATATGCATAGACGGTTTTTGCATAGAGCAAAGCTGCGATACAGACGCGGATGGCGATGGATTTTTATCCGGCGAATGTGGCGGTGCCGATTGCGATGACTTCGATGCATCCATCAACCCCGCGGCCGAAGAAGTGTGCGGTGACGGGATCGACAATGATTGCGATGGAGTGGTGGACGAAGACTGTGCCCAGGAATGCCAATCCGACATCGATTGTGCACAGGGCCAAGTCTGTGTAGAAGGTGTCTGTCAGGACCAAACTCAATGCCGCACAGACGAAGATTGTCCCGCAGGTGAGGTTTGCCTCAGCGGCATCTGCATGGAAGAATCCTGCGACACAGACGCAGATGGCGATGGATTTTTATCCGGCGAATGTGGCGGTGCCGATTGCGATGACTTCGATGCATCCATCAACCCCGCGGCCGAAGAAGTGTGCGGTGACGGAATCGACAATGATTGCGATGGCCAAATAGATGAAGGATGCCAGCAAGCATGCACATCCGACTCCGATTGTGCTCAGGGGCAAATCTGCTTGGAAGGCCTTTGCCAGGACCGTATCGAATGTCGAACCGACGAAGAATGCGCACAGGGACAAACATGCATAGACGGGCTTTGTGAGATAATGTGCTCCACAGATGCCGACTGTCCTGAAGGCCAAAGGTGTGACGTGGAGTTATCCATCTGCATGTAAAATGACTCAGAGAACCTGATTGAGCCAAATCGTTTTTCCCTTCCGTTCGACTCCGACTTGGATCAGTATTGTCTCATGAAGCATGATATTGGTCCCTACGAACTCCTGACTCCCATCGGTTTCGGCGGTATGGGTGAGGTTTTCCTTGCAAGGCTCCACCGGGAAAAGGGGTTTACCAGACATGTTGCACTAAAACGAATCCTTCCCGACCTATCCAAGGACCCGGTGTTCAGAGAGATGTTCGCTGCCGAAGCGAGGCTCAGTGCAACACTCCAACACCCGGACATCGTTCAAGTCCTCGATTTCGGACACGATGGAGACACCTATTACCTCGTAATGGAATACGTCCAGGGGGCTGATCTGCACACACTGCTATCTTCTGCAAAAAATAACCACCAAAAGATGCCACTAGATTTTTGCATGAGCATAGTGTTCGCGTGCGTACGAGCATTGATTTACGCTCATTCACAATCAGATCCGGTGGTCCATGGTGATATCTGCCCTGAAAATGTGTTGGTGGGTATGCACGGGGAGATAAAACTTGCGGACTTCGGCCTCGTACGTTTGAAAAACTCAGGCAGAAAAATTATTGCTGGACACCTTGCCTACCTTGCCCCGGAAGCAGCCATGGGCCATATGCCAACAAGCTTGACAGACCAGTTCTCACTTGGGGCTATGATGCTGAAGATGCTGACAGGTAACGGACCTTACCCAGAGCATACTGATCAGAACAGGGCCATCGAACTTGCCAAGAGAGGACAGGTAACGAGCCTTGATAACTTGGCAAATGGGATTCCAACTGGAGTTTTCAACGTAATAAAAAAAATGCTGGAGGTAGATCCGGAGCGACGATTTGAATCGATGAGTGAACTAAAACAAGCGCTGGAGATCCTGATAAAAGGTTTATCCCTTTCGGTGGGTGATACGACAGTAGAAAGAGTTTTCAAAAAACTCGCCCCGCAACTCATCAATCCAAAACCACAACAAAAAACCGACGCTACAATAATATCGACGGAAGGAAGTTTTTCGAAAAGCCCCTACATAACCAAAACCAAGACATGGAAGGTCCTGTTATTGCCGGCGATCGTCGGGACAGCCAGCGTGTTTGCATATCTATTGATGGTACCATCAACTCCTGACACTTCTCCAATGAAGCAAGTCATTCTCTCTCCTCCCCCATTGACCAAAAAAGAAATTGATAAAACGAAATCAAACGAGCCTGGAATGTCAACAGAAGAAAAAACAACTGCTGCTCATGCCTTGTTACCTCAGAGTTCTTCGACGCGAATACCAAAGAACCGCCCAACCCCCATCAAACAAATAAAATCTTCAAAGACAGCCGCGTCCCCATTGACCAAGATCGACTCAAAGCGAAAGGTTCGATTCGTTGAAAACCCCAAAAAGCTCCTCGTGGCCACAAAGCCCGGTACATCCTGGTCACTGGGAAATGCTGACTGGACAGGCGCCACGGTAAAGAATGTTTCTCTGGGCATGGGAACCCACGTTATTCATCTGA
This sequence comes from uncultured Myxococcales bacterium, assembly GCA_964431605.1. Taxonomy (GTDB): domain Bacteria; phylum Myxococcota; class B64-G9; order B64-G9; family B64-G9; genus JALVPF01. The sequence goes on from CAYSLH010000265.1 coordinate 3,741, forward strand.
AAGACGAAAACCTGTCTGCAACCATAAGGATAGAAAACTCCAGCATAGAAAATCCGGACAGTAAAAAAACCTGCCATGTATCATTGAGAACAACCCCTTTCGCCATCATTAAACTGGATGGCAAGCCAAGAGGTACAAGCCCGTTGGGAGGGTTGGTGTTGGATACAGGAAAACACTTACTGCAGATGATCAGCAGTGATTCCATCCTGGAACTAAACATCACAGTACCGTAATATGATTCCATGTCGAGACTTTTTCTAATTGTCGCAACATCACTTGTAACCGTTTTAGCCCCTGAATTCCTGCTTGCCCAGGCAACGAGTAAGGCAAACAATGACAATGAAGAACCCTACATCGCAGGCTCTGCTTGTTTTGAACAGCTTGATTTTTCCTGTGCCATCGATCTCCTCACAGCAGCCGCGTACGGCACCAAACCCGACCGGGTCGAAAGATTGGCCGACATATATCGAAAACTTGCAGAGAGCCATCTGGCACTGGGGCAGCAACAACTTGCAGTGGAAGATTTTTCTAAACTTCTCGATATTGCTCCGGACTTCATGATCTCCGCGCCCGGCACCTCTCCTAAGATCCTTGAAGCACTAAAAGAGGCAAGAAGACGGCTGAAAAAAAAATCCATGCCATCGTCCCAATCACTCGAAAGTGTCACATTGGAAAAACGAAGTAGAACCCAAGAAGTCAAGCCTTCGAATCTCTCACTTGGCGTCGGCGCACAATTCCTTTCAGGCAGGGACTATCGCGAACTCGATACAGGACCGGTTTTCAGCTTCGAATTGAAATATGCCTATTCTCACCCTTGGATACTGGGAGGTGGTATAAGGTGGTCTTTTCATGGAGTGTCATCGAAAGATGAAAACATTCACACACTCAGCGTGTGGGCAGGAGGAGGGTTATCTTTTTACATGGGCAGGATTCACATCTATGGACTGATTTGCACCGGGGGCGGTTGGTTCGGAATATCGAGCAGCGATAGTCGCTGGGCCCTCGTAATTCCAGTAAGATTGGGCGCCCAATGGCAATTATCCAACGCATGGAAAATCGGTCTGGGGTTCACACCTTCATGGATATTGACATTCGGTGATTTCCTGTCGTCTCTGACTTTTGACATCTCGGCGACTTCGACCATCACTTTCTGATTTTCATGGAGGGCTCGTGATAAAACTCAGGATTCTCCCCCATGGACCTGATTTCGAAAATCCAGACGGTCTGGACCTGATCACAATCGGTCGCGGGGACGAGATGATTTTTAAATTGGAAGATCCTCACGTCTCCGCACTCCATGGCCAGTTGCTCAGGAAACAGGCCAACTGGTACTACCAGGACATGGGAAGCACCAACGGGTCCGCAGTGGAAAAACCATCCGGCCGAGTGCCTCTGACCTCGACCGATGCTCCTGTAAAATTAGAATCTGGGGATCACATACTTGTGGGTTCCCATGAAGATCCCGTTGTCATAGAGGTAGTATCCTGCGAATCCAAAAACTCGAATAACGCCACCGCAACCGTCCTGGCTGAAACGCGCATTGCAGACAGTTCACAACTTGCAAACAGGCTGCAAGCCACAGGCATGCCCCTCGGTCCTTTTATCTCCCTTTCAGAAAAATTGTCCCGCGTAAAAAAAATCAACGAGGCTTTTTCCCTGGTAAGTCATTTTTTAGGCTCTACTCTAGACACCATAGAACTCATTGCCATAGTCCAGCCACATGCAAACACGACTCCGGTATTGTTATGGCAATCGAATGATTATGCCCCTATCGACCTTCCCATTATCAACGATTCCATATCCAGTGACTCTGTCAGCGAAGTTCAAGTATCCCAGGACGGACTAAAGGCGCTACTATCACCCCTTAGAACAGCTCCAGGCAGAATATTTTTTTCAGTGGCTAAGATAACTGCCGCAAAGGCAAGCGAAGCCGACAAGGATGCTCTTTCTCTCGTGTCTTTGATGCTGGCCCAACGAATGGCACAGATCGAGACCATCGAAAAACTGCATGCCGCAAGATCACAACTGATTGCCCAAAACCAATACTTGCGAAAAAAAGCCGATGAGCGAGCAGGAGGCGAAATCATAGGAGAAGGACCTGCCATATCAAGCCTTCTGAAAAAAATTTCCGCAGTCTCCGTAAGTGATGCAACGGTATTGATCACAGGACAAAGTGGTTCCGGCAAGGAACTCGTCGCTAGAGAAATCCATCGTCGAAGCCTCAGGCATTCGGAAATATTCGCAACGTTGAACTGTGGTGCTCTTGCAGAGGGAGTATTGGAAAGCGAATTATTCGGCCATGTAAAGGGGGCATTTACAGGTGCCCACAAGGGTAGAACTGGTATATTCGAGGTCGCCCATGGAGGTACTTTGTTTTTGGATGAAGTTGGAGAAATGTCCCCAGGGCTACAGGTAAAACTTCTAAGAGTGCTTGAGACGGGAGAAGTCACGCCTGTGGGCTCGACTCGAAAACGAAAGGTTGATGTGCGTCTATTGTTTGCCACCAACAGGAACCTGGAGCAACGAGTACAACAAGGAGCCTTCCGCCAGGATCTATTTTTCCGGATAAACGTCTTTCCGATAAACGTGCCTTGCCTAGCCGAAAGGAAAGAAGACATTCCTGCCTTGACAAGGCATTTTCTCAGCATCTACGCAAAGCACACCGGTGCCGGTGCTACAGAGATATCCACCGAGGCGCTGCAGGTACTTTCGTCTCTGGAGTGGCCGGGAAACGTAAGGCAGTTAGCAAACGAAATCCGCAGGGCTATGATAATGGCGGCGCCTGATGGGATAATACTTCCACGTCATCTAAGCAGAACCGCTGACCAGATAAAAGCTACCGAAAAGAACATTGCTCAAGGCACTCTCAAAGAGCAACTATCCCGCGTGGAACGACAACTGGTTTGTAACTGCTTGGAACAATTCGACGGCAACAGGACAAAAGCGGCTCGCGCTCTCGGGATCACAAGACAGGCATTGTTGGCAAAGTTGAAAAAACTCCATATTCAATAACTTCTTTTCATGGAGAAAAAAATGTATGTAAATGGTATTTCGAAAAAAAATACTTTAGCCAAAAGCGTATTATTGCAGACGGCTGTCCTGCTGTTTTCTCTGCCGGCAACAGCCCAATACACTTCCAATTGGGACATGGACCTTCCTGCTGATTCGGTAGCATCGTGCGATGGTCCCCTTTGTTTGGCATACAATCCTGCGGGACTGAACTGGTCTCCTTCCGGGGAGATGCTCTACCTGCACTTCGAACGATGGGGTGATGACATCATAGCTGGCGGTGGTGACGGACTAATGTTGTCGGGAAAAAGTTTCGGCCTGTCGGTTCAATATATCCGTCCTGATCGAGACCAAAAGGAAAAAGATCTTCTAAAATACAATCTAGTTCTCAAGCTGTTCGACCTGGGCAAT
>CAYSLH010000266.1:0-7096 GCA_964431605.1 uncultured Myxococcales bacterium
AAAAAGAATACATCTAATGCAGAGAGCTGGCTTGGTGTACAGGCCTGCGACTGCGTAACTGGTGCTGGCTTCATAGAAAAAACATTTGAGACATGCGCCAAGGGGAAATCCTGTTCCGGTATACTTCCTGTAGAGCGCCTTACCAAGGGCTTGGCTCCCAGATCTATCAGGCGTATAAAGCGATTGTCCAGGATGGCCCTGGCCCTTGGTGCAAGACTCGTGGACGAAAAGGACGATAAAGACATCCATCAAGTTCACTTCTCAAGCGCCTGGGGTCCCATGAGCGAGACCCACGATTTTCTCACCCGTCTCCTTGCAAGCCATGAAAAACTCTCCAGCCCTACAGATTTCGTGGGCTCAGTACACAACGCTCCTGCAGGCCAACTGGCTATCAAGTACAATGCCAAAGGGCCAAGCGCCACGGCAACGGACAGGCATTTGGCCTTCGAGCAAGCGCTGTACATGGCTCAGCTCCTAGCAGATCCTGCAGAGCGCACCTTGTGCCTTGCCGCAGACGAATACCACAATGTGCTGAGTCCTGTTTTCTCACCTCAGCATGCCAAGAGTCCTTCTGATGGCGGTGCTGGCTTTTTGCTGGGGAAAGAAGGCTCGGGGTCTGTACGAATCAGAGCACTGCACCTTGGCCAAAGCGACTCCATCCAGGCCCTGGCGCTTCGTATCAACCAAGCCATTGGCGCAAAGATTTCAGGACACGAATATGGGCTGGTAATGCTAAGGATTCAGAACAATCTATCGAGGCAGGCTGATGACTTGAGGAGGCTATTGCAGGGAATGTTCAAGAAAGTCCCGATTCTGGAGTACGAAAGTATTCTTGGTAGCTTTGCGACCGTATCGGCATGTGCAACAGCCATCGCGGTAAAATGGCTGGAAAAACGTGTGGCATCTATAGGCTCGAGTATGAAAGAAGTGACTTTGGAGGATCGGGGTATTGTTCTGTTGAACCTTGGTGAATATAGCGCTTTGGTGGAGGTCGTGCCTTGAGGGTCTTACTGGTATCGGTAAACCGCTTTACGGAACCTTACGCGGTCTATCCTCTCGGCCTGGATCACGTTGCCGGCGCCCTAAGGGATAGGCATCAATTGAAGCTGCTGGACCTGGCAGGCGATGAGGACAACACCCCATTGACCAGGGCCATAGATGAGTTTGGCCCTGATGTCATCGGCTTTTCACTGAGAAACATCGACAATACAGACTCCTCTGACAGCATGGAATTCATAAGCGACCTGAAGCAGGTGGTAGCTGATGCAAAGGCATGCTCCAATGCAAAGATCGTCCTCGGAGGTGCTGGTTTTACACTGTTTCCTGGAATCATACTCGAGACGGTGGACGCAGATGCTGGAATAGTTGGCGAAGGAGAACGATTTGCCAGACTTCTGGAAGCCATGAGGACTGGGGCCGCACTGGAGAAAATCCCCGGGGTGATCACTAGACATGGTGGCAAGACCAGTCCACCTCCACCCTTCGAGGGCTCCTGCGATCGTGTTCTTCCTCAAAAGGATAACGCGGAGTTTTATCTGGAGCGAGGGGGCATGCTCAATTTGCAAACCAAAAGAGGCTGCCCGTTCAAATGCTTCTACTGTACTTATCCCCACATCGAGGGCAGTCGCATAAGGCGATTCGATCCCGACATGGTAGCCAAACAGGCGCTGGGTCTGCAACGAGCCGGGGCTAAGTACCTGTTCATCTCAGACTCGGTGTTCAACTCTGACCACTCCCACGCCATGCTGGTGGCCCAGGCTTTCAAAAAAGCAGGATTAAGCATTCCATGGGGCGCTTTTTTTGCCCCATTGGCTCCACCGGACGGTTTTTATCAAACCCTTGCCGACTGTGGATGCACTCACGTGGAGTTCGGTACAGACACCCTGAGCCCGCGAATGCTCAAATCCTACAAAAAAGCATTCACAGCCGAACACGCCCTGGCAGCACACCGAGCAGCCACCGAGGCGGGACTGAACGTAGCTCACTATTTCATGCTGGGTGGACCAGGTGAAGACCACCATAGTGTCGATGAGACTCTAGATGCAGTAGACACCATTGACAAGGCCGTGTTTTTCTTTTTTTGCGGCATTCGCATCTACCCTAATACTTCTCTGTATTCGCTGGCCCTCGAAGAAGGGTCTATCAGCGATGACGATGATCTTCTTGAACCTGTTTTCTACCAGGCACAGGGCATCAGCCCAGAGCAGATCATTCATATGGTCAGGGAGCGCTCTTCCGGACGTACAAACTGGATAGTTGGTGCAGGAGGAGAACAGACCCAAAAGATTCTAAAACGCATGTACCAACGCGGTCGCACGGGGCCCCTATGGGAAATGCTCATCAGGTAGAATCCGGCAAGTGGGTAAGCATCTTTCCCCTGGCTCCGGCCCACTTGGTGGGACTTGGAGCCTTTCAGCTGGCCCTGGTCCTGATGTTTTTCCATACCTCATGGGCATTGTTTCCCCTAGGTGGTTTCGTGTTGATAATGCTCGTGGCTCCCCTATTTCCCAGGTGGCGACTTTTGATGCCTGTCATCACCAAGATTAAAAGTAAAAACTCGGTCGTGTTGACCTTTGACGACGGGCCGGATCCACTGACCACTCCCATGCTTTTGGAGCTGCTCAAACGCCATGAAGCAAAGGCGGTGTTTTTCCTGGTTGGTCAAAAGGTACACGACCACCCGGACCTGGTGAAGATGATCATGGACGAGGGACACGAGATAGGCAATCACACCATGGAACACGATGTGTTTCTGGCCCTCAAGCCCATCAAGAGACTGAGTGTTTCAATCGACAAATGCCAAGATGAGCTCGAATCTCTCGGGCTCAGACCACGTTTATTCAGGCCACCTGCTTGGATCGTCAGGCCGGGTCTTTGGAGGATATTGCTGGAACAGGGCATGGTTTGTGTAGACGCCAGGGTGAAATCTCTGGACCTTGGCAACAGGCGGGTATCTGGTATGGCCAGGCGAGTGCTCAAGAGGATTCGTCCTGGCGATATCATCTCCTTGCACGACACCACCCCGGGCTCTTCCTACTCAGTTTCACAATGGCTCGAAGAACTTGAAAAAATCATCGAAGGTATAGAGTCTATGGGTCTGGCTACCGCGTGTATCTCCAAGGCGTACTCAGGTTCACGGCTACATTCGTCCAAAAGCTCAGGAGTGGAGGGAGTTCGGTTTTTCTACGACTCGCTAGCCGAGGATTACGACGAAGAGCAGACAGACAGAGTACAGGGCGCACTTAGGCAAGCTGAGTTCCAGATAGCACAAAAGCGCCTGGACGATATCTTGATGCCTCATATGAATGTTCTGGAGGTAGGCGCAGGAACAGGAAGATTCACAGTGGAATTGGCGAAGAGAGCCAAGCGAGTACAGGCTGTGGATCTCTCACCTGTCATGCTGCAAAAACTCGCTCAGAAGGCCGAGTGTCTTGGACTGGAGAATATCGAGACCGTAGCTGCTGACATTCGCCAGGTCTCACTCAGCGGTCCATATGATCTTATCTGCAGTTTTTCCGCGTTTGAATATACTCCTGATCTTTCTCAGCTGCTTAGCGTACTGTCCCCCCTGTTGTCTGATGATGGGACGATCTATTTCACCACTGCCCACACATGTTTCTTTCGTTTTTTCACCCAGCTCGGAAACGCCATGCGCCAGGGAGTTTGGCTTCACTCGAGGACCCTCTCTGAAATCAAACGCGCCATGGAACAAGCAGGATTGCAGGTGAAAATACTCGCCAAGTTTGGTCCTCTGGGAATGCTGGTCCAAGCCCAGGGTAAAAAAAATTAGCCATTTTTTTGACTCCTGTCGCATGTAGGATAAAATGATATATGTAACCAATTGGAATACCCAACCAGGAGGAGGCGGCCATGGAACGATTGAACGAACGCAGGGAGTTTTTAAGAGCTGGTATGAACGTTTTCATCAACGAACAAAGCAGAACTGCCAAGCTTCTTGGAAAGACCATGGATATCTGCGAACGGGGAATAAGCTATATTTCTCCGGCCAAGTCGCCACAGAGGGACTCGAAGGAAGTAACCCTGGAGTTCTGTCTGCCTGGAGACGACAGACCTGTCAGAGCACTAGGCAGGATCGTTTACAACAATACAGACGAACATAAGCAAGGTACAGCCATCGAGTTCACAATGCTGAGATCTTCGGATGCAGAAAGAATCAGGCAATACGTTGGTCGCAGAATGAGGGCTGAGCTTTTCGAACAACTGCACCGTGAACATTTACTCAACTAGCTCGCCTCGTTGCTGCATTCGGTTGCACGAGCCTCGAGCCAGTCGATGATCTCAGTGTAGACCACCTTGGGTGCAAGTCGTCCCAGCAGGATATCACCATGACCGAAATCGAACTCGTCTCCCGAATCAATGCCGAAAATTCTCAGCTGCTTGTCTTTGACCTCGGCTCTCTCGTATGCGGGGGTGACACTCTTGGGACTGGCCAGCTTGTCTTTTTCCGCAGCTAGGATAAAGAGAGGAACGTCTATCGATGACAATGACTCTAAATAATCCTGCCCGGAATCTTCAGACTTGAAACTTCCCTCCCTCTGCCAAACACCGAACTGCCTAATCAGGGCGGTAGGTTCGTCTTCTACCAGGTTGAACATTATACGCTTGACCAGCCTGGGCTCGGTGGAGCCGGGAAACATGAACGTCCTGGAAAAACCCTTCGGTACAATACCCGAAAGGGACGCGAAAAACTTAGACAATGAAGAGATCCGCACAGCACTACCCCAAAGCACCAGTCTCGATACAAGCCCCATTGGAACTTTACCGCTGGGTGAGCGAAGACTTACTGGTGCACCCACAGCCACCAAACCTGCGAGGCCGCAGTCCTTGCTGGTTCCTGCATGGGCAAGCCCCAACATTCCACCCATGGAATGACCGATCCAAAAAACCTTATCCCGACCGGTCACCTGCCGTACCTTATCAAGGGCTGCCGGGATGTCCCTGAGGAGAAAATCATCGAAATTGTAGTTCCAGCCAAAGGGTGTGAGCCAGGCTGGTTTGTCACTCGCACCATGGCCGCGAAGTTCCAACGACCAAACATCGAACCCAACGGAAGCCAGGGTTCGTGCAAGGGATCTGTCCTTGGCCAAGTCGAAGTTGAACCTGTTTGCGCTCATGCCGTGACACAGCAGCAACGGCTGGCACCAGCGTATGGAATCCGGCTTGTACCTATGCAGCGCGATGGTCCACCCGTCCGAGGTCGTTGCAAAATGGATTTCGTTGCAACGAAGATCGACCGCCAGTTTCCTGGAGGCCAGACCGAGATATATCCTGGTTACAACGTATAGCAAAAGAGCCGTGAATATCAGCCAGAATAAAACCATGTGTCTTCAGCCTTCCCGTGCTCCAAGCGAATCCAACAACCGCTGGTGAATATTTTCGAATGCGCCATTGGACATTATCAACACCACCGAACCTGGTTTCAATTGATTTACCAGCCTGTCAAGAACATCCTGCACATCCAAACAAAGCATGGCATCCTGTCCACGGCTTCGCAAGGCATGTACGAGTTTTTCAGAATCGAATCTCTCGGACTCATCAATGTCGTCGGCTCCAAATGGCGGGACCACCATCACCCTGTCCGCTCCTTCGAAAGACGTTGGATACAAATCCTGAAAGTAGCTTCTTCTACTCGTATTTGTCCGTGGTTCAAAAATGGCCACTAGGTGTTTGGAAGGCCATCTATGCCTGGCAGCAACAATCGTCTCCCGGACTTCGGTGGGGTGATGGGCGAAATCGTCTACCACCACGACACCCGCCAGCTCGCCACGAACCTGCATGCGCCTGGCTATTCCCTCGAATCCCTCCATGTTTTTTACGGCCTCTGGGGGATCCATATCCAAACGGTTTGCAAGCACCAGACACGCTGTGGCATTTGCCGCATTGTGCCGCCCTGCCAATGGTACCCGCAAAGAGGAAAAATGCCCATCGGGAGTGGTTAGATCAAAAGTTGTGCTGCTGCCATCGATACTCAAATTACCGATTCTCCACTGGGCTTCGGATCCAAATCCATATGTTGTAACCAAGCACCTGGCCTCCCGAGCCAGGGCCATGACCTCTGAATCGTCGGCATTTGCAACCAGCAAGCCATCCTCCGGGATCATATCCACCAGGGTACGGAAGCTTTCACGGTACGCATCCATGTCGGCGTAAATATCAGCATGGTCGAATTCCACGGAAGTCAGCACCACCATATCAGGCTGGTAATGTACAAACTTCGGACGCTTGTCGAAAAAGGCACTGTCGTATTCGTCGCCCTCTACGACGAACTCCTGTCCATGTCCCAAACGGAAGCTTTTTTGAAAATTGAGAGGAATTCCACCCACCAAAAATCCAGGATCCCTTCCCGCGCGAACCAAAAGGTAAGACATGAGACTGCTGGTTGTGGTCTTTCCATGTGTTCCAGCCATCACCAGAGATCTCTTGCCTGTTATGAACATTTCCGAAAGGGTCTGGGGAAAACTCATGACATGTATACCGTTATCCAAGGCGAATCTGGCCTCAGGGTTATCCTTTCTACATGCATTTCCAACCACCACCAGGTCCGTACCAGACTGGATATTGTTTGCGTCAAATCCCTCCACGGTAATAATTCCCCATCGCTTCAAGCTTTCGCTCATGGGTGGATAAAAGGCCTTGTCCGATCCCCTGACCTGGTGACCAGCTTCTTTCAACAGGCCGGCCAAAGATCCCATACCTGTTCCACATACTGCAACCATGTGAATTTTCATGCCCTGTCTCCATACAACTCAGTGATGATGACATCGTGTACCAAGGGTCTGAACTCCTTGATGGATTCATTGTCCACACTTGGATGTACTCTGTTGCTCAATAAGACCACTAACAATCTCCTGTCCGGATCGATCCATACGGAAGTACCAGTATAACCCAAATGTCCCACAGCACCCATTCCCATCAAGGTGCCGGCCTGGGAGTTTTTCAACGACCTGGTGTCAAAGCCAAGGGCCCTGGTGCTCTGTGGTACTGAAGACCTGGTCCAAAATCGTTTTACGAGATCCTTTTGAAAAAAATCCGATTCACCAAGGTAACCCCTCAGCCAATGGTTACAAAGTTCAGC
>CAYSLH010000267.1:0-7069 GCA_964431605.1 uncultured Myxococcales bacterium
TGTGAAGTGGATCAGAATCTCATCGATGAATATGGAACAAATCCGATTCTTGCCCTGGCCCCTGGAAAAAAGAGACAGACAAAAAAGGTTGCGCAGTTTTTCCTGAAACAGGACCGCTACTACTCTCATGGTCACACTTGGGTAAGAGTATTGGGAGAGCATGCTCGAATTGGAATGGATGACTTTGCTCAAAAAGTAGTCGGGGAGATTTCAAGGGCAAAACTCAGCGCCGCACCTGGTGATCTGGTCAAACAGGGACAGCCTGCATTGGAGCTTAGCAACAATGGTCACAAGGCAACCTTGCTCTTCCCGATGTCAGGTAAGGTTACTCGCGTCAACCAGCTCCTGCTGGAAGATCCTTCGGTCATAAACGAGGACTGTTACCAGCGTGGTTGGTTGTACATGCTGGAACCAGAAGACCAGTATAGAGAATCACACGAGCTGGTTAGGCCGGGGCAATCCAGCGATTGGTTGCTGGCAGAATCAGACAGCCTCTTTGGAACTATCACCGAGAGCGCAGGCGTGGCTTTGTCTGACGGCGGTGATTTGATTCCCAATTTCTCACGGAATCTGGATGAAAAGAGCTGGCAGAGTATAACGGAGAAATTTTTCTCGAAAATCTGAACAGGCCTGGAGGTATGCCATGTCAGATGATCAAAATGACAAGAAAAAACTGGAGCCGACTTCATCAGGACAGTGCATTTGGGTGGATGCTGGTGTCATCTCCTACAGGCTTTGTACTCTCAACTACCAGTGTGAGCGTTGCTCCTTGCATCAGGCGTTGATGGACGGACCACAGCTGATCAGGCCCATGAGCGGTTCTGTATCAGTGCAGGATATCGAACAGCAGCGTGAGGATTTCAAGGACTTGTTCGACAAGTTGCCGGCAGGTGCGAGAAAGTGTCGATATATGCTCAGAGGTGATGTTTCTTACAAGCTCTGTATCAACTCTTTCAAGTGCTCGAGTTGTTCCTTTGCCCAGATGATGGAAGATTCCAAAGAGCCGGACATTGAAATGCCCAAGGAGGATGAATTTGTCACTGGAGGCCTTCGCCTGGCAGGTGGAATGCACTATCACAGGGGACACGTCTGGGTACACGTTGAGCGAGATGGTGATATTCGGGTTGGAGTCGATGATTTTTCTCAGAGGCTCCTGGGGACAATTGGGGCAGTGGCGCTTCCTGGTCCTGGTGATGAACTGGTAGAGGGAGTCGCGGTCTGTGAGCTGCAACTGGAACATGGAAGCATCAAGATCCCCACGCCCTTATCAGGACGGATCATTGCCATCAATAAGGAGCTTGTCGCACATCCGGGGCTGGTAAATGATTTTCCATACACAAAAGGATGGCTGTACACCCTCAGGCCTTCTGATCTGTCTTTCGAATTGAAAAACCTTCTATATGGACATGAGGCAAGGCTTTGGTTCGAGATGGAGACAAAGCGAGCCATTGAGAGAATTCACGGTAGCGGTGCAGACAAACAGAGGCCGGATATCGAGAAAGGGGCTCTGTGGTTGAGCGGTCGTGATGATGAAATGACAGGTGAATTTTTGCTCGCAAGAACGAAAAAAGCAGCGTGAACCTTTCGCCTTCAACTTAGCAAGGAGGAATTTACACCATGCAAACCCAATCGATCAAAGTGGATACCATAGTGGACCATTGGAAGGCAGACAATAGCTACCTGATAGAGATGTTGCAGGATGTACAGGAGCAATATCACTACATCCCGAAGGATGTGGCTGAAAAGCTCGCGGAGGAGCTGGATGTGCCACTGAGTTACATCTTTCACATCGCAACGTTTTACAAGGGCTTCACCCTTGAACCCAGAGGCAAATATCCCATTAGCGTATGCACTGGCACTGCGTGTCACGTAAAGGGAGGCGCGCGTATTCTGGACAACATCATGCGCTATCTGGGCGTTAGCAAAGAGGGAGAGGCGACAAAGGACATGCTGTTTAGTGTCGAGTCGGTTCGCTGTCTCGGATGTTGTGGTCTGGCGCCTGTGGTGACAGTGGGGGAGGATGTCTACGCTCGCAGTTCATCGCTCAAGGCCCAGAAAACCATCAAAAAAATTAGAAGATCAGAGCAGTCAAAATAACGACACCCTTTTTGGAGGAACTGCCATGTCCAAACTGAAAATAGAAGACCTAGACAAGGTCGCACAAAAAACCCTAAACGAGCTTTCTTTAGCAAATGGCAACAAGCATGCAAGGGTGACAGTGCATATGGGTACCTGCGGTATCTCCGCTGGAGCACAGAAGATACTGGACGAGACCACACGGCGTGTGGCTGATTTGGCCGACAATGGTGTTTTGCTTACCACCTCTGGTTGTGCAGGCCTGTGCAGTCGCGAGCCCATGATGACAGTGGAGTTGGCAGACCAGGAGCCTGTAATGTACGTGGACCTGACCGAGGATAAGGTCAAGCAGATCATAGAGCAGCATGTAAAATCGGGCAGGATAGTACGGGACTACGCCCTTGTGACGGGAAGGGAGAGGGTATTATGAACCAATTGTCCACAAACGCAAAGAGCCATACCTCTGTAGTTCCCAGTATGGATAATTTCGGGTTTTTCGAAAAACAGCGTCTTTTGGCATTGCGAAACCGTGGTCAGATAAACCCTGAGTCCATCGATGAGTATATCGCCCACGGGGGATACAAGGCTTTGGCAAAGGCTTTAGAGCACATGAGCCCCGAACAGATTATCGATGAGATCATCGCCTCTGGCCTGCGCGGGCGTGGTGGTGGTGGATTCCCTACCGGTATCAAGTGGAAGACCTGTCGTCAGGCGCCTGGTGATGTCAAGTACGTGGTCTGCAATGCAGATGAGGGCGATCCGGGAGCATACATGGATCGCAGTATCATCGAGTCCGACCCCCATGTGGTATTGGAGGGCATGATTATCTCCGCATATGCGGTGGGAGCAAAGAAGGGCTACATCTATATTCGCCATGAGTACCCCCTGGCAACAGAGCTTTTAGAAAAGGCCATGGACGCGGCCCGTGAGTACGGACTGCTGGGCAAGGACATCCTGGGCAAGGGCTTTGATTTTGATGTGTGCATTCACAGGGGAGCAGGTGCGTTTGTGTGTGGAGAGTCCACCGCTCTCATGGCGTCCATGGAGGGCAGGGTTGGCGAACCCCGTGCAAAGTACATTCACACGGTGGAGCATGGTCTTTGGGATAGGCCCACAAACCTGAACAACGTAGAGACTTTTGCCAACGTGCCACAGATAATTTTGCGTGGTTCCAAGTGGTATACCACCATAGGCACAGGAGACGTGAGCAAGAGCCCATGGGGCGGAAGCAAGGGAACCAAGGTCTTTTCCCTGGTCGGCAATGTTAACAACACCGGCTTGGTGGAAGTACCCATGGGTATAACAATGAGAGAGATCGTCTATGATATAGGCGGTGGGATTGCCGGAGGAAAAAAGTTCAAGGCTGTTCAAACAGGTGGTCCATCGGGTGGCGTAATACCCGAGAGTCTGCTGGACCTGCCGGTGGATTACGACGAGTTGACCAAAGTGGGTTCCATGATGGGTTCTGGTGGAATGATCGTCATGGACGAGAGTAATTGCATGGTGGATATCGCCCGGTACTTCATAGATTTTCTCGAGGGAGAATCGTGCGGCAAGTGCCTTCCATGCCGTGAGGGCCTCAGGCAAATAAGCTCCCTGCTCCATTCCATCACCGAAGGCACGGCCGAAAAGGGGACCATAGAACTCTTGGAGGAGCTGTGCCAGACAGTGGGTGATACGGCCCTGTGCGCCCTCGGTAGAACCGCAGTCAATCCGGTGTTGACTACGATTCGTTACTTCAGGGACGAATACGAAGCCCACATCAAGCACAAGAAGTGTCGGGCTGGTGTGTGTAAGGCTCTAATAAGCTATCATGTCATCGCGGATAAATGCACGGCTTGTGGTCTGTGTGAAAAGAATTGTCCCGAAAACGCCATCATCTCCAGGGGCAAGGACAAGCCTGTGTCCATCGACCAGAAAAAATGTATCAAGTGCGGTCTGTGTTTCGATGTCTGCTCAAAAGAAAAGGCTATAAGGATCGACTAGGGCAGGTCTAAGACACACCCTTGCGTTTTACATTGTTTCGCTAAGGGGGGCTCAATACCAAAGGTCTATCGGTAGGCGTTTTTTCTGTGTCGCACCTTGACCACGCAGACGACGAGGAGCTTGTCTTTTATTTCGTACAGGATTCGATAGACTCCACACCTCATGCGGTATTTTTCTTGTGCTGAGAGTTTTTTTGCTTGTGGGGGACGGGGGTCTGAGGAGAGCTTTTTTATTGCTTCGATGATCCTGGTTACATCCTTTTTGGGTATTCGTGCCAGGTCCTTTGCTACCGACTTTTTAAAGACGACTTCATATTGTTCCATTGTGCTTGAGTTCTTTCAGGAAGTCTTCGAAGTTGAGCACTGGTTCGTTTTCGCGTTCTTCAAACGCCGCCAGATCGTCTGCGTCGGTTTTCAAATGGGTGCGCACTGCGTCGTTTATCAACTCTGACATGGATCGGGATGTCTCGATGGATTTCATTCTCAATGCTCTGTGCAGATCCGGTTCCAGGTATACTGTGGCGCGTTTTGTGAGGGTGCTCATGGTTTGCCTCCATCGTCTGACATTGTAGCGTTATGACGTCATGATGTCAAGGCGCTGTGCTTGTATATTAGGTGGATAATAGGGACGGGTGGATAATAGGGACGGGGCTATGATTTACCCCTGCGTCCGGGCGTGTGTTGTTCGAGGGGGAATCGGGTTTTTTAGATTATGCGTGGAGATTGGCAGCGCAGATTACGTCTATGCCGGCCTTGGTCAGGGCCTTGGCCGTACGGTTGACAGCATTGTGTTTTTCAATGTAGTTGCGTTCGAATGCCGACATCAAGCCCTGTGCTTCCACGTCTGCCTTGGGCATGAAATAGTCCAGGATGTCCGAAGGATGATCCAGGGTCTTGTCCACCTCGGGATCTCCACCTTCATGCTTGGCAGAGATGTTGGGTACTTCCTTGGCAACCTCCAGTAGTTCATCGAGGCGATCATATGGTTGTACCACTATGGATTTGTAGGTCTCGACTATGTGATGCTCGATCCTGACCACCTTTTCGAACCCCAAGGCCTTGCGGATGTCAGAAGCTTTTCTGATCGTGTCGTTGTTGACCGAATTAGCCAGGTTGAACCCTATGAGAGAGGTGGTGTTGTCAGACCGTGAAAACAGCTTGGCGCCGATGAGGGTCCACAGCACCGCGTAGGGGTTGTCGTTGCCCATGTAAACAGAGATCTTGAACTCGTTGTCTATGCCCAGCTTGTGCAGGAGGTATCCGATTAGAACGGTGCCGGGATTGACGTTGAGCACCTGCTTGATGCCATACTCTGTGTAGTAGTGCAGAAATTCCTCTGCCCATTTGATTGCGTGATCGTTGGGTTGACCGACTCCGCCGAAGTAGCCGGTGATGGTTTCAGGGCCGCCCAAGTGGACGTTGGACCCGTCTGTACCTTTGGTGTCCAGGGTCTCAACGTAGCTTGCTCCCACCACCTGCATGGCCGCTGCAACCGCCAGTATATCACCATTGTCTTCCACCTGCTCTTTCATCGTTCGAACTCTGATGTATCTTCCGGGCATGAGTTCGCCTTTTTCCATGGCCTGCTTTGCTTCAGTGATGAGAAACGGAAAGTACTGCAACGCGCTGATTTCCAGGGTGACCGCCGTGTCCTCTTTGAATTGCATTGATTCGGCAGCGTTTCCTAAGATCTTTTTTCTATAGTCAGCCTTGGTGATAAATGCACCCTTGTCCCGCTGCTCCATGAGCCACTGCACGTCCTTGTGGTAAGACGAGCCAGAGTCCTTGAGTCTGGTCATGAGGTTTTCGAGTTTTCTGGCTTCGGCTGCCTTGCGGTTGATCTCCTCGGGGCCGCCGTATTTTTCCACCAACTCCAGTACTTCGTTGACTACCTGGTTGTTGGGATCCATCAAAAAATCGTTGATGGCGTCTATGTGTTCTGTGGGTATTTTTAGTTTTTGTCTCAGATCAGACATTTCAGTCTCCCCTCTGGTCTGGGTTTTAAGTTATCGTTCGATGAGAATCATAAAGCTTATTTATATTTTTTCAGGAGCTGCTCGAATTTTTCGAACTCGCCCTTTTTCATTCTGTAACAGTGCTCCTCGCCCGGAAAATCGCCGGAGCGAACGTCCTGGCCATACTGCTTGAGAGCGTTGGTTACAACCTCTGCCACGTTTGCGTACTTTTTGACGAATTTGGGTGTGAAGGCTTGGAACTGACCTATGACGTCCGAGATGATCAACAATTGACCGTCCGTGTTCATACCGGCGCCGATTCCGTACACAGGTATGGGAAGCATCTTGGCGATGGCTCCGCCCACCTCGGGAGGCACCGCTTCCAACAGCAATAGTTGCACTCCGGCTTCGTGCAGCGCAATGGCGTCTTCCATGAGCATTTCGGCGGATTCTACGGTGCGTCCCTGGGCCTTGTGTCCACCTAGCTGACCGGAACTCTGGGGGGTGAGGCCTATATGACCACACACAACTATGCCGGCGTCCAAGATGGCCTTTACCTTCGGGATGATCCTCTTGCCACCTTCTAGCTTGATGGCGTCACAGTCGGCTTCTTTGAGGAATCGTCCTGCGTTGCGAACCGCGTCGTCGTTGGATGTCTGGTAGGACATAAACGGCATATCCCCCACCACGAAAGTGTTGGGCGCAGCCCTTCTTACGGCTTCTGCGTGAACTATGCACTGGTCCATGGTTACAGGAACTGTAGATTCGTAACCATACACACACATTCCCAGCGAGTCTCCAACGAGAATCATGTCCACACCGGCCGCCTCGGCAAACTGGGCAGACGGATAATCGTAGGATGTAATCCAGACTACTTTTTGTCCTTCTTTTTTCATCTTGTGGAGATCCAGGATCATCTTTTTCTTTTTAGTGGCCATGATCGCTCCTTTTCTTAATTTGATTCTGTGTATTGGCAAGAAAGCCTAATACTATTCCCATGTCAAGGGAAAATTGCCGAATAATCTCCTAAGCTAAAAGCATGTTGCACAATAC
>CAYSLH010000268.1:0-7053 GCA_964431605.1 uncultured Myxococcales bacterium
TGTAATCCAGTCAACCAGGACAAATCCGAGTCTGCAATAGCTTCATGAACCTCATCAGGTCCAGCTTTAGAGGAAGCTGCTCGCGATAGTGTCCCGTGCAAAAGTGAAATCAATAAACGGTCCAGGGAGCATAAAATTTCAAACCAAGCTTCGGGAAGATTGGTTTGCTCCGCAATTAGTAGTACCTGCTGGCCCAATTGAGCCAAAGGTTCAAAAGGTGCTTGCAGAAAATCATTCCGGCCAGTATTGCGAATCGACTCGTCCATCCTACCAATGAGATGCATCATGAGGGCCGGGATTCTAGCATGCACACGATCGACTCCCTCCCTCTGAGCCTCCTGGCACAACCGAAGCATCAATTCCGCAGTCACTGTAACACATCTCATCCTCTCTGAAAGATCCGACGCAGTACTGCAGCCGTTAATGCAAATACTACTAATGGACTCGAGAGCCTCTTGTTCATGGAGCAACAGTGATGAAAAGTTATCCACGAAAGTCGAGACCTTGGGTAGCAAAGTCTGAAAGCATGGTCTTTCTCTGGTTAGTTCTTCGTCCAGAGCCATGGCCTCTCGTAAAACAGCCTGAGTTGGATTGTGGGCCTTGATGGCCTTTTCAATTACGCCGGGACGGCGGTGAGTTTCTGAGCTTTGCATGGTTCAAACCCACGAGTCCAAAGATAGTTCAAAACCGGCACAAGGCACGCCAATCTCCCATCTTTGAAGAACTTCCGGATGGATCTCTCCAAGCCAACCAACGTGCTCGCCCTGAATCAGAATCCGCGCACAACGTCCAGGTAAAAATGAAGGGTGGTCACCATTGTCAAGTTCCCAGGGTACCTCCAACATTTGCAATAAGAAATCCAGGTCGGCATGAGCTTGCGAGAGATTCGCCTCTCGGTGGGCGATCAATCCACCAAGCTTCACGAGTGTTACGGAACCAACCGGGGAATCTTTTTCGAACACGGCCACATCTCCAGCCTCAAACAACCTGTGAGGATAAGCGGCTGCGGCAGAACGAGACTCTGTATTGAGTAAACACGGTAGTATCCCGTCACGTAACGCAGAGAAATTTTCGTTCATGACGTTGGCGACTTCTACCAATGGAGAATCATCGGGACGGTTCATTCTGTGTATCAGTGCGTCCCTGGAAAATAGTATATTGGATATTATCTCCTCATACCCCATACCAATCATGAGGTCCCTGGCCTTGTCTTCCAGGACACTGATATCCGACGGCCTGCCCGGAGTAAATTCGCCGGGCATGCGGGGCTCAAAGGTCTCGTATCCGCGTGCCACGGCAAAATCTTCAACCACGTCCACCTGGTGCAAATAATCTGCCCTTGTGGGAGGAGGACTCACTGTCACCTTTCCATCTGCAATGCTAACATCACAGCCGTATCGTTCCAAAACATTGTCCAGTTCCACTGCCCTGACATTCACTCCAAGCATCTTGCTGAACTCCGCCAGGGGAACGGTCAAGGACAGGTCCATGTGATAGGGAACATCCACTCGACGGCCCAGGGGAGTGTCAAAAGGATACAGGGTACGAATTCTCTCGATTCTTCCAGTACGATCCGCCAGATCGCATGCCATGATGTTCAAAGCCAGGATGACATGCATAAGATCGGTTCCAGTTGCCTCCACGAACAGATCCGTATCTCCTGCTACTACCTCCCCCAATTCCTTGGAGTTTATAATGGGAGGCATGGAAAGCACCAAATCCTGTGCGTCGCGAAGATATGGAACCTTGTCATGCCCGGCCAAGGCATCACGATACTCTATACCCTTGGGATGTTTTTCGAGGATTTCAGCAAGGCTCATGGGCTCATCGAATCCAAGAGGAACATATGAATACTGTTTTGGATCCACCGCAGAATAGGTTACAGGAAATTTTATTTTCTCTGCTCTATATACCCCTATGGCAACATCCTTGCGTTTCCTCCCGTAGTTTTCAGCCAACTTTTCCTGCGTCTGTATGATCTGCTTCAAACAACGATCCGTAACCCTTACACCCCGGACCACAAAGGCTGCGACATATGGACGAATATCCATCAAATCCTGATCTTTGACATGAATCTCACCAATAGGTTCTCCTGAAAAGAAAGAATAGTCACGCCTGCTTCCCATGGCAGATCGAATCTGACGAGCGATACCTTCTGCGGACCACAAGTCCGGTCTGTTTGTGTCATTTAGTTCGACCCGCCAAAGGCCTTGCTCGTCCACACCCTTGAACTCTCCCTTGACCAAGTCCAGATATTTTTCAAACTGTTCAGCAGTGGTCGGCTCTCCGAGCAACTCCTGGTAATCAACAGGATCAATGCTGATGGTAGGCATAAAGACCTCCCGAGCAAAAAGCTCAGTCCTTCATTCGAATACGTGTCGAACGAACTTTGTTCAAGTCCGAGGCAAACAAGTCCCGGATATCATCGATCCCCATGGCCATCATGGCCATGCGATCCAAGCCAAGTCCCCATGCTATGACAGGAACATCCACCCCTTGAGGTCCAGTAACTTCAGGTCTGAAAATCCCGGCACCTCCCAGTTCGGTCCATCCCAACTTGGGATGCTTCATATGGATTTCCACCGAGGGTTCCGTAAATGGAAAATATGCGGGCGTAAAATGAATTTCTTCGGCCTTTGCGACTTCCTTGGCAAATAGTTTCAACAGCCCGAGCAAGGTCACGAAATCGATGTGTTCACCCAAGACTATTCCTTCGCACTGAAAAAAATCAGGTGCATGGGTGGCATCCACCTGGTCGTACCTAAAACACCTGGCTATGGCGAAATACTTTCCAGGCACACGGGCCTTATGAAGCCACCTGGCGGACAATACGGTCCCCTGACTTCGAAGCACGAGCCTTCTAGCCATGTCCATATCGAATTCGTATCCCCAACCGCGGCTGCCCGTATCTCCACCATCGGTATGTGCGGCTGCAACCCTGGACGCAAACGGCTCTTCGATCTCATCCGCCCTGGAAGGTTCCTTTACATAGTAGGCATCATGAATATCTCTGGCTGAATGGAACTGAGGCATGAACAAAGCGTCGTTGTTCCAAAACTCCGGCTCCACCATCTGTCCCCGCATCTCTTCGAAACCAAGACTAATAAGCTTCCTCCTAACGTAGTCGAGAAATTCCCTGTAAGGATTTCTCCTACCGGCTATTCTTCTCGGAGGCCTGATGTCAATGTTGTATTTGCGAAAAGTCTTTTTTCTCCAACTACCATCTAAGAGCATGGTAGGGGTCAATAGGTTTATTTCGTCCGAACTTCGACCTGCGTCTTGAGCGGCCCGTCGAACATTTTGACCCAACTCGGTAATTCGAATAGTTCGGCTAAGATCGGTACCCAACCGAAAGATTCCTTTGGATTTTCCTCTTTTTCTGCTGCCACTTTCAACCCTCTTGGCATCGGATGGGTCCAATGAATCCAGTCTCACACGGCCCGCCTCAGACACGGTATGTATCAACCGGCCCAGGTTTTCGATGGAATCCAGATCCGCATCTTCTGAAAGGCTCACGAATCCCTTTTCTGCTGTAATGAGGACTCCGGATTTTTTCAAGGAACCAAGGGCAGTACCTGCTTCCTTTTGCTCCAGTCCCTGGGTCTTCATGAGTTCAGATACTGAAAGCATTCCTTCGCTTTTCAAACGACGTACCAAGAGCTGTTCCGGGGTGCCGTCCTTGTATTTCCTGCCAAGATCGGTCAGCTCTACCCAGTGCTCTTCTTCGGTGGATAGTACCTCCATGCAATTTTTGGCCAGTTGCCACTCGATGACAGTTCGAAGTTGTGCAGGGCTAACTCCAGGTGCTTCGAATTCCTTTTCAGTAAACGTGACTTCTTCCCCAAGTGCTTCGAGTACTCGCAATTCCAGGGGATGAAGACTCGCTGCAAGCTCTTTTGGATTCATGTCAGTCCTCTCACTGAATAGATCAACAAGTCCTGGTGCGTCGGAGAAGCAACCATGACCGACTAAGGGACGCTAGGATCTAGCATATGCTGACAGGACTAGTCAATGTGCGAAAAACTTTCAAATCCAGAGACGGAGGTCTAACTTTGCCTGCTTCGAGCATCTACCCCCAGCTTCATATACCACTCAGGCTTGGTCAACATATCGGAATATGAGTTCTTTTCTCCGTAACAATAATATCGGCAGCTGGAAAAACCTTCCATCGAATGTCTGTGGGGTGCCTCGATTTTCCCATTTGACAATAAACCCATAGGCCATTTACCATCCGGGAATCAGAGCTTTTTATCCGTCTTTATCAAGCAAAGAAGCCAATTGCCGCATCAAGAGCCAAAAGTACAACAGTTACCGAGAGTCTTCTGAATTCGGGAGGCACCATGAACCCAAAATTGATTTATCGGAAAAAACAAACTTCGTCAGTAGGAAGATTCAGAAAACAGATGCAATTTATGGTTCTGATTATACTGCCTGCCATAATCTTCTCCTGTGCTGGTGCTGACGTACGTTACGAACAGTCACCAATGTCAAAATCCGGTCCCGCGAAAGGCAAGGTCGTTTGGACCACAAACGCCGAAACTGATGGCGACTTACAGTTGGCCTATTACCAAAACGAATCCAGCACCTTGCCTTCAAAAAAAAATCTGAAATCCTATGATGCTCCCCAAAAGCCCCAACCTGACCAACAAGTTGCACAAAAACAAAAAGCTCCCCTGGTAGTCTACCAGGGCTTTTTGCAACTCAGGGTAAGGCGAACAATCGAGGCAGCCGATGCAATAACTAAAATTACCGAAAAAGCCGGAGGATATATCGAGTCGCTGAGCGACAGGGCTATAGTTGTACGAATTCCCGCCCATGACTTCGAAGCGATAATGGACAAATTAGCCTCGGTGGGAAAGGTTCTCGACAGGCAGGTAAAGGCTCTGGATGTTACGGCGCAGTTTACTGATCTTCAAGGTCGCCTGGCCGTGGCAAAGCGTACAATCGCTCGGTTGCTAAAGCTGTTCAACCAAGCGCAAAAGGCAGAGGACCGACTGCGCATTCTCAAGGAGATCAAACGCCTTACCGAAGAAATAGAAAACTTGCAATCTACAATCCATAGTCTGAAAAATCTGGTGGATTTTTTCACCATAACCGTTCAACTGGAGCCAGTCATGGAATCAGGCGCTGATCTCATTCATCAATCTCCCTTCGACTGGGTCAGAAACCTCGAGCCTCACTGGACCAGCATTAGCGATGGTAAGAACAACATCAAGATAACCTTGCCTGCTGGATTCGTTCTGTTTGATGAAGATGATTCGTACCGTGCGCAAGCCGCCGATACAACAATTTTGCGTGCTGGTTACGTAAAAAACGAACCAAGAGGTGACAACAAATTCTGGATGGATGCAGTTGGCTATGAGATGAGTGGTCGTGACGAGGAACTGGTGGAGGAAGCAAGCACTGGCAAGATAGCCTTCAAAGTATTTCGTAATCATGAAGCACGGCCTCGTTACTACCTGGTGGGTGTTTACACCGACGATGAGCTGGTGTACGTGGTCGAAGTATTCTATCCAAATCCCAAAGCGTTCGAACGACATCACAAGGCTGTCATAAAGGCACTGGAATCCTTCAGGACAATGTGAGGTTTGGAATGATCAATAAACTAATCATCATATCGATACTTTTTGTCGGCCTTATTCTTACACGATTATCGCCCGCTGAAGAACCACATCGCTCCACTGCCATTACTGCCAGCGTAGTTCTTAAGGTTATCTCCGTCGAAGATGTCCGAAAGAAGATATTAGAAGAGACCCAAAAGGATGGTGGCTTTCGAGTACTGGTTACAGACAAGCAACTGTGTATCAAGCTTCCGCCAAAAAAACTCTTTGACTTTCTACAGTCCCTGGGCACTCAAGGGCTCGTTATGAAAAAAACCATAGACCGCAAAGACCTAACACAGCAAATCGCTCAACTCGAAGGTGCTCTGAGGTCTAAAAAAGAAATCTTCACCCACTTGGAGAAGCTAATCGACCAATCGGACTTGGTCTCGACCTTGAACATCGAAAAGACCATGGGCGAGTTGATGGGTGAGATCGAACAGGCCAAGGGCGAACTCCGGGTAAAAAAAGACCAAGTGAGGTGGGCTTTGATAGATATTTCATTTAAATTTCGTGCACGCCAGCAAGTCGTGTATGTGAATTCGCCATTCGAGTGGCTCAACAGTGTAGACCTCACGCGACTCGTGGAGGGATTTTGATATGAATCTTTTACGGATAGTGCTGGCAATGACCTTTTGTGCTGCAACCTTACCCGGCTGCACAAAGTACAAAATGACAGTCCCGGACGGATTCAGGCAATATCAAGACTCGGGAGAGTTTAAAATGATCACTGCTGATGGTGTAATGCTCAAAGGCCGGGAGGTGGACAACTATCCCAAGGCTGATCTGCCCTTTTGGACTGACGCTCTCAAAAGGCACATGCGGGAACGGGGTTACGAATTCAAATCTGTAGACTGCTTCAAGACAAAATCAGGTCTGGATGGTTGCGCCTTGGAGTTCATGCTGCCTAACGCAGGTGAGGACTGGGTGCTTTCGGAATGTATGTTCGTTATTGATGATCGGATCATCCTTCTCGAATCAGCAGGCCCATACGCAAGATACGCAAAAGTGGAAAAATCTTTGCACGAAGCTTATAGAACATTTATCCCCAACCCCTAATTATAATTAGCCACCAATCCCTTTAGGGTCGCCGGATCATCAGTGATTATTCCGTCCACTCCCAGGTCCATGAGCCTTCTCATATTGTCCGGTTCATTTACCGTCCAGACATGAACCTTCAGGTCGAACCTGCGAATCTTTTCCATCAGAGTCGCATCTACCACATCGTGTGGTGGCTGGAGGAACTCTGAGGTGGGTTTGAAATTTTCCTCTTCATCATCAGACATGGTGACAAAAGTTAGCATCTCGGCCGTACCCCATGAGGTCATCACAAGTGGATTCTTCTGCCGGATCTCTTCCACAACGCTGTCTGCAAGGGATGCTATGATGATACGATCATAGACATCGCGATTTTCAAGTATCTCCAAGACATCATCCACAATAGGTGGGTCGA
>CAYSLH010000269.1:0-7011 GCA_964431605.1 uncultured Myxococcales bacterium
GGGGCACCTGTTTCGGGGCACCTGTTTCGTTGCACCTGTTTCGGGGGCACCTGTTTCGGCAGAAAAAATATTCAACCAAGAGGCGGCACCTGGCTGGCAGGGATTAACGATTCTGGCAGTGTATCGACGAACGATCGAATCTCATCACGAATACGGCGGTAATGAGCGAGTGCTTCTTCTTCGGTCTTTGCGCTAAGCGCCAGTTTGGGCGGGTCTTCAAAGTCCCTGTGGAGCACCTTGACCCTGCCAGGGAACACGGGACAGGTTTCCTGAGCATGCCCGCAAAGGGTGATAACGTAATTAAACTCGATATTCATCACCTCTCGCACGTGTTTCGAATATTGATTGGAAATATCCACGCCAGCCTCTTTCATGACTTCCACGGCCCGCGGATCCAAAACGTTTGTGTCCACGCCGGCTGAATGTGGCTCTACGAGATGGCTTTTCAAGTATCGTGTCCATCCTTCCGCCATTTGGCTGCGGCAGGAATTACCGGTACAGAGAAATAGAATCTTCAGTTTTTTCTCAGCACCATGCATAGTTCTTCCTTGTGGATTTCGAAGGTCTTACCCAGAGACATTTCCCATCTTCTCTGGCTATGACGAAATATAGAACAGTATTCTACGCATGTCGAATCAAAGCGAATTCAGGGACACCGAGTTACGTACATCCTCATGAGAATCTATATTTCCGACCACGATCGTTGGCACACAGTGCACGGATTGGAACGGGGTGAAAGCCACAGAAAACACAAGGGCATTCTCGGCCCTAAAAATTGCTCTCCAGGTGAGAATTGAATACTTTTGGCCGATGTGGTTCAATTATCGACAAAACCCGGACCACGAGGAGAATTCAGCATGAGAAAGACCGTGTTGTTGTTGGTTCTAGCCTTGGCTGCGTCCGCCTGTGATGATTCAGCGAAAATAAAGATAACATCCATATTGCCCGAAGATGGAGCCAGCGATGTGGCTTTGAATACCACGGTGGAGGTTAGCTTTGAACAGCCGGTGAAGCTGACATCGAAAACCCTTGCTTTGTACCTGGATGACGAAAAAATCGAAGGAGAACTCATCGTGGGTCAAGGAGGGGGGCCCCTGACCTTCACCCCGGAGAGGTTCCTGCTTGCCGGTAAGACATACCGGGTAGTGCTCGACACAGGTACGGTCCAGGACGTGGAACACAACCGAAGCAACCAGGCCATGGAATGGTCATTTTCCACAGTTGAAGGTTGCCTGATACAACCATCCGAGAAAGCCCATGTCACCACTGGTCCTACCGATGACGGGGCAGTAGTGATACCAGGCGGCAGGCTGATCAAACCGTGGGGGAAATACATCGAAGCTGGATCTTTTCCCATGAATCTGATTGTTTGGCCGGATCGTCCCCTGGCAGTGGTAAGCAACGACGGTAAAGGTCTGGCACCAGGCAAATTACAAAGCATCCAACTGATCGACACGGATACGGAAGAAGTTCTCCAGACGATAGATCGGGACCGGCCTGGGTCGTTCTTCTTCGGATTGGCCTTGAGTAAAGATGGAACCGTCCTGTACGCGGCTGGCGGAGGAGACGACAAGGTTGAGGTTTTCGAGCTCGCCCAGGATGCATCATCGCTTCAAGAGACGGGGCAATTTGAAGTTGGGGGCTATCCATCCGGACTTTTGCTGGACGAACAGCGCAATATCCTCTTTGTCACTTCCCAAATCGACGGAGACCTGGTTGCCGTGGACCTGGAGTCAGGACAAGAGACGTGGAGAAAACACCTGGGAGTGCTCCCGTATGATCTTCAGATGACCCCGGACGGCAAGGAGATCTTCGTGTCCATGTGGGGAAGAAGTGATCTTGACTCACCGGGCCAGGTAGTTGCAGTGGATGCGGACACGTCCAACGTGCTCGCGAAGATCGATGTGGGCAAAAACCCGGAAGGCATGGCCATGGCCACAGACGGCAAGCTTTATATCGCATGCTCAGATGCGGATCGTGTGGATGTAATCGATACCGAAAAAAAAGCCCTGGTCGCCTCCATGAATCTACGCAGAGACGATTCTGCTGCGGTGGGACTGAGTCCCAGTTCGGTGGCCCTGGATGAATCACGAAGCAGGCTGTATGTAACTTGTGCCCAAAAAAACAGCGTGGACGTTTTGGACTTGCAATCAGGCGCCATGCTTGGCTCCATTCCCACCGCCTGGTATCCGACCTCGGTCAAGGTCAGGCCCTCGGACGGCATGGTCATCGTCGCTACCGGCAAGGGCCAGGGAGTGGGACCCAAAACATCGACCTCGGACATTCACCAGTTCATGCATGGATCGGTAAACCTGGTAAAACTCAGCACGGACGCCGAGCTAACACAAGGAGCCGACGAGGTAAAAGACTATAATAATCACCCCCTGTCGTTCTTTCCGGATCGATGTCTCGGTAAAGCCTTCCCTATCCCCAGATCAGTCGGCGATCCCTCTCCCATCAAGCACGTGGTGTTCATACTGAGGGAGAACAAGACATACGATCAAAACCTGGGAGACCTGGACACAGGGGACGGAGATCCAGATCTTGTAATGTTTGGAGAAAAATACACTCCCAACCTTCACGCGCTGGCCAGGGAGTTTTGCCTCCTGGACAATTTCTACGCGGACATCGAAGTGTCGGTCCAGGGTCACTACTGGAACGTGGCCGGCACCATCAACGATTACTCCGAACGAATCTGGCACGCGAGCTACAGGGACGACAGCCGATTTCCTTCCACCGGAACACAGCAGGCCGACTACCCGGCTGGAAAATTCATCTGGCAAAACCTCTACTCCCAGGGAATCGAATTCAGAGACTACGGAGAGCCCCTTGGGGTGGTGGGAGAGATGGACAAGTTCGCCCCATTTGTAAACAGCGACTACATGCTCGACCTCGGCATGTACTTATACTCCACACCGGACGAACAGAGGGTGGAGTGGATCTGGGACGAAATAGAAGCCGGAGTGTTTCCCCCTTTCCTTTACGTGGCATTATTGAACGACCATACTTACGGCACGAAACCAGGGCAACCCACCCCGCAATGGATGGTGGCGGAAAACGACTATGCCACGGGCTTGCTCGTAGACAAGATCACCCACTCGAAATACTGGCCGGAGACATTGATCATAATCACCGAAGACGATCCCCAGTCCGGTGCAGACCACATCGACGGACATCGTTCCTTTGCGCTGTTCATATCTCCGTTTAGTAAAAAGGGATATACTTCGTCTGTGCAGTACAGCTTTTCGTCCCTGATACGCACATACAGCCTTGTGCTGGGCCTACCAGCCCTGAACGTCCTGGACGAATCAGCTGCTCCTGTGTATGACTGCTTTCAGTCCGACCCCAACCTCGCCCCTTATGACGCAAGGCAAATGAATATATCCTACGAGCAAAACAGCTACTCCAGCCCTGGAGCATGGAAGTCGGACAGGATGGATTTTTCCACAGTAGATCGCGCCGACGGACTTGGAGAGGTTCTGTGGCTTGCCACCCACCCGGACGATCCCCTTCCGGAACAACTCGACAAGGACCAACCATGGCAAGAACGAAGAGAAGACGAGGAATGGACATTGCCGGTGCCCATAGGACCGTGGCCCAGGGTAAAGGAGACAAGATGAAATCAAGGCACGAGACAAGCATGATGATGCGGACTGCTGTTTTTATTTACATGCTTTCATTCCTTCTTTTTTCCTGCCAATCGGCAAACAGGAAAGTCGATTTCGACCCCCGCAAACCGGATGAGAAAAAGATCCAGCAGCAACTGAGTTCGGATGCCGATAAGCTGCGCGACTGGAAAATGGACGATCAAGCCAAACGGATACAGGAATTGTTTTACAAGGCTAACCTCATGAGCACGACTCATGACCGCGTTGATCCGGAAAAGATGAACGATGTTTTAACCAGTCTGCGTATGGCTACGAAAAGTTATCTCATAACCTCGGGCAAGTCCAACCTCGTCAAGCTGGGTATCAAACTTGTCGGAGACTTTGAAAAAGAATTCGAGGCCATCTGCCAACAATCAGGCAAGGTCCCTGGTGCTTCTGTGGCCTTGCTAAGCGGTGCACCTGTCCCAAAGGCCATAGACAAGCAATTCAAACGTTTCACAAAGGTTGGTGGTGGATTTTTGGTAGTTGCATCGGCCAACGGGCTGGTCAAAGAAGGAAAGGACGGCACGCTGGTGGCTGATCCCGAGGCAAGGTTTTTCATACGCACCGCATTCAAAGTTTACTGGGCAAACGCTTTGCCTCAAAGCGTCAAACCCCTGGACTGGATCCTGAGCCCATTCGAACGCAAATGGTATGAAATCTGGGTGGCGGAAAAATCAAAGACTGCTCCCCTGGCCCGAAAAATGGCGGCCCTGGAGTACCTCTCAAAAGAACAAACCGATTACCCAGCCGAGCTTGCAAAAGGGATCATATTGTACAAAGCAAAAAAATACGCACTTGCCCGCAAGGCGTTCGAGTTGGCCCTGCAGAAAAATCCCCATAACGAAAAAGCGAAGATCTTTATGGCCCAAGCAGCGAACAAGATATGACGAATCCCGACTCGGCTGCTATTATTTCATAGGGCCACATTCGACCACTGATCCAAGTAAGACTTCCGCCTTGTTCGTATCACTCCGACGCATGTGTTACGCCGGATGATGCTACGATCACAACCACTCATAACGAGCCGAGCAAGGAATCGATTCTCCTTTTGTCAAATCCCACCACCAGACTCCCTTTGATATCCAGCACAGGAATTCCTCCCCCCCTGATGCCAGCTGCACGAAGTTTTCTGTCCAGTTCCATGGCTGCGGCGGCGTCTGAATCCACGTTCTTTTTTACAAAGGGAATTCGTCTGCTTTTGAGATATTCCTCTGCCTTCCTACAAAACCCACACCACGGGGCGCCATATAGTATCACCAATTGGGAATGAGCAGTTTTTCGTGGTTCCAACCCCATAAAATCGAAAATCTTTTCAACCCCCCTTCGTGCCAGTTGCCTGCCCAACCGACCCGGACTCTTTGCAGGTTCTGCGTAATCGATATTGTTAGAACGACTAGACAGGTTCACCACTGAGTAGTTCAGGGGCTTTCCTTTACTGGACCGCCGCAGATCAAGCACCACCACACGGTCCGAGCCCAATCGTTCTCGCCTGGACTTTGCAGTGTCGGTGGCCACAACCCTATCGGCAAATCTTTCCGGCACCTTGTCCATATTGTCGGCCATGTGAATACGACCCTGGTCATCGACATACGTATAGAGAGTGGAGCCTGGTGATGAAGCTTTGTGCTTCACACCTGCATCGGCAACGAGCGTATCAGCTGTCTCAGGTACATATTGTGTGTCAGCACCTTCGCCCGTACAGGCCCCAACGAGTAAAACCCCCATCGTCCACCAAGGCCATGTTTTTGTGAATTTCACGAACCTAACCCTGTTTCGGAACGAGTCAAACCACGGACCATGGCTCGACTGATCTTGACCCTGTGAGGACTCGTGCCTGAGTCAGAGCAGGCAAGATGGTTTATGGTGGCAAGAGCTTGATTGACCGGATCCAAATCCAACACGCAATCACCATCGATTTTCATCAGTCCCTGAAAATTATAAGGGCAAAAACTCAACTCTTTTTTCCCATTTGTTGTGCTAACGAGACACGCCAGTCCGTGGGTCCTGCAAATCACCGACCTGTTTTCATAGACCTCGCATTTTCCTTGGTAAAGCAATGGACATGGAAATTCAGGGTCGGCCTCGGCACGCTTCGCCCTTTGGAGTATGCGCATCCTTGCCGACTCGCCAAGTGACAGTACCGCCTTGACCAGTATGTCCGCCTCGAAGGGCCAAAGGCTGATATCTCTTTGACAGCAATCAGAACATCCCTCTTTGCAGGCAACGGCGTGGGGATATCTACGACGTGTCTTTTCAAAAAAATCATCCAGCCGATTTACCAGGTTTGTGTATGATTCAAAGTACTCTTTCATGAAAACCGTACAGATCCTATTTGGAGGTTTTGTCCGATTCCGGCTCAGAAGCAGACACCTTTGACTCCTGTCCATCAGGAGCCAGCGTTACAACGCAGGAGGCAGGACAACCATCACCTTTCAATACCACGGAAAAGTTCCAACCGGCCGGCTCTGCGCCCGAACCCATGGCTTGTCTCTGGGTTCCATCAATCCAGCCGAACTGACAGGAAGGAAACCTGGACGAGACCACCTCGATCATTCTCAACAACTGGGGCAACACAGGAAGGCTGTCGGCATGGGGCAAAGAAAACGAAGAAATACCGCCTGGCGCGCTGGTGTCAAACACGAGCCTGGCATATTTTTCACCCTTACCTGATTCCAGATGTTTTTCATTATACGAGATGGATACATGGTCTCTGTATTCGGAGACTTCAGCTTCGACTATGGCAAACCTCTGTATGAAACGGCGAATGGTATCGACTCCCTCAGCTTTTCTTATGGTCTTTTTTACCCTTGCAGCCAGATTTTTCCATCGCTCCACCCCAGATGAATCCGGTGAACCTGATGCACCATCGAGCTTTATCTCCAAGCCAAGTTCATACCTGACACCAAACCGTGAAATGGTCAAAGGGGTCGCTATCCTCAGGTACAGTGAGACCAATCCTTGTACAACACAAGGATCGAGGCGGTACGAAAGGATGCTCCACCTGGCAAAGGGTTTAAGGCCCGACCAATGTTTGATCCTTTGATGGATATCTCTTTCCGACAGGCCATGCCCCGTACACTCTGCCGGCTGTGCCACCGCCTCTTGCAAGTCCGCTGCCAGTAGTTGTACTGACGCAATCAATAAGATCACTCTGAAATAGTTCATGGTCGACAATATAGAACACAACTGGCGTACAACGGCAAGATTCGGGTTAGTAAATCCAGTATAAGGGTAAAAGAAATATTGCCAGGTTCTATACCGAAAGGCAAAAACAGGCTTCTTGGTTCCAAAAGGAACCATAATGTCGTAGCATTGGAAAGCTGACTTGCGACATAGACGATGGAGACCTATCTCCGAAAGG
>CAYSLH010000270.1:0-6999 GCA_964431605.1 uncultured Myxococcales bacterium
TGTTTTCATTTGTTTCGCCTGACTCTTACCGTAAACTCCATCTGGATCATCCCCTCGTCATCCTCATCCATGCTCAAGCCCGTGACGAAGCTTAGGGGAACAGGACCGGGGGAGTCTTCGGACTCACATGCTTTGAAAAACATCTCGGTATACAGTTGCTGAGCCTGACTCATTTCATCTTCGTCAATGGTGTCGTCGGTTTGTTGGCCGGATTTCACCCTGTGAGTATGGCTTGCCAAAAGAGCGATTCTGGGTAAGTCCGGCACCTGTTTGGGCGATGGCCATTGATCGGGTACTGGCACTCCAATCCACACGGTAGCGTTTACTGGATATTGGCTGGAGTTGCCAAGGTGATAGTCCAGTCGAAGTCTTTGCTCATCCACGCATAGAACCGGGTAGTCGCACCTGCAGGGAAGTTCCCGCTCTGGTTCGTTTTGCTGGCAATAGTTGAGATTGTCGAGTTCTCTGGCATCGTTAGAGTCTAGAGGAAGCTCGAATGTTCTTGAATCTGTGCGCAGCTGAATGGGTGTGGGTACGTTGAGTTCAAATGGGCCGAAATAGCGTTCTGTGTCACAGGCAGAAGTTGCCACTAAGGCAAACATAGTCATGTACACGACCTGAACGAAACGCCATTCCATCAGTGTGTCCTTCCGAAAGTAAATGGATAGATTACACGGACCTTGCCTCCATTAGGCCTTGGGAATTTCCATCGCCTGATAAATCTCATGAGACAGGATGCAACGTTTTTCGCGGCAATGGTATTGGATAGCATATTTGTCGGAACCTTGACGGTTTTTACAAACCCGTTTAGTTCGATTATGAAATCCACCACAATTTTTCCCCTGAGTGTAGGATACCTGGCAAGTTGTGATTCGTAGCAATACCGAATGGCTCCCTTGTTGGACCTAACCACCTTTGAAATGGCCTGCTTGGAAAGAGTGCCTCCTGTAACCTTTGCCGCAGAATATGGCATGGACAGGGTGATCCTGGCTTCGGAGCGACCAGTCAACCTGCTGCTCCTCGAAAGCTTTCTTGCTGTCTCGCCAGTACCAGGCTGAGATGCTTGCACGTCTTCCCCGATAGCCTCCGCAGTTCCACGGCGCCTTGTCAACGATGGTAGGATGGGACCGGAACCTCCAGCAGACGCTATGACCCTGGCTCTTCCTCCTTTTTCCAAAGAACGCAAGGCTTGGTTCAGATCCATCCCAAGGCCACCATCGTCCAGCACGGAACTCAGGGCGTCGTCCTTTTTTTTTGCTCTGCGAATGGCGCCGATCATTCCTTTGTCCTGTACTTTTCGCCTGATTTTTCTCATCTCGGGATCATCTTCGGTCATTTTCGATTTTGATGTGTTCCGAGTTTTCTTAGATGATTTTGTCCTTTTATCTCTTCGTCTCTTTCTATTTCGTTCAATTTGCACTTTCTCGAGTTTCTTGAGATCTTTTTTGAAATCCTTTGCAGACTCCGGATCATCTATTACGAATGACACAAATCTGTCGGGTAGTTGCTCAACCGTAAATTCGTTTGGAGATGCTGCAAATAATCTAGATACGAAAGACAGGAGAATGATGCCCAACAAGCTAGCGCTAAAAGCTTTGCTAACGGTTCCATCCAAATCCAGGAGTTGGGAAATTCGCGATGGTGGGGGAGGTGGTGGAGGTTCAATAAAATCAAACGCCAAGCCAACCCTGCCAAAAACCAGTACGCCACCATCGCCCGGAGCCAGGCGGTAAAGGACACTATCTCCTTTACGTTCAGCCAGACCGGAAGTGTCATTGGCAAGGTCTTCCACCTCCAAGGTTCTACCGCCGATGGTAACCTTTCCGAAGATTCCATGTTTGAGCGAGAGGGTCACTCCCGAATTGTCCAGACTTAGGATGGTGTATTTTTTCCCGACAGCTCTCGACTCCAGGGTATACATGGCCTTGGTGGATTCACCCACTGTAACCCGTTGTCCGGGTTTGATTACCCGTTCGTCAAGAAGAGTCCGCTCCCATACGAGAGCACAACGAAGATGTGATTTTTTACCAGCCATGTTTATTACCGTGATAATCCGACACTGGTTGTGACGTGTCAAGGTCGAGTAAGGTTCCATCGTTTTCCATCACGAGCGTTGTCTACGATGTCAGGTCTCATTTGAAAATTTGAATATAATCTCATTAGGCTGTCATGGGGTTTTATGGTCCGAGTTGGAGCAGAGCGGAGATTAGAAAATTCGAAAGTAAAAAGACCTTGACATCTTGGGCAGTTGCAGATAAAAAGCCGGCCTGATGATAAGTTCTATGAAAATTGGTGTCCTGGTTTTTCTTGTTGCTGCGGTTTGTTTTCCTGCACCTGGATTCTCGCGGGAGAGGCCGCATACGCTCTTTCACTCTGCTCCACTCATTCCATGGGCAAAGTCGGTGGGAGAAAACAGGTTTCGGTCTCCGCGCAATTATGATGATACCCTGTTGTACTACCGAAAGGTCCTCAGGGGCTCATGGAAAGTCTCATGGAAAAAGATCATTAATGTTCCAAGCGTTAGGGCCCAGCATATTAAGAATGAAAAAAAAGATGGAAGGTGGGAAGGCCTTAATATTTACGAGGACAAAGGCGCAACGTATATCTTCGTGGTTTTTACGGATAAGGAATTGGCTCGGCAGGCTGAAAAGGCATCCAGGAAGAGAAAAAAAGGAGTCAAAGCAAGGAGCAAATCAGGATCTACCAAATAGTATCGATGCTGGCGGATCGTCTAACGGCAGGACGGCAGACTCTGGATCTGTCTATCTAGGTTCGAATCCTAGTCCGCCAGTTTTGGGTATTCCAGACACCCTAAAGCCCCAGGTCCTTCCTGGGGCTTTGTTGATCTCCTTTGGTCTTGCGGAAGCAGGTCATTCCTCGTTTGAAAAAGACGAAAAAGCCAATGGGAGAACATCGGCAGCGGCCTTGGTGACTTCATCAACTCTATACAGGGGCTGGGCTTGGGTTCCACCGAGGAGCAGCAGGATGATGAAAAAGAGCGATACCGTCCCAGATAGGGCCATGACCATCTCGCCTGCAGGGTAGAACCATACAATGGCCGTGGCTGTCACAACCCACGGGAGGATAGAGAGAAAATGGACGAATTGTGACCTGTCCTTTTTCGTGAAAAGCAGATTGATCATCAGACCCACGAGGGGAACTCCAATGAGCAACGTGGGATTTATTAGAAACGAAAACATGGAAGATCCTTGTGGTGCGTTCATGCCAACCACTGCTCCTGCGGTGCAAAGTCCTAAGACCATTGGCATGGCTTGGGACAGGGCAGATGATTTCCTCAGAAGCCAAGTGGTTGCAAAAAACACGATACAAGCACCCATGAAAAACCATTGAGCGTCTTTGCTAACCGAAGTTTTCGTGTATGCCACCAGCCACATGGTGAAAATTCCCATCGCAACCATTAGGTTGAACAAAAAGCTGACCTTCAATCGGAACTTGTTGCGAACCTCATCTGCGGCCATGCTCGTGGTAAACACAGCTTTGGGTTTGACACCCATTCTTCTGCGTTGTTCAGGTGTTAGGGGCTTTGTGTCATGCGTTTTGGTTGGCATTTTCCATACTCCAACTGCTTCATTGTTCTTCATCCCTGCTGGTTGGCTATCAGCCTGATATTCATACTAATGAAACACTTCATATTGTTAAATAATTCCCTCATCCCCAAGGCTTTCCTTTTTGGATAGAAGCAAGCACGTCATTGGTTACGGCAATGAGTGCATGCAACATCCATCCATACCAAAAAGACTTTGCTCTCAGAGCCAGGTATCCCAAGATAATCCCGGCTGCTACAGCAGACAGAGTCTCGATCTGTGGTTTTCCGAAGTGCATTATGGCAAAGGGAACCATCTGGATAAACACCGCATAATAGCCCAGTTTTTCCTTCAATCCGAACAGCATGAAACCCCGGAAAATGAATTCCCAACCGATAAAATACAGGGCGTAAGCCAACTCGTGAATGATAAAATGGATTCCTGACGCTGTGGCGGTGCTGAAGAGGGGATACTTGTGTTGAAAAGATGGTGAAAAAGATATTATCACGAGCACGGGAAGAAACAGAGCATACATGGAGGCTGTGGCGCTAAGGCCGAATTTCCAGTCGCCCAGTCCCACTCCCCAGTACCTAATGGGTTTTTTGAATGCAACCAGCCCTAGTAAAAGGGGTATGATTCCGAGCATCAAAAACGATGAGCCGTACCAGTACAAGGCAGGATACAAGGGGCTGTATTTGCCGGGATGGAAATATTTTGAAAAGTGAGCTCTGAAAAAAGAGGAACTTCCATTTTCATGAAATAGTATCAAAAACACAGTGGAAAGCAGCAACACGAGCACTGTCTGCAAGTCCAGACCTTGAGTCCAATTTTGCCATGCTTGACGTCCTCTGGCTTTGAGCCCAATTTCCAAATCAGCCCCTCGAAGTTTCCAACTCGGCTATGGCATTATCGATTCTTTCCACTATTTCATCACGACCGATAATGGGCATTACTTCGAACAGCGAAGGAGTAGCGGCTTTTCCTGATATGGCAACCCGCAGGGGCTGTGCAACCTTTCCCAATTTTCCCCCTGTCATTTCGTCGGCGAGCATTTTGAACTTTTTTTCCATGGCCTCACCGTCATCCAGGTCAGCTTCGAGTATGATAGATCGAAGCCTTTTCAGAATATCCACCGCGTCCGCTTTCCACCATTTTTTTCGTGCCTTGGGATCATATTCTGTGGGTTTTTCAAAATAAAACCTGGCGGCTTCAGCCATGTCTTCTAAGGTTTTGGCCCTCTGCTTCAAGGTGGCAACAATTTTCAGAAGGCGTTCACCTGGTTCGATTTCAAAGGATCGTTCTTTGAGGAAGGGTAAAAGCAACTCTGCGAGATCTTCGTTTTTTGTCTCCATGATGTAGTGGGCATTTAGCCACTTGAGCTTCTCCGGGTCCATGATGGAGGCGGACTTGCCAACTCCATCGAGATCAAAGGCTTGTTCCAACTCTTGCCTCGTAAACACTTCCTGGTCCCCATGACCCCATCCCAATCTGGTGAGGTAGTTGAGTAGGGCGTGAGGCAAATAACCCATTTTACGATATTCCTGCACGGAGACGCTGATACCGAGCTTGCGATATTGTTCCTCTTTACGTTTTGAAAGCTTTGAACCATCAGGGCCATGGGTCAAAGGCATGTGAGCGAATTTCGGAACAGGAAATCCAAGTTCCTTGTACAAAAGGATTTGTTTCGGCGTATTGGAGACATGATCGTTTCCGCGAATGACGTGAGTAATTCCCATATCTGCATCATCCACAACAACACAAAAATTATATGTGGGGCTTCCATCTCGCCTGGCCACAATCCAATCGTCCATTCTCTCCTCATCGATGGGCAAAGTGCCCAGTATCAGGTCATCAAAATGATCAGGATAGACTTTCGGAGTCTTGAACCTGATGACAAATGGTTTGTCGCCATGATCCTCGTCAGGGTCCAGGTCTCTGCAGGTGCCATCGTATTTGTAAGTTACCTTTTCCTTGATTGCTTTCTGGCGTTTCGCCTCTAGTTCTTCCGGGGTGCAATAACATTTATAAGCCTTGCCTTCTTCAAGCAGTCTTTTGATATATCTTTGATAGAGTTCTGTTCGTTGAGATTGGTAGACAGGCTCACTGTCCGGCATCAAGTCCAGCCATTGTAAGCTGTCGAGTATTTGTGCTACTGCCTCGGGGGTAGATCGCTCGCGATCAGTGTCCTCTATACGGAGAAGATACTGTCCGCCATGTCTCCTGGCAAAAAGGCAATTGTATATGGCTGTACGAACACCTCCGATGTGCAGGTATCCAGTAGGTGATGGAGCAAAACGAACTTTGATGTTATCCGGCATATTTCCCGACATGTGTGCACCTCTCGATCAGGTTCAAGTGCCGGGAATATCCCATACTCGATTTCAATGGTCAATGGAGCGAATCAACCTTTTGCTGATATGGCCGCGAAGGATAATATGGCAAAAATATAGCCGAACACCAGAATAAACCTGACTGGTAGCGATGTGATTATAACGACTAAGCTTGTAAGATTCATGATCTGGGACCTTGCTATTGTTCACTTACCATATACCAATACGAATATAGCATCCCTTCCTGACATTTTGGGCTCAGAATGCCTGAGGACCGGATCATGGTAAGGTCAGCTTTTAGCGAAAGGGTTTTTATAGTTTGTCTGGTTGTCTATTGATATTGCTGGGATTAAAATTGGTTCTCGAGGGTTCCGTAATATTCTACCGAAGCGTCAGTGGTCGAACGGGTGGTGACGCAGGAATTTACATTTCCCTCCACGGTATATACGATGCTTCCATCCGGTGATAATTCTTTTACCATGCCAAAGTGTTGATAGGTGTATTTGACCAAATCACCTGGCTTGGGTCTCCATCCCTGAGGAAGATTGTTGGTATAACGTTTGGGAAGGTAATAAGGCTCTGTCAGTCCTTCCTGTGACTGAGAGTATACCCATGCCACAAAATCATAGCACCAAAGGCCTGGTTGGTATTGCATGTAAGGACGGTCGTCAGTACCTTCACACATGCCAACTTCTGCCATTGCGATGTCCACGAGTTCTTGTCTGATTCGAGCCTCTTGAGAAGTGTATTCTTCACACAGTGTCTGGGGATCTCCTCTAAAACCATCATTGCACAGACACGTTCCTGCATCGCAGTGGGCATTGGTTCCACATGTTACACCTGCGCATAGGTCATCCTCGACACAGGAAAGACCGTCAGGATGCCAGCCCGGGTCGCATTCGCATGTAGGGTTTTGGGAAACGATTACGCAAACACCATGTGCACCGCATTCCACTCCTTCACAGACATCGATGTTTTCAATACAGGTAAGGCCTTCAGGATGCCAACCAGAGTCGCAGGCACATGATGCGACCCCTCCTACTGCAAGGCATTGTCCGTGAGGTCCGCAGTCAACTGCTTCACAAGGGTCATCGTCTTTAATACATGCGCCTTGTTCATAGTGA
>CAYSLH010000271.1:0-6967 GCA_964431605.1 uncultured Myxococcales bacterium
GCTGGTGCTCATGGAATGTGTTTGCTCGCAAGGAGTTACATCTTAGAACCTCTGGAAGTGTCACAATATGGTTTCATGTCCTTGTTGTCGTGCCTGGTTGGAGGGTGCGCGGATCTGCGTATTCGTTGGATATTACGGGAAATAATTTGAGCCCACGATGGCGGGAGATGACGGCACGATTGTTGCTTGATCTCAATACGCCATTACGGAGTTCGTCGATAAAATAAGGGTGGAGTTGAATGCAAAAAAGAAAAAGGCGAGAATCAAAGATTAGGAGGAAGATTTCTTTTTCAAGCGTCTTGGTGCTACTTGTGCTGATGGCCTTGGTTGCTCTGTGGATCGGTACCTTCGAAAATAGCAGTAGGGCAGAAATCCAAGATTCCAGACAACCGAAAACAGAGGATAGTCCTTTTTGCAAAGAGAGTCGTAATCACAGCTCGACCGCACACAACGTTTATGCGGTGACGGTTGATTCCAATAAAAATCAGTCTGTTGCGAGACGGAAAGCAGTTCTACCTGGTCATGATAGAATCCGAAAAAAGCTGAGTAGATTTGAGGACGTATCCATCAGCATAGAAAAACGAAGACATGAAATCAAAGACCTGGCCCGAAGAGCTGATTCTGATTCCATAAGTATCCTCATGGCCCTTGGAAATGAAAAGACGTATCTGGCAAAGGACGCGGTGGAGTCTCTTGGTACGATTTTTCGCCCGGATGTGGCTTTATATCTGGAAAAAAAACTTCACGAACAGGACGCCGGCATGGTCATGGCTGCTGCCCGTGGTTATGTGAGAAACCAAGGGGAGGATTCTCTGGCGGTGCTAGCCGAGTTGTTGAGTGAAAATCACACACGATCGGATAATTATCATTTGGAAGTCTGTTCAGAGCTGGTCCGCTTGATGGCGTGGATCGGCAATCCATCGGCGATTTCAACACTAGCTGGAGAGCTTGAACACTGCATGGACCCGGGCTGGAACTTGGAATATGGTTCTGTCTTGGTAGCGGCAACGGGCTACATAGGTGGAGATAGATCTGTGGCCGTGTTGTTGGAGTATGCCGATTGCCTTTCTGGAATCATCCCGCCGGATCCTCTTCAGAGATCCTATTTTTTGGAAAAGATAGCCGAAGCGCGTCGAGCGCTTCATGGAGACATCAACCGTGACATGTTGGGAGACTCGCCATGAAGACCACGCCCTTTGATGTGTTTTTGACCATGCTCATCCTTATGCAGGCTTTTTGGGTACCTCAGGCACGAGGGGAAGTGGATCACTCCGGGCAGATGATACTCATAGTCGTAAAGGACGTGGTGGAACCCGAGGTGCACTCACAAATCGAGCGATTGGAATCGGACCTGCAAAACTCAGGATACAGTACCAAGGTGATTTCCACCGGGGTGAGCAACGCCCAGGATCTTTGGAACATTTTGTCTTCCGAGTACAACGACGCTAACCAAAACCCGGTAGGAGCCATTCTTATCGGAAGTTTGCCTCAAGGCCGATGCGACTCTACAACGGATGCTGCGTACTGGAACATGGAGCAATACTGCAACCTGTCAACATTTCATATTTGGGTCAGCAGGATAAAGGGAAGCATCAACCAGATAAAGTGGGCCATGGATGCGCATCATTACTATCGTACGGGACAGAGCAGGCTTCCTGAGCGTGCTGAGTACCTCATGGATGCGTACCCGGACATGGAGTACATCTATTACCCCAATGATGGAGCCAACGCTTTGGAAGTCTGGCCTGAGGTACAAAAGGCAGACCTTCCTACTGACTGGTTTGGTCGTACATTCGGTTCATGGAAATATGGTGCCGAGTTGCTAGATGAGACCATGCATGGATCTTCGTTTAGGTCGAAAGTGAGTAAGCTCTCCGGCCATCCGTGCCAGACTCGTTTCAACATGATCACTAGTTGCAGCTCTGCTTCAGCCGCTTGGGCTCTTACGGTAACGAGGGCGGGTGGCGCCGTGTTCAGCGTCGGGGCGACCACCACTACCTATACCGGCGCTTTTGTGATACTCCGCTCCAGAACTCAGGATATTTTATTCCGACAGCTTTTGGCCGAAGGCAACTCCCTTGGAGACGCCCTGGTCCAAAGATATCCTTTCGACGACAGGTACCGGGCCATGTATTATGGAGACCTCTCCCTTCCTGTCATGGCTTCGCAAAGTAACCTACCCCCTGTGGTTGACTCGTTTTCCGCTGATAAGACCACGGGTCCGGCTCCACTGACCGTGGAATTTTCCGCAGAAGCAACCGATACGGACGACTCCATAGTGTTGCACGAGTGGTTTTGTGAAGGTTATCGGCAAAACGGCATTACCATGGAACCACAATATTCCAATATGTCTTCTGTCCAGACCCACACTTACCAACTCGCACACAGATACTTGGCCGAGTTCCAGGTGATGGACCAGTTCCGCGCACGTGCTTGGGCCCAACCTGTGACCATTGCGGTATCTCCCACACCCGGCACCATACTTCGAATCAACTGTGGCCGTCATTCAAGATACGCGGTAGCTGATTTTGATTACAGGGATGATGATGGCAACTTGTGGCTGCACGACCAGGACTACCTGAACGATGGAACCTGGGGTTGGAGCAGCAACCACAATGAGACCAATATCATTGGAGGAGACATAGGGGGTACGGAGTTGGATGATGTGTTCGCATACTATAGGAAGACCAGAGACGGCACTGTGTCTTATCATATTCCGATTCAGAACGGACGCTACAAGGTTACCGTCGGATTTGCTGAACCCAGTGCCTCGGTGGCCGTGGGAGAGCGTTTGATAGATGTCACCATGGAAGGGGAGACCTGGCTTTCTGCGTTCGATATCATAGCTCAGGCAGGAGCGGCAAAAACCGCAGTCACCACCGAGGCCATTGTGGAGATTACAGATGGAGAACTGAACCTCGATTTTTTTCCAAACCAAGCAAGCGAGCAAGAGGCTGTCGTAAACAGTATCGTCGTGGAACCGGATGAATGCGCTCAAAACTGTGATGATGGAGTTTTTTGCAATGGCGCAGAGACGTGCCAGGCGGGCGGTAGCTGTGCCCAAGGCCAGGAACCATGTGTGCCGGACGAGTTCGACTGTACAGATACTTGTGATGAGCAGAGCAGAGCCTGTAATGTCGTAAAACAGGGATTTTGTCTCATCGATGGCATATGTTGGCAGGATGGCAGCGTTGCTCCTGACAATCCATGCCTTGTTTGCCGACCTGATTCGAGCACAAGTTCGTGGTCTGCCAATGATGGAGCCTCCTGTGATGACGGGCTGTGGTGTAACGGTTCTGAAACGTGTGCGGGAGATAGTTGTGTTCACCAGGATGCACCTTGTAGCGACGATGGACTGGAGTGTACCAATACCTGCGATGAAGATCAGGACCTTTGCAATACGCTGCTTGACGGTTACTGTCTTATAGATGGTGTCTGCCGCTTGGCCAATGAACAAAAGGCGGATAACCAGTGCCTGATGTGTATCCCGGAGGTCTCACCTGAAGCCTGGTCGAGCAACGAAGGAGCTTCTTGCGATGACGGGTTATGGTGTGACGGCAACGAGGTATGCGCTGATGGAGTTTGTGTACACCAACAGCCTCCATGCGTCGATGATGGACTTGACTGTACCGATGTTTGTGATGAGTCTGCAAGGGAGTGTAACAAGTTGCTTGCTGGTTGGTGCCTGATTGGAGGGGATTGTTATACCGATGGGGAGGTAAATGTAAACAACTCTTGCCAGGCGTGCCTAGCGCAGCAGGACGCGGAGCATTGGAGTAATGATGATGGACTTGCATGCAGTGATAATAACTCGTGTACCGGTCCGGATACCTGTATTTCCGGAGTTTGTCGCGGAGAAGCCATCTCAGGGTGCTGCAGTAAAGACCAGGACTGTGATGATGGAAATGATTGTACGGAAGATGTCTGTAATACGGACGATGGAACATGCACTAACGAGATTATTGCCGGCCATTGTTCCATAGGAAATATTTGCGTCGTGTCTGGTGATTTCAACCCGAACAATCCATGTGAGCATTGCGATGCGGCCCATCCAACCGTATGGACAGCGTTGTCCGATGGAGACGCTTGTGACGATGGATTGTTTTGCACCCTTGGTGAGACTTGCCTGTCGGGGGTTTGTCAGGGTGGTGTAGCAAATGACTGTGATGACGGCCTCGAGTGCACGGTGGATGTTTGTGATGAATCTGAGGATGTTTGCCACATCGAATTACAAGCAGGTTGGTGCAATATACAGGATACTTGTGTAGCGGAAGGACTCCGCGACATTGAAAACCAATGCATGGTATGCGATCCTTCGCAGAATACGACGGGCTGGTCTTTCGAAGATGGGATGAACTGCGATGATGGAGATCCCTGTACAGGTAGTGACATGTGTACAGGCGGGGAGTGCAAGGGGGAGGTGCTTTGTAACGATGAGTGTTCGTGCCAGGATGATCATGTGAAGATCATAGGAAGAGTTGGCTGTAGTTGCAGTAGTTCTCCGGGATTTTCGTTTGGGTATTATTTCATTTTGGCATTACTGGCTTGGTGGAGATTGATGAAAAGGTTGCCAGGACGCTCCTTCGTGCATATAACTTATCCATGGAAAATAAAAAGCTCATAACCAAAGAATACCTCGAAAAATTACCAAAGACAGACCTGCACCTGCATCTCGATGGATCCATTCGTCTCAAAACACTCATCGAGCTGGCCAAGGAGACCAAGGTGGAGTTGCCTTCCTACACTGAAGAAGGACTTCGGGACCTGGTTTTCAAAGAGAGTTACGAGAGCCTGGAGGATTATCTGACAGGCTTCGGACTCGTGGGAAAGGTCATGCAGACAGAAGAGCAACTCGAGCGCATATCATACGAACTCGCGGTGGATAACCAGCAAGAGGGCGTAAGATATATCGAGGTGCGTTTTGCTCCCCAACTGCATGTCCACGAGGGACTCGACACCCTGAGTGTGTTCAAAGCGGTGGACAGGGGATTGTCCAAGGCCAAAAGCGAGTTCAACCTGAGGCCCGAAGTGGTCTCAGGACAAGAGCCTCCATTCGAATACGGCATAATCGCTTGTGCCATGCGTTATTTCAACGAGCATTTTTCCGAGTTCTATTCCGATTTTGTTCGTATTCACTCTTTTTCGCTTGGTGATCGTATTTTAGGCTTAGCGTCTTT
This sequence comes from uncultured Myxococcales bacterium, assembly GCA_964431605.1. Taxonomy (GTDB): domain Bacteria; phylum Myxococcota; class B64-G9; order B64-G9; family B64-G9; genus JALVPF01. Next base: position 5,178 of record CAYSLH010000271.1, read on the forward strand.
CGAACTCGTTCATGCTGCTGCTTCGGCCAGGGATGAGGCAGGTGCTGCGGTCGTTGGTGTGGATCTCGCAGGCCCGGAAGAGGGATATCCCCCAATCCATCACAGGGATGCTTATCTGGAAGCTCAGCGTCTGTTTCTTGGAAAAACCGTTCACGCAGGAGAAGCATACGGCCCCGAAAGCATCTTCCAAGCCATCACCGAGCTTCACGCTGACAGGATTGGCCATGGTACTTCGCTGCTGAACCCTGCTGCGGTTCGCGATCCATCCATCAACAATCCCCGCAGGTATGTAGACAGACTGGCGCAAACCGTAGCGTCTAAACGCATTACCCTGGAGGTGTGCCTGACATCCAATCAGCAGACAAACCCTGCATACAGGCGTCTGGCAGCTCATCCCTTTGGGGACATGATGGACCTGAGGCTTTCGGTGACCATCTGTACCGACAACCGGACGGTCTCGCGCACCACGGTCACGGATGAACTATACAAGGCGGCAGAGACCTTCGACCTGTGTCCCAGGGACGTAAAACACTTGATCGTCTATGGTTTCAAGCGTTCCTTTTTTCCTGGTCGCTACGATGAAAAACGAAAGTATGTCCGCCAGTGCATGGAGTATTTTGAAAAGATAGAAGGGCAATATCTTGGCGAGGTGACCCCTGATCCCACCAAGTGAGTTTTCTCGGATGGTATCATAAATCCAGTGATTCTATTTTTTTTTCGTTCACCAGGCCTCTTGTTATTGCGTCTTGGATCTGGTGTTCAACCGGGCCGTATTTGGATATGCTCTTGGGGGAAGAAGCCACCGCCTGCGCAGCACCCTCCACCGCGTCGGAATCCAACAGGCCAAGGCCATAGAGAGCCAACGATAGTTGGAAGCCGCCCGTAACAGGAACCACTATCGAGCCCAGTTCGGAAAATCGTTCAGGAGGAGAGTTTCTTTCCAGGTGTATGAAGCATTTTGCCACCTTGCCTCTTTTTCTTGGAAGGGTGGTGATCATTTCGTGAATCATTTGCCTGTCATCGCGTTTTACCCCCTCTTTTTCCAGCCTGTTTTCCAGTTCTCCGGATGAGATATGGCCGTTTACAGCACTTGCGTATAGGAAAAAAGCCAGGGCGTCACTCTCCACGTCGTCTCCAAACAGGTATTCCTTGCACATGGGTCTCCTAGTCCTTGCTTCGAGCAACGCGTTGAGCTTGAACCCCAGTTGCTCCTTCAGTCGGCCTGGGCGCAGTTGTCTCAATGTTCCCAGCCAGTCCTTGAATGTTATGCCATCGTGTTCCACCCCATCCAGGAGCATTTTGTTTTCTACGACCTTACGAAGTTGGGGTGGGCTCGCTGAAATGAAATACAGTGGTAAACAAGCAAACTCCGGTCCCGGACCACGGCGTAACCCACGCAGAACCTCAGGCATTCCAGGGATTGCGTGTTTATCTATGGCAAACTCGATGGGAAGGCTTGCCAGACCCTTCATGGACGAAAACCTGGTGGACAGATATGTTTTGTCAATGTCCCAGATGAAGACCGGTCCATCATAATCCAACGCCAGGTTTCGCTGATCGTCTATGCTCAGGGGGTATTTCAAGGACATCTTCTCACCTTGGTCCTGTCAGAAGTTAAGTCTTGCAAGTTCGGTTCCCACCGGAAGTCCAAGCAGGTACTCGATGACCTTTTCGTTGCTCCAACCTCCGTAAAGACGGGCGTAGACTGCGTTTGCAATGGGCAGATCCAGCTTCATTTCAGAGATACGTCTGTGCACCGCTTCGGTGGTTGGAACTCCTTCGGCCACTTG
>CAYSLH010000272.1:0-6915 GCA_964431605.1 uncultured Myxococcales bacterium
GCACCTACTTTGCCATAGGTACTTTCGAGGCCATTGTGTTTGACAACCCGGATTGTACCGGCACCAGGTTCGGAGAACATCAAGACGATTATCCCGCAGGATTTCCAGGGCAGGGCGAACACACGACAGAATTATTCGCCTGTTCCTTGCCGGGTCTCATACCATCCGGCTTCATGAGTTGGTACAGGGCTAAATGGGCATGCGAAGCACAGGGAAAACGCCTTTGCACTGCCGAAGAGTTCCAAATCGCCTGCTCGGGAAAAGCCCTTACCGCCTACCCCTATGGAACCAATTTTATACCCAGCATATGCAACGAGGGTTGGGTTGAACCATCTCAAGTCGCGCCCACAGGCTCTTATGAAAGCTGCGTAAACGACTATGGATGCTACGACATGAGTGGCAATCTAAACGAGTGGCTTTCCAACGATGGGAAGTTCGGACCCACCAGCGCACAGGTAGGTGGGGGGTCCTATGCTTGCCTCGTATGCGAAAACGGCCTCGACTGCTACACCTGTCCCCGTGGTCTGGATCCTTTCTTCATCGACCGTTCTACGAACTGCAACCCCAACTTCGTCAAGGACTTCGAAAACTACAGAAAAGATCTCACATCTGCGGACTTGGGAACAAGATGCTGCATGGACATCCAGTAAAATTTGGATCAAGTTACTTTACCGAAGATTTTCTCTTCAACAGATCATAGAACGCGCTCTGAAAAGCTGATTCATCCCATTGGCCTGATTCTTTTGTGGGCAAGCCGGAAAGCCTCAGAGGCAAGACCTGCGACTCGATGTCATAGGCCGGTAAGGATTCCAATCTGGTTTTTTGGGGAGCAAGAAACCTTTCCCTAATGGACCAGAACGGAAGCCAAAAAGCCCTTCGGCCCATTAGGGGAAATATCAACGAATGAATCAAAGGGCTTACGGATTTCTGTTGCCCCGCAGGCAAAGGAGCGAAAAGCACCTGTATGCTTCCAGGCACACAATCCCAATCGGCCCTGAGCCAACCCGCTCGATAGTAATCGAGACTTGTGTTTTGCTCCGCTAGAAGTTCCCTGTCCCTTGCGTATGCTTTAGAGAGATCTTCTTTGTAAAGCACTATCCCACCATTGGGTTCTGTCATGGGATAAAGCATGATGCCATCGAGAGAGGACAACCAGTTTTTTTCAGACAGGTATGGTGGCCCAGGATCGATTCCATCCGCAGCCCGTGGTGTTCCCAACACCATCACAGAATAAGCCTTATCCTCCTGTCGCCAAAGTCGCACCACTTTTGCAGCTAGAGGTGAAGCCACCTTGCTATTGCCGATTTTTGTTATGGATAATTTCAACACCCGCACGATGTGTGGATCGTCAGGAACATACTCCACCTCCTTGTCCACCCAATACTTTCGTTCCAATATTCCCGGCTCAGGAGGTTTGAAGGCAGATTGACCAGCCGGGACCCTCAAAGCCACGTCATCGTCAGGCACCACGAGCAAGCCGAAAGCGAAGTTTGATCTGCGCCCCAGGTATACACCATGGAAAACGCTCTTGCGTCCTTGGGCGTGTAAGACTTTTGTTCCAAGCCCTTCTGCCTTCTCCTCCGGCTTCCACGAGACCTGGTATTCCATGCGCAACTCGACTTCAAACCTCAACGCGGATGCAAATCGATCATACGCCAGGTAAAAGTTCCCCAGGCTTCCCCTAGGCATTGCCCTTTGCGTTGCGAGGTGTTCAGTAAGCCTGGAACTCGCCTCACGAAGGGATTTGTTCTGATCCTTGCATCGTTGGAGATTTTTTCTTGTTTGCTCAACCTGTTCCTCGGCCCGTGTCATGGAGGATGCACATTTGTTCAAATCCTCGTTGGAAGAAATATACTTTTTCAACAAAAAGCCCGTCGCCAACAATGAACAAACCAACACTAACCACACCACCAACAGGTGGAGCTTGAGGGGATTGTTGTTCATCGTCCCGGTCCCAACTGCGTATCCCTGAATGCTTCTTTGGCTTCGGATTGGATGAACTCCAACACCTGGAATCGATAAGAGCGAAGTATGCCTTTCAACCTGCCGGAGATCTGCCGCTCGTTCCATGATCCCATGGCACGGTCCATAGCCTTTGCAAGGCGCAAGGGATCCGGCTCACCCGTCAACGTTCGATCTATCCATTCGGCACCCTTTTTTGCGGCCCACGCTCCACCCAGGGCGGCAAGGCCTGATAGAAATACGCTCCAGTCCTTTGGTAACTGCAATTGAGTCTCGGCCAACCAACCAGCCCCTCTCCTTGCCAGTTCTCCAGCAGCCCTGGAAATAGCCTCCTTTTGTTCGTCGGTCAGAATCACTCCCGGCAGACCAGCCTGTATTGCCTCCACCAGTTTCTCCCGGCTGACCTCGTCTCCCACCAACTGCTCGACTGGTATGGCCCTTACGGCCTGCTGTACTTTTCCCCTGAGATCTTCATCGAACTTCATGCCCAGGTCCCAGGCGATAATCTGAGCCAGGCAAGAGATCATTTCCCTGCGGGTATCATCCTCTACGGACTTTGCCCATTGATGAAGCTCCATTTTTATTCGTGATGGATTCAAAACATCTTCGACCACGATCGTGACCTGTTTCCTGAACTCTTCGTCCTTGCCGACCTGTACCCAACTGATCTCCTTCTCATCTCTTATCTCAGACGCAAGTCGTGCCAGGTGCTTTGCCGCTGAGCGGATCTCCGAAGCCCTTTTGAGAACAAACTCGTGTGACCACTGGGCCAACTTTACATCGAGCATGGCCCTCAGTCTGGAATCGTAATCCCGGATAGTTGCGCGAACGGCGTTCCTTTTGACGTCCCAGGGAACCTCCGGGCTCGGCTGAGCAAAAACCCCTATGCTGGAGACGGAACTCAGCAAAACCAGCGAGCAGACAAGTAATAGTTTTTTCGGACTTGGTATCATTATGAAATTGGTCATCCTATGGAACAATGGGAAGCGCAAGCTTGGTTTCAATGGGTGCAGAGCAGTAAAAAAAACGACCTGAACCCATTACGTCCGCGTGTTCAAACTCGAAATGGAGATAACTGGTCAGTACTGACTCGTCAGGCGCTACCTTGATGATTTTTTTCAGGCCGTCGCCCAGATATCCCGCCACCAATTCGGCGTCAGACGGTCTATATTCCCTTGGTGGAGCACCAAGGATCATGTTCCCTTCCCTGAAAACACCTGGTTGCTTTTTTGCCCTGTCGTTCCATCGCTGGAACAAAGACAGCAGTTGTGGAAGATTTTCCGCCTTGAATTCAGGAAAAGAGGAAAGATACTTTGATACTTCAGGTCGATAATCCTCCACAGTATCAGCAGAAGCCTTTGGTCGATAGTCAGGAAATGTTTTTTCCGGACCAGGATGAAGCTTGCTGGCACGTTCGGTTTTAGCAGCAGGAACCGGCAGTGTTGTGTGCACCTCATTCCTCGTGCAACCAGGCCATGCCAAAAGAAACACTACCATTGCAAAAATAGTATATTTCATGCGAGGAATCATACAATAAAATCGAATAATTTGCCGTATAACTTTTTACAGCCAGGATACTTAGAATAAAAGGAGTTGACGGATGAAAAACGCAGCCCGCCTGATTTCGGTGATGGCCGCTTTAGCTGTGGTCATATCTGCCTGTTCTCCATCCAGTCGATTGGAACCATGCAAGAGCGATGAAGATTGCCCGGACTTTCACGCATGTTCAAACAGCCTTTGCGTGCAGGTCCAATGCAAAAAAGATCCTGATTGCAACGCACAGAAATATTGTCGCAATTATCAATGTGTCGACCGAGTCAGTTGTACCCAGGACACGGACTGCCTCGATGACGAGATTTGTGAAAATGGATTTTGTACACAAGTCGGCTGCAAACAGGATTCGGATTGTACCGAAGGGTATTCATGTGTAGAGCATGAATGTGTCAGTGCTGCTTGTTCGTCCGATGATGATTGCGATCCTGGAATGATTTGTATCGAGGGCATGTGCACCACCGGCTGTAACAGCCAAAGAGACTGTCCTGCTGGAACCCTTTGCGCCACAGATTCGGGCGAGCATGGATTGTGTGTCGAGTGCATCGAGGACTCAGACTGTAGCGCAGGACAAAAATGCGTGGAGTATTCCTGCAGGGAGTTTTGCACCAACGATCAAGATTGCAGCGAGGGCTTTTGCGACACCCAAAGTCATCTTTGCGTAGATTGCACCAGGGATGACCAGTGCGAAATAGGTTTTATTTGTGAGCAACAAACATGCGAGCAAGGTTGCAGAAAAGACCGCGACTGCCCCACAGGACAAATATGTGAATCGGATTCATGCAGGACCGGATGCAGGCAAGACGACGACTGTTCCACCGGACACATATGCCTGTCTGACACATGCCAGGAAGGTTGCCGGATCGACCAGGATTGTCAACCTGGACAAATATGCCAAGACAACTCATGTGTGGATTTCTGTTCACAGGACGCAGATTGCGTTCAGGGACAGATATGTGATTCCGGTTCGTGTAGAGACGGCTGCCGCATAGATGACGACTGCTTCGATGCTGTTTGTAACCAAACCACTCATACCTGTGTGGAATGCCGGGTCAAAGACGATTGTGAACTCGGCAACCTATGTATCGACGGCTACTGTAAACAAGGTTGCGAAGTGGATCGCGACTGTCCCATGGACCTTCACTGTGCGCCCGAACTTGGGCCTCATGGAACATGTACTGAATGCGACGCTGACCAAGACTGTCAGGACCCGGATAAGCCAAGGTGCCTGGAGCACCAGTGCGCACCCGAGTGCTTCGTCGATGATGATTGCACCAACGATGAGCTGTGTGTGGACGGCCACTGCCAAGCTCCGGTCCAGGAATGCGACTTGAGGATATCGCCCGAAGGCACTCTGGACTTTGGTTCGGTCAATATTGGCCACCCTGCTCAAATGACCGTGACCTTGTCAAACGTGGGTTTGTCCAACTGCAATATTTCTCAACTGGAGCTACAGGAAAATCCCCTGTGGCCCTCTCACATGGAAATGTTATCTCAACCGGCCCTACCACTCGTGTTGCAACCCCTGGGTCAAGGCGGATCCGAGTATGAAGTGGTACTGGAATTCTCACCAACAGAAGAAAAAACCACTGGTGCGCTGCTGTGGATAACATCCGATGATCCCGATCTACTAATCGGCGATGACGAATCATACTGCTCGTGGCCGTCTCCTCCCACCATAGGTCAGGCATGCATAGTGGTACAAGGAGAAGGCAGCCGACAAGAACTGGCTTCGATTCCTCCCAAGGTGGATCTTGGAAAGGTTCGCACCGGATGCAACGCGCTTACTTCCATCATAACCCTCTACAACGTGGGCTCTGATGTGGCCATCGACTCTGTAAGCCTCGAAAACTCGGATAATGCTTTCCAGTTGACAGGACTGCCGTCGCTTCCCGTGGAGTTGCTCAGCGACGGAGAAATGGAAGTCAGAATCCGTTTCGATCCTCAAGTATCAGGCATCTTTACCAACACGCTGCTAGTGTCCTATGGAACCACGAGCCTTCAGGTTCCGATATCTGGCCAGGCAATAAACCACGCTTCTGTTATAGACGAGTTCCAAATACACAACCGCACGCCGGTTGATGTACTTCTTGTGATAGATAACTCGGGAACGATGAATGGAATACAGAGCATGTTGACAGACAATATTGAGGAGTTCCTTACCAGCGAAGTTGAAGCTGGATATGATTATCATATTGGAGTTATTGCAACAGAGATCAACGAGGCTGAAGAAGACCTTGGTGATCCACCAAGAGATATAATACCAGGCGTGCTTGTTCAGGCTCCCAATCGTCCATCCTTCATCACTCCCAGCACACCTGACCACATCAACGCGCTAAAAGAGAATATGAACATTGGCACTTGCTGCTCCGACGAGCAGGAGGCAGGTCTTCATGCATCGTATATGGGCTTGAGCGAACCTATCCTTTCCAGTGAAAACTCAGGTTTCCTGCGCAAGGAGGCAAGGCTCAGTATCGTATATATCAGTGACGAAGACGATCAATCTCCAGCTTCCAGCAGTTTCTATGCTGAATATTTCAGTTCATTGAAGTCCAACAATGATCTGGTCAACCTCCATGCTGCATGTGGAGACGTGCCCAACGGATGCAGCAATCAAGGTTACATAGCTGAACCAGGTGCTCGGTATGTGGCTGTTCAGGAGCAAACCGGTGGATTATTCCAGTCTATCTGCAGTTGGGAGCCTGACACCATGTCGAACATGTCGCAGGCGGTTTTCAAACCCATACAGTCTTTCACTCTCTCAGGCTACCCCCTGGAATCATCAATAGTCGTCTACGAGGACAACCTCTTCGTACCAGAGGCCTCTTGCAACAGGTGTGAGAATGGATGGACCTATCAACCGGAGGATAACAGCATATTTTTGGGCGATGACTATATTCCCATGCCCAACTCCACCCTGCAGGTCTCCTATACGGCGATTTGCCAATAACTTATCTTCAGGATCTTTTGGGAGTCTACCGCCTGATAGTCGATTTCAACCCAGAGCGGCGAGGCGATGAATGTTTAACAGGCTTAGACCGGTGGTAGTTTCTGCTGGAGGAGGGTTTGGCCAAAGCGCCGGAAGATTCTTGCTCTCCTGAAATGGTCCAGGTAGAACGCCATATCATGCGAAAAACAGGCTCCTGAGCTCTGATGACCGTCAGGTAAAACAGCTTTCCGTCTCGTTCAAACAAAACTGCATCCTTGACTATGGCCAACACTCGTCCTGTTGCACCAAGGCTATCATCTACAGAAATAGAGTATAAACCAGGAGCACACTCGACACCTTCCGGCATATCCTCTATGTCCAAAAGAGCAGACGGATTTTGACCATCTATGCCCAGGGTGGCCACGAGCCGTATCCCTTTAAACCTGACAGCAGTGGGTTCACGCCAAGGTCCG
>CAYSLH010000273.1:0-6881 GCA_964431605.1 uncultured Myxococcales bacterium
AAGAGAAGAACCTCAGTCTGAAATTCCTGGTGAACGAGGTCTTGAGGATTGGCTTGGAAGCATACTTGGATGAATCCCCCAAAACAGCCATCCCATACAGACTCAAAACCGTCAAGCTGGACGCACATGTGCCTTCCGTGGATGACGTGGCGGACGTCTTGAGTACTTTCGAAGGCGAATCTTTCAAATGATCCTCGTGGATGCCAACATCCTCATTTACGCAAAGGTCCAAGACTTTGACCAACACCACAGGGCGAAATCTTGGTTGGAGGAAAAGCTCAACAAACCAGGAAAAGTTGGATTGCCTTGGTCGGTGTTGCTGGCTTTTGTGCGCATTACCACAAATCCACGAATTTTCGCCAGTCCCATGGCGATCTCAGAGGCATGGGCGCAAATACAAGAGTGGATAGATCTTCCGGGAGTATGGATACCCCTTCCAACCAACAGGCATGCGGAGGTATTGGGAAAGTTGCTTGCAGAATCGGGCTCAAAAAGCAATATCGTGCCCGATGCTCATCTCGCTGCGCTTGCCATCGAACACGGATTGACCATGTGCAGCAGCGATGGTGACTTTGCTCGGTTCTCCGGCCTCAGATACGAAAATCCTCTGGTATCATAACTCGCACTAAAAGCTCCAATACCTAAGACTCGGATTTTTCAGTTCCCTTGCCGGGTGGTAAATCTGGGCTCTCGTCAGCCTTTGCTCCGGAGACCAACTCCGTAGTGATGGTGCCGCCGCCCATAGAGGCCGAGAGCTGGTACTCAGCTCGCACCAGATTGTGAGGAGCTGCGCGCCGCACCCAGAGGGTCCCACCGCCGTCATTGGTATCCAGGCGTTTGAGTTCCAATTTCCAGGTCTTGAACTTTCCAGCAGCCGTCTCAGTGGTATCCTGACCGGCAACCGAAAGCTTCATGATTTTCACCTTCTGGGTCATTGGGTCGAAGGTGCGAAGCGTAGTGCTGTAACCTTCGTCCAGTGCAAGTCCGGCCATAACTATATCGAGTCCGGCCAATACTGGTGCCTTCAGCTTTACGTTTATGGGCACACTATGGCTATCGCTGGACATCTGTCCTTTGATGGAGTCCTTGGTGTAGCTGAGATTGACCGTTGCCATACCACTCGTGTGACTCTCGATGGGATGGAGTGTCTTGGCGCTTAGATCCAGGACCTCTACCTGCTTACCCATGGGCAGCTTCATCGTGCTGGTCACTCGCAGAACCTTTTGTTTATCCTTGTCAACCAACTCAAGCACGCGGATCATCTCGAAGTCCATCTTGCGTGCTACCATGGACATCTGCACCTTGTAGCTGAACTTTCCGGCCTGTACGACACTACTGTCCAGTGCAGGAAGGGCCGCAGTCCTGGCCCTGGCCAGGAGCGCCTTTTCGAATTTATCCGGCATCTTCACACTGGCCGGATCAACTGTGATATTCGCAAGCCTCTCAGCAATCTTGGGTCGTACTTTTTTCTGGAATCTACCACCAATATACTTAGCAAGAAACCTCTCCATAGCTACCGCCACCGAGAGCCGATTTTCCGGTGAGCGAAAGCCATGACCTTCGTCAGGGGCCACCAGGTATTCGACCGGTATGCCCTTGTTTCTTACAGCCACCACTATGCTGTCCGCCTCTGCCTTTTTCACCCTGGGATCGTTGGCTCCCTGGATAACCAGCAGCGGCACCTTGATGCGATGGGAAAAGAAGAAGGGCGAGCGCGACTCCAGGTCCTTTCGATCCGCCTCTACCTCGGGATCGCCTATCCTCATGAACAGGCCCTTGGCAAATGGCCGCCAGTATGGAGGTATGGACTCCAAAAGCGTGACCAGGTTAGACGGCGCCACATATGGCACACCGCACCTGTAAAGATCCGGAGTAAAGGTAACGCCAGCAAGCGTCATGTACCCTCCCCATGATCCACCGAAGATGCAGATACGATCCGGGTCCGAGATCCCCTGGGAGATGAGCCACTTGACCCCATCGGTGGCATCATGCTGGCTGGCTCCAATACCCCAGGTTCGGTTACCCGCGTTGAGGAATTTCTTGCCGTATCCGGTAGAGCCTCGATAGTTCGGCTGCAGGACCGCATAGCCTCTGTTTGCAAGAAACTGTGCAAATGGATTATATCCCCAGTAATCCCGAGCCGTAGGGCCTCCGTGGGGGAATATCACAGTGGGAAGCTTTTTGTGCTCAGAACCCAGTGGTATCGTCAAGTAGGCAGGGATGGACAGACCATCACGGGCCTTGTAATGCACGGGTTTCATGTGCGCCAGGCTCTCAGAAGGAAGATCAGGCCTGGAGCGATACTGAAGCTTCAACTCCCCGTTTTCCCTGTCGTACAGGTAGACCGAACCAGGGTCGACATCTCTAGAGACCGACACCAGGAAAAGGCGCATGTCTCTGGTCATGGATGGCAAGCCCAACTCCCCCTCCGGTAATTTCTTCTTGAAAATCTCCAGGTCGTGTTTGAGAGCATCGGTCCTGGGATATATGCGCTGGTGGTCACCAACATAATAAGTGGCTATGAGTTTGTCGGTAAGTTCGGAAAACTCAGCCCCACCAAAATCCACCTGGTTCTCTGGGTCCGATTCCACCAACTCGGTCTTGCCGCTCTGAACGTCCAAAAGCATCAAGGCGCTCAAATCCATCTCGGGACCCTTGTTGCTGACAATATAACAGCGCTTGCCGTCCTTGTGCATCCTGATGGGGTAGCAGGTCTCCTGCCAACTGCATTCGTAGATCCTTTTGTTCTCTTTTCCGTCCACCCGAAGGATCTCTGTGCCAGCGTCGTCCTTCTGCCGAACTGCGAGACGTACCTTGCCCTTGAGGTCAAACAGGTAACTGGCTACTTTCTGGGTGTTTTTAATCAGCAGCACCTTTTTGCCGGTAGCGATGTCCACTTGGTATACGTCGTGATAGGAAGGGTCCCTATCATTGAGTCCCACTATGATCTCCTCCGGCCTGTCCTTGGGTAAGGCGTAGATTCGCGCACGCACACCCTTTATGGGGGTCAGGTCCCTGGCAGTGGGAACATCAGTGCCTGGAGCAGGCTTGGAGTCAGGGTCTACCGCGTAGACATGAAAATTTTCGTTTCCGCCTTTGTCCTGCACATAAAGAACGTACTTCGAATCCCGGCTCCAAAAATAACCTGGTACCGGACGCTTGTCGGCAGTGATTGGCTTGGCCGAATCAAATGACTCGTCGACGCCCTTGATCCATATGTTGCGAGCACCCTTGTAGGGCTTGATGAAGGAAATGTATTTTCCGTTGGGTGAAAGCTGCGCGGAAGATATCAGCGGGTCTCCGAAAAAAAGTTCCCTGTCCACAAGCGGGGCTGCTGACTGCGCGACTTTCGTATCCCCTGTAACTTTTTCGCTTGTCTTGATAGTCCCAGCGCAGGCCGCTACAAACAAAGCTACGCTCGTGACCAAAAGCAACAATCTCTTCATGAATTCCTCCCTTTGTAGTTTCATTGTTCCTCAGACCTGGATGGTCATTTATTATGGGACCACCATATGACCATATTCTGTAATGGGCTACGAATTTATTCGTCTGTATCGTAATAGATCAAAAAAACAATGATTGGAAAAATTGTAGGGCGATGTATGCGACGTGGTGCTGAAGCAGGTGCCCAGTTTATATTTGAGAGTTGGTATATGATACCTATAAGATACTCATGGTTGGAAGGTAATCGGTTCATATGGTCATGAAAACAGGAGAATTTCGAGGAGTACATGATTGAGCGAAAATACCTTTTTCTGATTGGCACCTGGGGGTTACTCACTGCTATTGCTCAACCATCCTTTGCTGAAGGATGGAACATGAGTGAATGCAAGGAGGTCCGTACCGTAATGCAAGACCCCCTGCCTCCTATCGGGGACGAAGCAGCGGAAATGGTCGCCGGTATCGTTTGCAAAAAAGTGCAGGAACTTGCACCAATATTCGGTGTCGAGGTTACAGGCCGACGCATGGTAAGGCTCATGATAACTGATAGCATGGAAAGCTTTCATAAGATTACCGGGCGTGGCAAATACACCATTGCGGCTTTCTCCCCGACTTTTGGTATCGTCACCCAGCCTCCTGCCACCCTGCAGACCCTTAGCGATACCCATAAACTCGAAAGCACCCTGGCTCACGAACTTACCCACTATTTCATCTACAGGGTGGCCGGCCCGACCTGTCCTTCCTGGATTCACGAAGGATTGGCCCAATGGTTCGAAGGGATCCACCCCAAACAGGGCATCATCTTAGGCATGGACAAAATAACCTCGATGGAAGCTCGCTGGCGCAACATCTCCACCCCCATTGATCAACGAAGCCGGGACTACCTGACCAGTCTAATGTTGGTAGCCAAGATCATAAGAAGAGCTGGGTTGGAAAATTTCATAGCAAGTTTGAAAGAAATAAAAAGCTATCCCAACGCATTGGATCTCCCCGTAAACGGCCGTACCATTCGCCAGTGGCTCCTTTCTGCGGATGAACCCAAAGAGCCAAAAGACTCCAACAGCTCCCAACTGGAAATTCTCCGGGGTGAACAATGGCAGAGACGTCTGGAGGAGGAGTTCAGTCAACAAAACGAGGACGGGAAAACCATTCACCTGGGATACCAGGAAGACGGAGAAGTGACGCCCTTACCATTGAAAGAGTTACTGGAAAAGGCCAAGAAGAACAAAGCAAGTAAAGAGAACTGACCTGGCATGGAAAAACCTTCCGGACTCGTAAAATTCAACGCCGATGGATTCCATCGAAGCATTGACAGGGACATAGCTACTGGGGGAGAAAACCAGTCTGCCCTTGCTCGCAACCTGTAATACCCTTACAATCACAGCTCATGGCCACAGAATTGGGACCATATAAATTACTGCGTCGCATTGCCTCTGGAGGCATGGGAGAGGTGTATCTCGCAGTGTTGAAAAGGGACGGTGGTTTTTCAAAGACGGTGGCTCTCAAAACCCTTCTTCCTTCCCTGTCTCGTCAACCCAACCTGGCTCATCGTTTCGAACAAGAAGCAGCATGCGCAGCGGTGCTCAACCATCCTAATATTGTCCAGGTATTCGATCATGGCCAAGCCGAGGGTATCTCTTACCTAACCATGGAATTCGTAGAAGGGCCATCCCTCGACGAGCTTTTATTGAACACCGGATCCAAACCATTCCCCCCTGAGGTGGCAGCGGAGATTGGTGTGCAACTTTGCAGGGCACTTGGGCATGCTCATGAAAGAATGGACATGCATGGGCATCCGGTGGGAATCATCCATGGTGACGTGAGCCCATCGAATATCCTTTTATCTATGGATGGAACAGTGAAGCTCGCTGACTTCGGTCTGTCCAGGATCATTGTCGATAACAAATCGGATGGGACCATCAGTGGTAAGCTCTCTTATATGAGCCCTGAGCAAGCAAATGCAGAGGTACTGGAAGCCACAAGCGATATATTTTCTCTCGGATTGGTGCTGTTTGAAATGTTTACAGGCAAAAAAGCATTTCCCCAAGCCGAACCTGTTCCAAACCGGCTTGAAAGAATCAAGGAGGGAAAACGCCAGAGTATTCATGAAGCTTCGGAAAACAGACTCGACGATGCTATTTGCCTGGTGGTGGAAAAGGCTCTTTATACGGACCGTGCCCTTCGTTACCAGCGCACATCCGATATGGCTCAGGAACTCTCCAGGGTAATATCACCATGTGGACCAGATCGCTTGGCTGAATTCGTATCGAGCCATACTCCAAAAGATCATATATCCACCACCAGCATCCCGGAGCCGACTCAAGTAGCCAGTGCTCCCCTTGGACACATGGACACGACTCAACAAGAGATTGGAAAGCACTGGCTAGTGGCGTTGCTTGCAATCATAATCGTGGCATGGGCCGCTGGTTTTGGTTGGTGGTACTTTCACGAGCCCATACACACGAGGCCTAAACCGCCCATCAACAAGCTACCCAGAGCTCCTGCAGACCTCCGTGTACGGATGGTATCTGTTGACCAGGCTGCTTGGCCGGAAAAAACCGGTACGACCAATAAGGAAAAAAAGCACATGGAGGTTCACCAAGACATACACTCCGGGATCAACACGGTCAAACCGCATGGACCGCGAAAACACGATATGTCGAGAGTTCCGGTGGGTTCCAAGAGCGATTTTCCGCCACATCAAGTTCCGTGCATGATCATCGATCTTCCCAAAGCAACCGCAGTATCCCTTGATCACGTTCCCGTCAGAACGAAAAAGCTTCATATAAAAACCCGCGCGGGGCATCTTCTCAAGTTGAGACCCAAACATAATAACGAACCAGAAGTGCTTATCAGGTTTCAGCCTACGTCAGACAAAAAAACCTGGGAGATGACAGTCAGCTCCGAACCCTGGATGAGAATTTTCCTAAATCGCAGACCTTCCGGACAGACACCCAAGACGGGCTTGCTCATCCCAAGACAAGGAGGGCACCTGGAGTTGAGTCGAAATGGCTTTTCCATGCGCTTGTTTTTTTCACCAATGCTAGATGATCACAAATGATAGAACAAAACAACAAGACATTTTCCACCGACAGAGAGTCCCTCGAGCGGGATTGTGAAATAGAGTTTTTCACAGGTCCAGGTCCGGGAGGTCAGCACAGAAACAAATCCCGTACCGGCGTAAGGCTCAAACACCGACCGTCATCCGTGGTAGTTACGGCAACCGAGAGACGTTCTCAAAAACAAAACCTGGAGCAAGCCTTCGATCGCATGGCAAGACGATTGGAGGAGATGAACAAAAGGCCAAAGCCACGCAAGCCCACCAAAGTATCAGCTTCCAAAAAGCGAGCCAGAGTGGAACAAAAGAGAAAAAGGTCAAAGACAAAAAAACTCAGGCGGCCCCCTGAAAAAGACGACTAGTGTTCTTACCCATCAGTTCC
>CAYSLH010000274.1:0-6852 GCA_964431605.1 uncultured Myxococcales bacterium
GTACGGATGATACGGACTGTCCCGGTAGCAACGTGTGTGACGAGGTCTCGGGACTGTGCGTTCAATGTGTCGATAACGTCGACTGTCCAGACGGATTTCGTTGTATTGAAAACGCCTGTGAGCCCTGGTGTGATACTGATTCGGACTGTAACCCGGGAGAGATCTGCGAGCAAAATAACTGCGTAGATGGATGTCGAACGGACGAGGATTGTTTGGTTGTGGAACCATGGGGGTGGATATGCGAACAGACTCAGTGTGTCGAAGGCTGCAGAACCAGTGAGCAATGTCCCGCTGGTTCGTTTTGTGATGAGCAGGCCATGTTGTGCGTGGATGGTTGTCAGGACAGTTCCGATTGCCCTCCGGGGGAGGTCTGTGCTGATTTTCACTGTGTGCGTGGATGCCAGAGCGATGCGGATTGCGATCTTGGATACGTTTGTAACAACGAACAGTGTGAGCAAGGATGCAGGGATGACAGGGATTGTCCCAATGGAACTTTTTGTGAAAACAACGAGTGCATCGATGGCTGTAGCACCGATGAGGACTGTCCAAATGGGACCCACTGTCTTGTGACGGAGCATGAGTGTGTACAATGCGTGGTGGATGATGACTGCTTTGGTGATCAGTTTTGTGACGATACCACCAATACATGCGTGAGGACATGTAGTGCGGACTGGCAATGTGGAGGAGGTAAGGTATGTGACACGGGCGTCGAGCCAGGCCAGTGCGTGGAATGCTATGATGGTGATACGCACCTTTGTGACGATCGTGGATTCGTGTGTGATTTGGATACTAATGCCTGTGTCGGTTGTATCTCTGATGATGATTGTGCCAATACGCCGCTTCCATGGTGTTTACAGACTCAGCAGGTATGTGTCCAATGCCTGGTCGATGATCAGTGCTTGGATGGCCAGGTGTGTGACGTCCATAGAAACCTTTGCATGCCGGCGACAGGACGTGAGCTTTGTGAACTGTGTGATTCCGATTCCCAGTGTGGACAGGATGGTGACAAGTGCATCAGCTACTTGGGAGAAAACGGTGATGTCATAGATCGTGGATGTGGCAGGGCGTGCGATGATGCCAATGGCTGCCCGAGTGGATATGTCTGCGTACACGATTCTTCCAACGCTTCGGGCCAGTGCGAACCAGGCAATTCTCAGCCGGTGGTTACCTGCGCTGGAATGAGAGACTTGTTCAAGGATTGTTCCGTCGTGCAGGATTCCTGCGGGTTGCCTGATGCCAATGATGGAACTTGCGCTGTGGATCTCGATGGTAATTACTGCTCGGTATTGTGCGATCCTGATTTGCCTGAACAAGGTTGTCCCGAAGGCCTCCGGTGCAGCTCGTTTGGACTCTTGTCCATTTGCCTGATGTGATTTATCCTCACGTATGCCATTTCACTATATCCAGTCCACCGACGACCTGAAGCATGCCAGTACGATTCTGGCTGGACGTGGTTTGTTGGCGCTGGACTTGGAAACAGAGGGTCTGGACCCGCACCGGCACAAGGTCGTATTGCTGGCAGTGGGTGACGACAGGGAACAGTTGCTGGTAGATTGCCGTCGTGTTTCTCTTGAACCTCTTGTTCCACTGCTCACGGGTGATGTCCCAAAGGTTACTCACAACGGCGCTTTCGATCTGGCCATGCTGCGCTCTGTGGGGATCAGGGTGGAGAACGTCTTAGACACAATGCTCATAGAGCAGGTCCTTGAAAACGGAATCAGGCGGGGTCGAGCATCTTTGGCCTCCCTTTCGGAAAAATACCTGGGGAAAGCTCTGGATAAAACCGAGCAAAAGGGCTTCGCTGCGGTAGGTGGAGGGGAATTGAGCAAGGCACAGTTGGAATATTCCTTGCGCGATATCCTCGCCACCTATCATGTATTACTCGAGCAGATGTCAGCCGTTGTCCAAAAAGGCCTGGAGAACACCGTTCGTCTGGAATGCAGGGCGGTGCCCGCATTTGCCGATATGCATTACGATGGAGTTTTTCTGGATGCGCAAGCATGGAGAGAACTTATCGATGAAGCCAGACGATCAAAAGAGCAGTATCGTAGTGAAATAGATAAGTTGTTTGCAGGTGTGGTTCAGGTAGATTTGTTCGGACGAGTGGATATAAACCTGGAGAGTGAGAATGAAGTCAGAGGCGCCCTGGAGAAACTCTTGGGCAGACCGGTACGCAGTGTTGATAAGAGCAACTTGAAGAGATTGGGTCATCCAATCGGTCAGGCAATCATTGCCTATCGCGAGGCTTCGAAGATCGTGTCAGCATACGGAGAGAGCTTTCTTGATTTCATTCATCCTGTAACAGGGCGAATTCATGCAGACTTCATGCAGGTAGGCGCTCCCACCGGCCGGGTGGCCTGCCGGGATCCAAACCTCCAGAACATTCCCAGGGGTAGCCGCTTTAGAAAATGTTTCAAGGCACCTGAAGGTTACAAGATGATCACAGCGGATTACTCCGGATGCGAGCTGCGTATTCTCGCAGAGGTCAGTGGTGATCCCGCATTTGTCAACACGTTCAGCAGGGGAGGGGATTTACACTCGATAGTAGCATCGGAAATTTTCTCCAGACCCGTATCCAAGGAGCGGAACAAAGAGCTTAGGGACAGAGCCAAAGCCATTAATTTTGGCCTTGCGTATGGTATGGGAGCAGGTGGACTGGCCGCTCAGACAGGGTTGCCTCTGGATGAAGCGGAAAGATTGCTAAAAAGGTATTTCCGGGCATATCCAAAAGTCAGGGCATACCTTGAAGACTCGGCCAGAATCGCACTCTCACGTGGTTGGGTGCAGACCCTTGCTGGTCGCAAACTATGGCTTGGGGTTGGAGAACGCATGGAAGGTTCAGACCTGGCGGCTGTCAGGCGTATCGCCAAGAACATGCCCATTCAGGGAACGAACGCGGACATGTTGAAGTTGGCCATGGCAGGAATCAGGCGTAGATTTATAGATGATAATTTCGACGCACGAATAGTCAACACTGTTCATGACGAGGTTCTGGTTGAGGCCAATGATTCAGATGCATGGGATGTCGCTGAAATCGTAAGGGCCGAGATGGTCAAGGCTGGAGAAAGATTCATTTCATCGGTGCCGATAGAGGTGGACGTCAGCGTGGCAGACCATTGGGTCAAATGAATGACTTATTCTTTTGGGGGATCCTGGATAAACTCCCTGTGCATCAGGCCCACAACCTCTTTGAGCTGCTTCGACGAAACCAGCATGGTGATTCTGAAAGAAGACGTGTGCCATCCCAAGGCTTGTATTCTTTTTGAGCGCAACAGGCCAAGCGCCTTTCTCAAATTGTCGAAACTCTGGTTTATGCCGGCGCCTATAAGGCTCACCGCTCCCAGATCGTCTCTAAGTTCAACACGGTCTTTGAAATTTTTTGCCAGTTGGATTTCGCACAAGGATGGGTCAGGTAAAAATTCCCTGGAGATCACTACGGCGATCGAGTGTTGTTGGTCAAAACGATTTACAGTTAGCTGCTTGCCCGGAATGGATAGTTCATCCAGAAACTCCAGCAATTGGAGAAGGTCGGGTTCTTTACCGTGACTCGTGATGGTACGGACTGATTCTTCATGGGTGATACCAACTACCATGCCCGGGCTAAGGGGTGTGTGTTTTCTGATGGCGGTTTGACCACCCGTTCCATCTGTGCGTTTTACAAACAGGGCGATTTTTTGTTCCTTGGCAAACTCCACCGCAGTGGCGTTGAGCACCCTGGCGCCGCTCTCTGAAAATTCCTGCATTTCCTGGTAGCTCAACTCCTCGATTCGTTTGGGTGAATCGAGTATGGCGGGATCTGCGCTGTAGACACCGTCAACATCGCCGTAAATGGTACAGGATTCTGCTTCCAACGCTGCAGCCAGGGCGACAGCCGTGGTGTCCGACCCACCCCTACCCAGGGTAGTTATCTCTCGTCTGTATGACATCCCTTGAAATCCAGCGACGATGACAACTTTGCCCCGGCTCAACTCGTCTTGTATCCTGTATGGCCTCACTTCTATGATACGAGCATCAGCGTGACGGTCGTTGGTGATTATTCCACATTGGGACCCGGTAAAGGATATGGCCCGTACACCCCTCTTGGCGATGGCCATGCTCAACAACGACATGCTGATTCTCTCTCCCACCGTTGCCAGCATGTCCAGCTCTCTTCGAGGAGGATCCGGGTTGATACGGCGTGCCAGGGCCAATAGTTCATCCGTAGTTTTGCCCATGGCAGATACCACGACAACCAGATCGTAGCCTTGCTTTTTCGCCTTCACGACCCTGTCAGCCACCATGGCTATCTTTCGTTCATCAGCTACGGAACTGCCACCATACTTTTGAACAAGAATGGGCAAAACAAGCTTCCTTGGTTGAGGCCGAAATTGAATTTCTATCTAACCTAACACGATCCCTCAAAGGTTCAAAATTTTGTCGGTCGGTTTTGCTAAAAACCGCAATCAGAGCTGGAGAGGAAAATGATTATATTTCGTTCATGGAGGATTTGACCGCGTCGAGTTCGTGCTTTCCCATGGCAGGATTGCGGCTGAAAAGAATCTGGCCATTGCGTTGTGTGCTGATGAGCAGGGCCTTTGATTGAAGCAGTTCGATAGCTGCACTGGTTGCAACGAGAGTGCTGCGCACCCACCACTCGGCAATTCCACGGGCAGTGTCCATGGCCATAGGGTGCTCTTCTATATACTCGATTATGGAGTTGGCGATTTTTCTGACCAGGTTTTTTTCTGAAGGCGTTTGTTCAACGTCTATGGTAACGTTCAAAGTTGTGGATACTCTGCTGGCCATGGTGTTACAGTATAGTTGCACAATGTGTGCCAAAAAGTGAGTTCCTGCTTTGATCATGGTACGTGGTTTGTTTCTTGTAGTTGCCTGAAAATATAGGAAATTAAATTTTTAGAGGTTAGTGGTTTTCTGGTGTTCAGTTTGAAATGATTTCAATCACTGGGAGTTGATCTGTGTTTTGTGGTTTTTTTGCCTCGGGTTGTATTTTTAGCTTTTTACCTGTCGGTCGTACTCCTTGGCGTCTATTTCGTATTTTTTCATCAATTGCCAGAAATTCTTCCGGTCCATACCTGCGGATTTTGCAGCGCGGGTTATATTTCCATTGTTTATAGTCAGCATTTTCGTTATGTAATTACGTTCGAACTCTCCGACGATTTTTTGTTTTTCCTTTTTAAACGTGTGCAGTTCCCCCGGCAATTCCACATCGTCCGGTTCAATGACATCTCTGGTGGCCACGACGACGCATTGCTGGATCTTGTTTTCCAACTCCCGGATGTTTCCAGGCCAGTCATGACCTACCAACCTCTGCAAAGCCAAGGGTGATATCTTCTTGATGTCTTTATTGTATTCTTGGCTGAACTTCCTGAGAAAATGATTGGCCAACAAGGGGATATCTTCCTTGCGTTCTCTCAGGGGGGGGATGAAAATCGGTACGATATTCAGACGGTAGTATAGATCTTCCCTGAAATAACCATCCTTTATCGCCTCCATCAGGTCCCGGTTCGTGGCTGAAACAATTCTGACATCCACCCTGATGGTTTTTGTGGAGCCTAGAGGTTTAACTTCTTTTTCCTGAAGAAAACGGAGCAGCTTTACCTGTACCCTGGGGCTGACCTCCCCAACTTCATCGAGAAAAAGGGTGCCAGTGTTCGCTTCATCCACCAAGCCTCTCGTGTCGGCATGCGCATCGGTAAAAGCGCCTCGCTTGTAACCGAACAGTTCACTCTCTAAGAGGTTTTCTGGTAATGCACCACAATTTACCGGCACAAAAGGTTTTGATGCCCTTCGGGAAAAATAGTGAATCGTTCGAGCGATCAACTCCTTGCCAGTTCCGCTTTCTCCGTAGATCACCACGGAAGCGTCTGTCTGAGCAATGGAAGGTAACTTGTTTATGAGATCTCTCATGATTTTCGAGTTTCCAACAATATGGTCCCGATTCGTATAGACCTTGAGAGAGGTCTTCAATCTTGTTATTTCCTGGGACATGTGAAGTTTTTCCACGGCCCTTCGGATCCTGAGACAAAAAGCCTCCCGCGTCAGGGGTTTCGTAATGTAATCGTGAGCACCAGCCTGCAAGAACCGGACTGCATCTTCGATCGTCCCATAAGAGGTCATGATGATTACCGGTATCTCCGGATTGAACTTCAGTACTGCATCCAATACAGCTTCACCACTTATCTCAGGCATGCGAATGTCGGTTACTACCACGTTGACATTACCTTGTTGTATTATCTCGATGGCTTCCTTTCCGTTTGAAGCCATCTCCAGGTCATATTCTTCATTCCTACAAAAAACCTCGATAAGATATCTGGTGTTGGGATCGTCATCAACAACAAGGACTTTCATCATAGGCCCCCGGGTGTTTGTGCCACAATGTTTCTCCGCGAAACAATTAGTAAAATTACTATACTGGAAAAAGATTGTGGTATTTCTACCATGTTGTGACTGTTTGAACAAGAATTTTTTTATTATTATCGACCTTCTAATCAGCTGGAACATAAGAGAATTTATAAAAATTGAGATCTGGATCACAGTTGGCACAAATTGTGCTGTATCTCCTCGCGAGGTGGCTGGGCCCGGGTTGACCGGCGTCCCCCCCCCGACCGGTAAATTTTTGGGCCCAGGACCTCATTTTTTACCGGATGTTTTTTGAAAATGTCTCAGTTAGAGGAGGAATCGCTGCTGGCCTGCATGGTTTCCCCCCCGCCTGCGGGTTTGTACGAGAACTCCTCATTGTTAGGAGATGCACTTCTGGATGTTTGCAGGTTTCCCCCCCACCTGCGCCCAGGGTTGCATCTCCTTTTTTAATTTTCCACCTCGCTTACGATCTCTGCGTCGATGCTGCGAAAA
>CAYSLH010000275.1:0-6766 GCA_964431605.1 uncultured Myxococcales bacterium
GACACGATTTGCAGACAAAATTACTTTGATGGCTTCCATTGCGAATACGCGGCTTGCCCTTCATCGCTGAAGATATCCAAGCCCGTCAGGCACCCGGAACGCCTACGCTTATACCTCAACGGAAAACTGCTTCCTGCATACTCCTGCGCCCTAAAATCACAGCCGCAGCTATTATCCTGTGAAGGTCCGGTAGACCAATCCTGTCCGGACTACAGCCCTTGCGTTCCCACCTGGACATATGGCCCTCCAACCAAGACACCACCCGATCCCGGAGCCGAGGGAGGCTACATAGAATTGGCTAAACACTTTAGGCCCTGCGAGATGTCAGGTTACGGACCAGAACTAAAATTTCAGATAGTGCTAATGAATCTGGTTGAAAACGATTGACACCTGGGAAAGTCATAAGATCGTATGCCATGTATAAACTCAACCATTGGGACCAACACATTTGAACAACAACTAAATCATGGACCAGTACGTACACAACGCACGTAAGCGTTTGAGGTCTTGGAGCCGCCTCCAACAGTACCCCTGTCGAAATCAACACGCCAGGCGTAGGCGGGTGTTCCGGTCAGGGACGACGATGACCAAAACGACACAGAAGAGATTCCGGGAAAACCTGATGCAGGATTGCTAGTGTTTACATCCACCAGACTCTTGAGTTCGTTTATGTTAGGAAGCCGCCAATCCTCGTGGCTTGATAAGCTCAGATTCTCACAATAAGAAAGGGACTCCTTCCACGGCATGTTGCTCCCTGAGCCTTTCTGCCAAACGTATCCAGTGGCTTGATCCTTTATCATCCGCTCCTGCTCAGAGCCATATTCAACGAAACGGCCGGAGCCCACCGTGAAAGTCGAACCATTACGAACACAACGTACGCTATTACCAACACTGATGGTACCTACCTGCACGCTGCCATTACCAAAGCTGACGGACCATGCTTTATCCGATTCAGCAACAAAGGAAGATGACGACCAGAACCACCCACTGGTACCAGGAAAGGCACTAGAGTCTATGGAAGGATTAAAATCGCCATAATCAACTATGGACACCAACTCATAATAATTTGGCAAACGCCAATCATCATAGCCCGCATAACTCAACTCGTTGCAATAATCATTTGCATCGTTCCAGGTCTTGTTGCTCACCACATTCTGCTGCCAGGCAAGCCCGCTCAAGGAGTCCTCGACAAAATAGTCCCCATTGGCTTCCTCAATACTAAGACTCCTACTGTTGTCTTCATACTGTGCATCCTGGCCGCAAAAGTCAGTATTACCACACCCGGTATCACCCGGTGTGCCAGGACAACTCATCGAAAACTGATTATCGTAACACGTATCCTGACCTGTCGGTGATACGCTCCAGCATGTGTATGATCCACAATAGTCGCTGCAATCACTGTCATCGGTGTCAGTCAACCCATCACAGTCGTCATCCACACCATTACCACAGGTTGGTTCCCCTGTCGGGCCCTCTTGCCCACTCAAATCCGGCTCATTTACACACCTGTCACTTTCATCGTCACAGGAATCCTGCGTACATTGCTCTCCGTCCGCACAATCCCTTTCAACACCAACGCAATTGCCTTGAGAACAATGGTCCGATACCGTACACCATAATCCATCATCGCACCCGGAATTTTCCGGGTCCTGCCCATGGCAGGTACCCGAAGATTCGTCACACGACTCTCTGCAATCATCATCTCCATCCTGCCCAGGGCAAGGATCACCAAAACTCGTGCAAACCCCTGCCAAGCACTTTTCCTCACCGTTGCAAAACAGTCCGTCGTCTGTACAAGGTGTGCTATCAGCCACAGGATCATTGTGACATGTTCCTAAATTGCACACGTCCGTTGTACACTCGTTGTTGTCATTGCAATCAGAATTAATATGACAAACATTACAGTTAGGATCCTGGTCGTCTGTCAATCCATCACAATCATTATCTTCACCATCGGTGCAACTCGAGCCTCCTCCCTCTGCACCAGGTTTAGGTTGTAAGACGTTTTTGCACTGCATAGCATTCTCATCACAAGTGTCATTGGTGCATGGATTCCCATCGTCACATTCACGTTCATGTCCCGCGCAAACTCCATCGATGCAAGAGTCTTCTGAGGTGCAATACAAACCATCATCACATCGGGTCCCATCAGATACAGGCTTTGATTCACACTGCCCAGTGACTTCATTACAAACGCTTTCAATGCACTCTCGGTCAAACTCAGAGCAGTCCTTCATCGTTCCGATGCATTCTCCATCCTGACAAGCATCGCCGTTCGTACAGCGATCACCGTCATCACACACGAGGCCATTCGGCCAGGAACTGTAGTGACATTCACTTTCCAGGCAAAAATCCTGCGTACACCCATTGTCATCATTACAGTCTGTGTCTCGTGTACACTCATCAGTTAGTCCATCGCAATCATCGTCGATACCGTTATTAGGCTGTTCCTGCCCGGCCGCACAAACACCTGGCACAGGCTGACAAACGCATTGAAGCAACACTTGGATATCCATGCCTTTTCTGGCCCTGGCAACGACACACCCCCTTAGAAGAACCACATTGGCATCTGTGGCTTCGATTACAAACATTGTAGATTGATCTTTCATGTCACTTAGCATGGCTCCCTGTGGAAGCGGAAGTTTGACCTGCATGTGTGCCAAGTTCTCGACTTCGTCAAGCGTTATGTCCCCAGAGATAAAATCACTGCATCTATTTCCCTTGGGATTGAAAGCCCAGATGCCAAGATACAAAGAGTTGTCCCTACTCAACTGGTCCGGGAAAAACACAACCAAGTCTCCTGGTACTGCTTCACCCGCAACTCCCACACCCAGTGTCAGATCCCACGGTCCGTCCTGGACGAAGACCCCGCAGGCAGGTAGCAGCATAGTGACAATTAGTAAAAAGATCGTTTCAGGAAGATGGTTGATAAAGGTTTTCATTTTCCCCATTTCCTCCATCTGTCAGCCCAAGGCCACATCCATGGCCATCATCAGAGCAAATCCCAACATGGCGCCTATTGTTGCCATGTCCGATCCATCACCCAGTTGCGACTCCGGGATAACTTCTTCGACCACCACGTATATCATGGCCCCTGCCGCAAAGGACAAGGCATAGGGGAGAACCGGAAGCATGGACAAGACGGCATATGCCCCAATCACCCCAGCGATGGGTTCGACTATCCCGGACAACTGCCCATACCAGAAGCTCTTCAGTCTGGACAAACCTTCTCTTCTCAAAGGAACAGCCACGGCTGTACCTTCGGGAAAATTCTGCAAACCTATTCCAAGAGCGAGGGCGATTGCACCACCCATGGACGCTGAAGGCAAATCAGCACCCAAAGCCCCAAAGGCCACACCAACTGCAAGACCCTCAGGAATGTTGTGCAAGGTGATGGCCAGCACCAATAACACGCTTCTTTGCCAGCTCGTTTTAATACCTTCGGCCTTGTCCCTGCCCAGCCCCAGGTGAAGGTGAGGCAACAACTGGTCAGCCAGCCACAAAAAAGCCCCTCCAGCAAGAAAACCTACAACAGCAGGGATCCAGCCTGGATAGCCCAGGTTCTCGGACATCTCGATGGATGGGGCCAGAAGAGACCAGAAGCTTGCCGCGATCATGATCCCAGCGGCAAAACCCAACATGGCATTGAGAACTCTCTTGTTGATGGTCTTGAAAAAAAAGACCATAGCAGCGCCAAGCGCCGTGACAAACCAGGTGAACAATGTCGCCAACAAGGCCTGTACGACCGGCCCAAGATCCAAAAACCACTGCCAGATGATTGACTGATTCATAACTACTCCACGACAGTCATTGTAATGACCATCAGCGCACAAAACAATTACAATCATATCTTGCATAAGCCAGCAGGGTTGTTCCAGCCCAAATGAAACAGAGGAAATAATCAATGAGCCAACTGACTCCGTGTAAAAATGCCCTGTTGCTTTGCATCTTCTAACAATCAGATAGCGTCTCTATGAGGCACACCAATAGATATGTCAGATATCTGCAACCATTCGTTTGAGCTTCAAAAAAGCGGCACTTTATACGGTTTGGACAATCAGCTTCTGGTAATAAATCTGCCCGGGTCGAAGCATGTACATGCATCATTGGGTGTCATAGCGATTCTTGAATACCTCGTAAGTCGGTTTCAAAACCGGCTCTGAGTTTTCATCCAAATATATGAGTGCGCTATTGGCATGGTACGCGCCAGTCTCGATCAGTTGGAAGAAGTATGCCTTTGGTATTTGCAAGCTTAGTATTGAGTCCAGGTAATGCCTGAGTTCGCTTGCTTGGTATTCCAAATCTTGCCTTTTGGGGTCGTTGGGGTTTGGCCCTCCGAACTCGGAAACATATACGGGCTTATCGGTAAGGGTTCTGAGTATGTTTACATATTCGTCCCAGTTGTCATAATCATCATACAGGTGAATGTCTACCGCGTCGTATTTCGCATTGTTTAGCGCGTATATCAGCTTTTCGTACGGTCTCTGTATTGCTTGGCAGAATTGTTGTTTCTGCTCACCATCCAGGTACTGGCCCTTGAAGTAGACTTTTTCCAGATAATTTGGGTCCGAGGGTGACAATTTGCAGCTTGCGGCATATTTCATGGGATTGCTGGTGATTGCACCCAGAACAACCGTCGTGTTAGGCGAATTGGCTTTAGTTATATCATAGAGCCAGTTTGCGTACTTGACGTAATCGTATTCGTCGCCGACGAAGTGACTGCCTGTCCACTCATTGCTAAAAGCAATCTCCGTCAATCTATCAGAGTACCTTTTGGTGATGGCATCCAGGTAGGCCTTGAAGTCCTCGGCATACTCCGGATTGATCACGCAGGAGAATTCATCTGGCACTTTGTCGGCTTGCGTAGTGTCGCAGTACCAAGCAACCGATCCGTCGGAGTTCAAGCCCCAAGGGGTTATCCGCAAGAACATCGTTGCATCCGTGGCATCGAGAAAATCAACCATCACATTGTCCATGCCGCCCCATTTGTACGGAGAATCGCGGGTTGGTTGTCTAACGTTCCACATCTCGAACTTGGTCACACGCTTCAAATTCAGGTCGATTATTCTATCCGCAGAATAGGTCAGAGCAGCAGTTGTTTTCGTCATCGGGAATATCCCGAAATCTGTTCGATCTGCTGCTTTGTGGCAGGTATAGTCAGGCCCTGTGCAAACATAGCCGCTGGGGCAATCGGTATCGGTCTTGCAGTCGTGACCTCTTTCGCTCGGTGAACAACCAGCCAAATAAACGAGCGCACAAAGTACTGCGGCTTGTCCATACATATGACCTATCTTTTCTGCAATGAAAAGAGTTGTCAAACACAAAATCTCCATCCTCGGGCTACCCTTTTCGTCTCCTTTTTTACCTGATTGTCATGTAGCCAGACCCCCAAAAAACCAAAAAAAAAGACCCCGTGATAGATCACGGAGTCTTGCTGATTCGTAACAATGGCGGGAGGCGGACTTGAACCGCCGACACGGGGCTTATGAGACCCCTGCTCTAGCCGCCTGAGCTACCCCGCCAGAGCAGACCTACGCCGTCCTATCAAGGACGTAGGCCGGGAAAATAAGCGGAATAACGGGTCATGTCAAGGCAAAACTACCTGACCGAGAAGTGCAGCCTGTCTGCCACCTTGTATCCCTTGTTGGAATAATCCAGGTAGAACCTGACCTCATACTCTCCTGGTTCAAGGCCCTCGACAGTAAAAGAGCCATCCTTGGTGGACGTGTAGGCATATGTACCAGCATCCGTATCAGGTGAATCTTGTGGCACCACGCAAAGCCAATCATAGCGATTGCCGGGTGTTCCAAACCAATGGATTTCTATCTTTTCGTCCGAGGTAAAAACATCCCGTTCCAATTGCAGATACTTGGAATGTGTTCCACCGCTGAAGGTTGGACGCTCGACCTTTTTTCGGATCTCACCAACGGTGAAGGCGATTCTATCAGCGGCCTTGTATCCGACCTTGTTATAGTTCAGGTAGAATCTGGCCTCATACTCACCAGGCTCCAAACCGGAAAACGAATACTTTCCCTGCTTTTTTCCACCAGTGTACATGTATGTCAGATAATTATCATCTCCCATGCCTTTTTGGGCCAAAGCGATCCAGTCATTACGATAGGACGGAACCCCGGACCAGGAAAGCTCGATTGTGTCAGAAGGGGAAAACGAAGAACTGGGTATGGACATGAACTTACTTGTTACCGAGCCTGTGGAAGGAGTGGGTGTTGTAATGGCAACTGTCTCCTGTTTTTGGACATCCTGTTTTGCGGGCTGTTTGTATGCTGATCCTGTCATCGAAGCCTTGAGTTTGGCTGCGATGATCTCCACCGCATTGATTAGCTTATCCGGTTTGCAGGATTCCTTTGTGGTTGCGGATTTAATCTGGGTAGCCCTTGCGTTGTCCCATACAGAACCATAGATGAGACACACAGGACCGACTTTACTGATAGCGGACGAAATGGAATACTCGGCAGTGAGTTCCTTTCCCATCTCCAATTGGCTGGAGGTATCAAAGTTGGCATTATGAAACTCACGTTTTTTAGCTGCGATGTATTTTCTAAGTTCCTCTTTCGGAATAACCAATAAGGAGCCGTCCTCTCCCAACTTGGCAGAAAGATAGTCGGTCAAGCCCACGACCTCGTCAGCTGTCAAGACCTTTGAGCCTCGACTATCCATGGGCAACACCACGACAGTTGGAACATTTTTTTTACCTGCCCAAGCAGGAACCTCAAAAAAAGACGACACTACAAGCAACCCGGCAAGT
>CAYSLH010000276.1:0-6683 GCA_964431605.1 uncultured Myxococcales bacterium
GATGGCCTGCCAGATGCTCAGGAAGGAACCAACCTGGTGTGTTCGTCTGAAAACCTAAAACCAGTGCTGCTTCACAGACAATGGAGCGGAGATTTTCTGGTGGCATTGGAGACGTTCTTTACAACCATCAGTGACCTTACTGACAACGCTGTTCCAACTGGAACTGTATTCTGGACACCATCCCATGAAGTTGCCGGCTTCGTGATAAGTCATGCTCCCACTGGTGGGGCCAATAGCGCAAATTCTCAAGAGGCACATGACAGGGTCGTGGTATCATCTGTGGCCACAGTGACCAGTCCTTTGACCCGCATAATGAATACATTCGACGGCTTCGAGGCTGTGACCGGAGAATACACCTTACAAGTTGCCAGCACGACCCCCTCGGAACTGGCCAATCAACTTGCCCAGTCTCTGTGCTCCTGTGGCAACCTCTCCGGCACACTGCCACCAGCCGGTACTGCGAACACCAACTTCCATCTGTATTTTGAGACGGTATACAGGTCTTCTCAAAAAGTTGTCACTGTGGGTGCCATATCATCCGAATCCCTTCTTGACGATCCTCAGATCATCAGGCTCAACGACGTGACCAACTCCACGGCCCTTGCAAGAGCGCCGGACAGGGTCGAGACCCAGTGTGACTCGTTTCCCTCTGTGGGAATCAGCCCGGTGGATTTCATCTGGGTAATAGATGATTCCGGTTCCATGGAAGAAGAGCAGGCAGCAGTACAGGCTGCTGCTGACGCCATGGACGTACTCCTTTCCACCACGAGCCTCGATTGGCGAATCGGTGTAACGACCACATATGAACCGGATGACGGACAGCTAGAAGGTGGAAACTTCACAAGGGACATCAACGTATTCAAAAACAGGGTCATGGTCGGTGCTCAGGGCCATGGACACGAATATGGTCTCAAGATGGGCATCAGGGCCATCGACCGGGCCTCGCCGTGCGATCCAAACACAGACAACCCGGCGCCTGCAAAGCTGCGTTGCGATGCCACTTTGATCGTGGTGGTGCTCTCCGATGAGGATGCCGAATACATCGAGGAAGCATCAGGAGGAGATGACTACGCAGGAGCCCCTAACGCGGCACGGGTCCAGGAGATGATAGACGACTATACAGAGAGGAACGCCACCTTGTTCGCCATTGTCGGTGGAGATCCCAAGTGTCCGACAGCATACAATCACTCGCGCGGTTACAATGCTGTCGTTGCAGGAATTCCCGGAAGTGCTTCGTTCAGTATTTGTGACGCAGACCAGACGGACAACGTCGAACACATCGTTCGCGCGGCTCACGGTGTCGCGTCTTCCTATCACCTCAGTGCCCCTCCCATCTCGTCCACAATCAAGGTTGCCATGCAGTTGGAAGCTGGACATGCCCCTGAACTTGTTCCCAGGAGCAGGACTAACGGGTTTGACTATGATGGAGCCCAGAACAACCTTGTTTTCTATGGAGACTGGCGTCCTGATGAAGACGGCCTGGACATTACTGCATCATACCGATCCTTTGAACAGTGTATTCCAGAAGACGAAATCTGTGATGGCATAGACAACGACTGTGATGGGCAAACAGACGAAATCGACCAGGACGAGGATGGGGTGACGCTTTGCGACGGCGATTGTGACGACACTGACCCGGCCATCCATCCAGGGGCCGACGAAGTATGCAACGGTATAGATGACAACTGTAACGGCTTCATAGACGAAGGATTCGACCAGGATAACGATGGTTGGGCCACTTGCAATGGTGATTGTGACGACACCAACCCAACAATTCATCCAGGAGCTGATGAATTCTGCAACGGTATAGACGATGACTGTGATGGGCAAACAGACGAAGGATTCGACCAGGACGATGATGGATGGACCACATGTGAAGGTGATTGTGACGACACGGACCCGACCGTCAATCCCGATGCCCAGGAAGAGTGCAACTGCATAGACGATGATTGCGACGGGCTGGTGGATGAGGACTTTGACGAAGACGGTGATGGTTGGACAACCTGTGGTCCAACCTGTTCAGACGATGGTGACTGCGACGATACCAATCCCGACATCCATCCTGGCGCACCAGAAGAGTGTGACGGTATTGACAATGACTGTGATGGGTCTACAGACCCTGATTGCGGCTAAACCCCTAGGCATAAATATTGGCAATAAATCTGTAGGCGCCTGGATATTTATATCCCGAAATATCCGTACTTGAGAATCTGAGCCCAGATGTTGCATGCCGCGTGAAAAGCGACTCCGCCACCTATGGATCCAGTCCTTGCACGTATCCACCCGAAAACCAATCCCGGAAGGAAAGTTCCCAACCTGTCTAGCCTGAATGTCACCAGGTGCCCGAGAGCAAAAAACATAGATGTTACGATGATGGACCAACCGACATCTGCTCCAAGTATTCTCACCCTGCCCTTGAAAACTCCATCCAGCTGGGTTTGCATGTATCCCCTGTAAAAAGCTTCCTCGGGAAGTGCAACCAAAAATATATTTCCCACTATCTCCTGCCAGAAAGTGCTTGGCAGGGCAAAGTGAAAAGTCCCACGAGCAAACCACCATTTGAAGCCATAGATATATGGAGGAAAGGAAATCAGAATAAACAGTCCTGCCCAAAGCAATCCCTTTCCCAGATGACGCCAGGTTATTCCAAAAGAGCCAGGGTCTATTCCTTTTCGATGCAAAAACTCCACAGGAAGGAAAAGAAAAATGATTCCGGCGATGCCCCATAGGTTATCCCTAACAAAGGGGATGACGGACAGGAGCTTGAACACCCAGATGGTACCTATGGCCACGAGCCATAGCAATATGACCTCTTTCCATATCTTCGATGGTTGTGACGGCAAGCTCACTTACGACCTCCCGAGTAATCGTACACCTGCCTGTTGCAAAAACAACAACAAAACAAACATGGTAATCAACACGAACGATGAAGCGTGATACATCTATGCGTTGCAAACTTATTACACTTCCAGGGAGTTGAAGCAACAAATGGTCAGTATTACATTTCATGCCTGACACCTTGCTTTGATCTCACCGGACAGCTAACATTATATGATACATACAAATAACAGCTCCAAAACAATAAGAAGGAACTTTGACAATGATCCTGCGAAAAAACTTCAGCTACTTTTTGTTTGTTATTTTTTCGATTGCATCCATGTCAGGATGTCCATCAGAAAAAAATAAAGTAACATGTGGCCCTCCCATCGCGTCTGCTGGTAATGACCTGGAAGGAGTTACGGGCCAGAGAATTGTTCTTCACGGTTCTTTCAGATTGCCACCTGAGGATGAGTTTCTCTGCCAGTCGAAGCTGGATGGTGTTTCGTTCCATTGGGAACAGGTCTCAGGTTCGGATGTTCAAATCGAAGGACAGCAACAAGTAGAAGCTTCCTTCGTTCCCACGGAACCTGGTGAATACTCTTTTCGATGCAAGGCGATATTCCCCGAAGCATCTGACCAATCCAAAAAGGAAAGTCAATGGGATACGGTGAAAGTCAGTGTAACTGAACGCACTTGTCCTCCCCCTGTTGCCGACGCAGGACAGGATCAGCTCCTCGGAATGGAGCAGGATGCCATAAGGATTGAAATGGACGGCAGCGGATCCCAACCTTCCCAATCTTGCCCCGACCTGAAAATCGTCAGCTACACTTGGAGCCTGGAACAAAAGCCCGAGGGTTCGGCGGCCACTATCTCGCCTGAAGAGAATCCTTCCAAGGCCTGGTTAGAGGCAGATACACCGGGGGACTACATGGTACGCCTGTTGGTGCAGGATTCCCTGGATAAAGAAGGCAGAGAGTCCACAGACGATGCCACGGTCCTTATAAAGGTTCTTCGCAGAACACCATGTGAGCAGACTTTGGATGTACAAGTCACATCAGCTCTCGATGATTCGAACCTGAATGGTGTCACCGTAGTGGTGGTCGATTCTCAGGGTGTATCACATGAAACAACCTCTGACCCATCTGGCTTGGCCCACTTTGATTCCCTAGCTGCCGGTCCGAGGCAATCCATTACTGTAAGCTCGGCGGAGAAGGTCCCAGCCCTCCCGGGAACCGGTGATCAATCCGAAAGGAACAAGTATCAAATTGTAACAGTACTCGACCAGTGTTCGTCCTTTATACATATTCCCATGCCTCTTACCGATAGTGGCAAGGCTGCCATATCAAAAGGAGTGGTGACTGCGAGAATTCCCCAAAAACTTTTCGACATCCTGCCCCACTCCAAAAAATATGCAGGCGTATGTTCTTCCGACGACGAGTGCAAAACAGGTTATGTATGCAAGCCCACCGATATAGGGGACAGGCAATGTACTCCAGTATCCCTTCTGCCGGTATTCGGCATAGACGAACCAAATGTATCCGGGCAATTCAGGGGTATACTGCTAACAGCTCTTCAGCCCAAAGGATCCCTACCTGATTTCCCTGTAAATGCTCTATTCGCACCTCCTGTAAGCGACGAAGCCTTTTTGCCTGGAAACCTGGCAACGGATGATTCCTTCCTCAATAGCTTGGGCCCCCTGCTGGGCAATGATGTCTGGGGTGAGTCCTGCACCACCGTTGCAGATTGTCCGAACACTTCTCAATACTCCTGCGAAAACGACGACAGCGGAAACAAACGATGCAAGGACACCAGACCCCTGACAACCATCAAACTTGAAGTTCCATCCGGACAGGGCGTGGGCATGGTGATGCTCATGGCCGTAGTGGACGTCGGAATGGAAAACCTGATCTCACTCTTGTCATCCTTGCTGTCCGACTCACAAGAGCTCGAATTCGACGTTGGCTCCCTTTTAGCTTCGTTCCAGTTTCGCACCTTGTACGTATGCCCACTGAAAATCGACGTGGCAACCGGTACCACGACAGATATTACCAACGCCATTGGGGGAATCGATCCTGATAGTGATTGCTGGGCCATCCCCCATCAACAGATAGAAACCATTGTTCCGGTTCCTGATTCATTTTCCATCAAGGAAGACAACTCATGCAGCCTGGACTCGGATTGCGGATGGCCGGGTTCGGGATTACGCTGTCTTGCACCTGACGACACCGAGTCGTCTCGACGCTACTGCCTCATTCCCCTATACCGAGTAAGCCTTATCAGCGATAACCAGGTCCAATTGAAACAATCCCTCAACTCGATGGATCCGTCTTCATCCACTGCAGACAAAAGAGTTTGCGCCTGGCTGCCGAGCACTTCTTCTCATCCACAACAATGCCTGGGAGACGATGGCAGGCCACAACAATGCGACCCGCCGCAACAGTGCCAGGTTGATACACCGGCAAATACTTCTTGCGCCATTCCTTACGGATTGGCCCTGGTCACTGCGGACGTTCCATCCGGTCACAGGTTTTTCTCTGAAGGCGGCCGGATGATCCTGGGGTTTCAGTTCAACATAAGTCCTTTGTCGTCCGACACCAGTCCAAGCTTCCTCATCCCATCCATGGAGGTCATGGGTGCGACACAGCTGGGCGCCGTGCAAAAATACTTTCGAAACATATTCTGGTTACCAGACAAGACGTACCAGGTGCTTGCCGGATCTACATCTGCTTCAAGGGTTTCAAAGGACGACGTGAGTTCCATCGTTCTGCCTGACTTCCCCTTCTTCTCCACACTCACGGCAGAGCAAATCGACGCGGGGCTGGAGGTAGAAGTATGGTTTGAACCAAAGGATCCCACAGCACCTTGCCAATCCATGGAATACAAACGTACTTGGGCAACAGCAAACTCCATGCTGGAACCAGGAGCACAACATAACTTGCTTAGTCCGGACTTGGTCATCGAAGGCCTTCCAGCTGAGAACCTGGCTGTCATTCAAATAGCAAAAGTAGACAGGGTGGATCCTGATCAGGATGGTAAAATAGACTCCCTGCTGGACAACCAGTGGCTGGTCTTTGTGCCTCCGGCTTCCACCACCGTTACCTTGCCCATGGACAACAGTCCGTTTTCCAGCGGCGACGAAATCAGGTTACGAATAAAGAACGCAAGCACTGGTGCCCCCTATGATCACGATCTGTTTCCCGCGGGACTCATCCTCAGGGGTCAAACCGCCATGACATCAGACGCATATGAACTCATTGCTCCTTGAAGTCTGATTGCGCTGTATTCGATTTTGGAAGTCCGCAACCAGACATTGGTGGAACAAGCGAAGCTTCTACCGAATGAGTGGGTATCTCACGATCAAAAAGATGTATCAATCAGGTATGATAACTGGTTGTAAGGCTTCATGCTGATTGTTGATGTTTCGAACCAGGTCGTGCTTACTACTCACAATGTAGTATTCACGAAAATCACGATCCCCCAAGTAATGAAACGCTGGATGAGAGTCCGATTTCATCACTGAAGCAATAGCAGCACCTATGTCGTCGGTCCGAATGATTGGTTATGCCGCAGACTCTTCGTGGACATTCCAACCTGGGAAGACGAGAACGGCAGGATGGCACTTAAGCGCTCTGGCAAGAATCTTCGCCCTCTCCACTCCCAGGTTGACCCGATCATTTTCAATGGCAGAGATGGTGGATTGAGCAATACCCGTTAGATCAGAAAGCTCGTTCTGGCTCATTTCCTGTAATTCACGAAGAATCCGAACAGACTCCCCGACGGAGACATCCACCAACTTCTTTGCTTTTCGATAATCTTTCATCTTACTTCCTCCGATAGCCGTGCGGAGTCACGCAAACCACCTG
>CAYSLH010000277.1:0-6648 GCA_964431605.1 uncultured Myxococcales bacterium
CCGGACACACTGCCTCCGTCCCTCGTTTGCTCTCGTTTGCAAGTTTGGCCAATTGTCATCATAGAATTTGACAAAAGCTCCTACTACGTCTGTTACCTCCTCGAGGTCTTTCTAGACCCTAGCACATTCGGCCTGTTTTTGTAAGCTTAGCACTTCGGTGCGCTCAAGACAGTCAAGAACTCAAATGGAACCCCAAATTTTCCTTCAAACAAAAATTCTTCTTGATTGGTGACTCAACTTTGAGTTACTAATTATTTTCATACTATCTCCAACACCTGACTCGAACACAAAAAAGGAGTGATCATGGGAGCAGAGATAGAACTCGAAGAACGGGTGGTCATGACCATGAAGCAGCTTGGCTTTACGGCCAGTGATGCCAAAACCTATCTTTCACTTCTCAAAAACCACCCGGCTACAGGGTATGAACTTGCGGCATCGTCCGGTGTCCCACGCTCGGCCATTTACACCGTACTAAACCGGCTCGAGAGCAAGGGCCTCATAAGCCTCACCCAGCGAAAACCATCCCGCTACCAGCCCCTTGCACCTGAGCATCTTTTCAGTCTCATCCAATCCAGGTTCGAAAAAAGCCTGGACGAACTAAAGACATCCCTGGACGGACTGGCCAGGCAGACTCCACGGGTGCGCACTTGGACACTGCAAGGTTACAACGCATTGATGGACCAGGCACGCAACATGATCGAGCAAGCCACGCGCAGCATCCACCTTTCGATTTGGTACAGGGAGGCAAAGCGTCTATCCGGAGCCCTGCAGAAAGCAGCCTCGTCAGGCGTCTCCATAACCTCTTTTTCCTTCACCAACCTGCCGGATGTTCCAGGTCAGAAGCTATCTTATGACATCGAGCAACAGTCTCTGGAACCATACTGGCCACACAGAATAATACTGGTGGCTGACCGTTCCAGAGCGTTGATGGGTGGAGCCGAAGACACCAAGGAAAACCATGCTGTGGTCTCCGAGGAGGCCACGCTCGTCGAAATGGCCATCTCCAATATCGTCCTGGATATCACCCTGTATGGCACCCGCACAGGTACGGACACGACCGACATCATCCTGGGACTCACCGAGTACCTTGCACCACTGGACGACCTTCTGTTCAAGGAAGGAAAGGCCAAAAGAAAAAAACCGATGAAGAAAAAAAAGCCGAAAGGAAAAAAAAGGCCATGAGGTGCGCCATCGCCACCATGAGTCTTGTCCTGTGTGCCTCGCTCGCCTCATGTGGAACCGAGCCAGGCACAGATGCATGCAAGCATACAGCATGTGGTGAACATGGCCGCTGCGCCACAGGGCCAAACGGCCCGGTTTGTCTTTGTGATACAGGATACATCGCAGACGATACCGGGTGCAGGCCGGACCCATGCCAAGAGTTTGTATGCGTGTTTGGAACCTGCACTGAGGACCATACCGGACAACCTACCTGTGCATGCCACACAGGATACTCGGGTCAACATTGTGATACCTGCTCAGCCGGATTCCACGTACAGGACATGGTCTGCGTTGCCGATTCTGCATGCGATGGCCTTACGTGTATCCATGGAGTATGCATATCGACACAGGCAGGAGTCGGTTGTGTTTGCGACACAGGATACAGCGGCGAGCTATGCGACCAATGCGCTGAGGGATATCACCCGCTTGGCCTCAAATGTATCGGGGATTCGTCTTGCGATCCGGATCCGTGCGCTCACGGGACCTGCGAAGACAATGGCTCAGGGCCCTTGTGCCATTGCCTGGCGCAGTATACGGGTGATTTCTGCGACCAGTGCGCTGAGGGCTACACCTCGGCTGGATTGGAATGCGTCCCTTCCGACTCGAATCCATGTGAACCCAACCCATGTACAGATACAAACAGAACAACATGTGTGGTGCAAAATTCGACCCAGGTCTGCCTTTGCAACCCAGGTTACCAGGATCGCGACCAGGATGGATCCTGCCTGCCGGATTGTACGACCTCTGACCTTCAATGTGATACGGACGAAGTCTGTGACGACACATCGGGACAGGCCACCTGTGTCTCGGGACAAAAACCTCCAATATACATATCGTTCCTTTGGCATATGCACCAACCCATATACTGGCCATACGAAAGCATCACCCAAACCGAGGCATCTGGAGCCATGGGGTATTCGCTGTATTCTATATTTTTTGACCGCATAGGCCCTTACACGACCTGGCCGGCAGATGCAGTGGCCGCTGGACGTTCCCTTTCCAGCATGGGCGCTCAGGTATCATTCTCAGGTTCGCTCATGGAAAACCTGGACGACTTGGCAGCTTCAGGTGCGGGGTTTTCTGATTGGACAGCACCATGGAGGGAAGCGGCTTCTTGGCGTACCCAAGAAGGCAATCCCAGGCTGGACATGGTGGAGTTCGGTTATCACCATCCCCTGATGGGACTAATCGATCCTGTCAGTACAACCTTGCAAATTCTGGCTCATCGAAAAATGGCCGGCGATCATTTTGGTACTTCGCCCAGCAAAGGCATCTTTCCTCCCGAATGCGCTTTTTCACAACGCATGATCCCTGCCTTTGTGACTACCGGTATACAGTGGACGCTGGTAGACAATATCCACTTCGATCGGGCACGCACGGACTATCCCTACCGTCCCGAATCCAATCTTCCCCCTCCCAACCGCGCCGATCAAATGAATGATGCAGACACATCCTGGGTAGAACTCAACGGACTCTGGGCCCCGTCCCCTGTCTCAGCCCCTTGGGGTTATCAGCCTCATTACGTTCAGTACACGGATCCGACCACGGGACAAGTTCAAAAGATAATAGCGGTTCCTGCGGCCCGCTACGAGGGCAACGAAGATGCAAGAGGCGGATTTGGAGCTCTACAGTACGAATCCGTCATGAGCCAGTATGAAAACCTGAATACGGATCCGCGCCATCCCATGCTGGTGGTCCTGCATCACGACGGAGACAACTATGGAGGGGGTACCGAGAGCTATTACCACGGAAATTTCCAAGCGTTCATAGATTGGGTAAGCTCCCATCCGGACAGATTCGTTGCCACAACGATACAGGATTATCTGGACCGTTTTCCTCCAGATGAAACCGACATCATTCACGTGGAAGACGGCTCGTGGAGCGGAGCTGACAATGGTGACCCGCAGTTTTCCAAATGGAACGGCGCACCGGGTGATGATGGATACTCCCCTGATCGTAATTCCTGGTCGGTGATCATCGCAGCAACGAACCGGGTTCTGACTGCAGAAAGCATACTGCCACATACCAACATTTCGGCCATAATAGATGCCACCGGCAACCAGACAGACAGGGCATGGCACTACCTTCTAAATGGCCAGACTTCCTGTTACTGGTACTGGGATGGGTCCCAGGGTGGCTTGTGGGATGGGCATCCAACAAGAGCCGCCAACCTTGCCGTTGCACAAGCAGACCCCATAATCGAGGGCGGCACGGACAACGTGGGCCCCACAATCTACCCGCCACAACGAGATCCATACAATCCCGGTGTCGGACCATCTCCAATCGATTTTCAAGTATGGACCCTGGCTTACGACGTATCCGGTCTGTCATCAGTTACTCTTCACTACAGAATCGATTCAGACGGGATTAGGGACCAGGCTAACGAAATCTACTCAGGAGGCCAATGGCATCAGCTACAGATGGCCGGCGAGTTGATACCATCCCGAGCCGATCCCAGCCCCGTTTACCAGGCCCAACAATTCTCGGCAACCCTGGTAGGGCTCGAAGGCAGCTTGGTCGATTACTATGTCTCAGCCACCGATTCAGTGGGCAACATCAGTCGTTCGGCGTTGATGCATGTGTATATTCAAGAAAGTGACCACAGGTATTCTGGTTCTAATCCCAGGTGGACGAAGGATAAAAATCTGCGAGGGAACAAATGAAAATTTTTCAGTCATGTTTCATTGGATTATTTTTAGCTGTTTTACTTTCTGTAGGCTCGTTGGGATGCTCTGAGACCAGCGGCTCGCCATGCGACAATATAGACTGCGGGCAGCATGGGTTATGCGTGGAGGCAGACGAAAGCCCGTTGTGCATTTGTGATGACGGTTTTGTCTCTGACGGACCGAACTGTGTCGAAGATCCCTGCGCCTCGGCTCCATGCGTACACGGCACATGTCACGCTTCGGGCAAAAACGCTCTGTGCGACTGCCAACCTGGATACGCAGACGCATTGTGCGACACTTGCGCTCCTGGGTACAAGCTAGAAGGTCTCGAATGCGTTGTCGGCTCTGCCTGCGAAGGTGATCCCTGTGTCTACGGAGTCTGTCGCTCCGAAGGAGGTACGGCAAAATGTGATTGTTTTCAAGGCTACTCGGGAACAACCTGTGACGAGTGTTCTCAGGGATACCATCCTGAAAACCTAAGGTGCGTCTCTGATAACGGCTGCGATCCGGACCCATGCGTTCACGGTACATGCAGTGTCTCACAAGGTGGCGCTGTCTGCACATGTCAAAGCGGATACGAAGGGGAGACATGCGAACAGTGCGCTTCTGGTTACCACGAAGAAGGGCTGTTTTGCGTACCGGATGTTGCAGGCCCCTGCGATCCAAATCCTTGTCATCAAGAGCACCGGAGCATATGTGAAGTAGACGGTGAAAGTTATAGCTGCAGATGTGACTCAGGCTTTCATGACAAAGATGGCTACTGCGTCGAAAACACCCCCTGCGATCCCGATCCATGCACAGGACAAAACCAGGCAGCTTGCCGGCTCGACGGACAGGGAGGTTATATTTGCATATGCGAATCTGGTTACCAGGACAACGACTCCAACGACACCTGCCTGCCCGATTGCCAGACAGCCGTGGACCAGGGGCTTATAAACTGCCAGGCTGACGACTGCGAGGATACTTCCGGCACCGCGTGGTGCATTGGCGGGCCGTGCGACGGGGTGACTTGCTCAGGTCATGGACAGTGCGCCGTACAATCCGACCACCCGGTCTGCAACTGCGATCCTGGCTCCCAGGATCACGACCACGCCAACACCTGCTCCGCCACGTGCCGGACCGCTGGACTGGACTGCGGAGGCTTATCATGCTCCGATACATCCGGCGAACCCCAGTGCATAGGACAAAGGTCTTGTTCCACCCGCCTGGTCTATGATCCTCATGGCACAAATATCTCAACTTTATATGTCAGGGGAGAATTCAACTCCTGGGATCTTTCCACACCCATGGAGCAAAATGACGATGGAACCTTTTCCGTCTCACTGGACCTTGCCCCAGGTGACTATGCTTACAAGCTCTATGACCAGGGTAGGGACAACTGGTTCGAAGATCCATCAAACCCGTTTTTCAAGTGGATAGACGGTGTCAGGAACTCACGTCTGCACGTCATAGACTGCGACAAGCCGGTGCTCAACCTGGTGAACCAACCACAGGTCAGCCAAAACTCCATCCACTTCGAGGTACGATACATAGATGGAGCACAAGCTTCCGGCCTCGACCTGACAAGCCTTGTTGCGACCAGAAACGACATGCCCATATCGCCGGATTACGACCCTGCCTCCGGAATTTTCACTGTGGATGACACTGGCCTGGGCAATGGAAAATATACCTATCGGTTCAAGGCCGCCGATTCTCAGGGACGACAGACCGACCTT
Organism: uncultured Myxococcales bacterium; assembly: GCA_964431605.1. Taxonomy (GTDB): domain Bacteria; phylum Myxococcota; class B64-G9; order B64-G9; family B64-G9; genus JALVPF01. The sequence continues at coordinate 5,603 of CAYSLH010000277.1, forward strand.
CTCTACATCCCACTGTGGATCGAATCACAGCCCTTTTCCTGGACAGACGCTATTATGTATTTCGTATTGACCGATCGGTTTTACGACGGAGATCAATCAAACAACTCGCCCGTTGAATCGGTTGATCCCAAGGCCAACTGGCAGGGTGGCGATCTGGCAGGCATCACCGAAAAGATAGAGTCGGGATACTTTGACCAACTGGGTGTAAACACCCTCTGGGTATCGTCCATCAGCCAGAACACAACAGGTGCAGGAATGGGGTCGGATGGACGGCTTTACTCCGGTTACCACTCTTATTGGCCCATATCCACCGGGTGGAGCTATGACAACCACCTGCAGGGGGTGCAGCCGGTGGACCCCCATTTCGGTGACTTGGACGAGTTCAAACACTTGGTATCCATAGCCCACCAACATGGCATCAGGGTGCTGGTGGACCTGGTGGCCAACCACGTTCATGAAGACAGCCCCTTGTATCAGGAGCATTCGCAAGATGATCCACCCTGGTTTCACGATATGTATGTGTGCGGATGGGATCAACCCATCACCTGTTGGTTCGCACCGTACCTGCCTGATTTCGACTATCGCAACCTGGACGTTTTGAACACCATGGTGGAACACGCCATTTGGCTAATACAGGAAACCGACATAGACGGCTTCCGTCTGGACGCGGTAAAGCACATGATAGATGATTTTTCGCTCGCACTCAGGGCCCGGATACAACATAGCGTCGCGACCACAGGCCTGCGCTTTTACATCGTAGGTGAGACATTCGTGGGTGAAGACCAGGGCAGTGCTGACTTGGTCAAACACTATGTGAATCCCGCAATGCTCGACGGTCAGTTCGACTTTCCTCTCTATTGGCAGGTTGTAAAAACCTTCCTCCGGGAAGAACAGGACTTCAGGGGCCTGGAGGCCATGCTTCAATGGGATGAAGGTTACTATGGCGAATTTGCAGTCATGTCCAATTTCCTGGGCAACCACGATGTCTGTCGCGCATTGTCACACGCTGCAGGAGACATCGCTGACATGTGGGGTAACGGCTCAAA
>CAYSLH010000278.1:0-6645 GCA_964431605.1 uncultured Myxococcales bacterium
AGGGACCATATTTTAAAATTGCCTGCTTGTGAGCTTTGGTCGGATATCCCGCATGACGATCAAAACCGTATTCAGGCCAAATAGAGTGGTACTCTTTCATCAACGAATCCCGGTAAACCTTGGCCACAATGGATGCGGCAGCAATGGCAAAAGAACGTCCGTCCCCCTTTATAAATGCTCTTACAACCATTGGTGGTGCATCCTGCTGCAGAGGGAAAACGTCTCGCCCGTCCACCAATACAACATCAGGCAGGCTTCCTTGTTCGAGGATTTGTCCCAAGGCGAGGCTCATGGCCTCCAGGCTTGCAAGCCTTATGTTCGTCTCATCGATCCTGCCTGCCCCTACCACCCCTATTCCCACGGCCAAAGCATAATCGCTGATCTCAGCAGCCAATATTTCTCTTTTTTGACGTGAGAGCTTTTTTGAATCATTCAATCCTGCGATTTTGTGATCTTCGTCGAGCATGACCGCTGCTGCAACCACCGGACCGGCCAATGGCCCCCTGCCTACCTCATCCACACCGGCAATTGCTTCAAAACCATGGGCACAGGCCCATTGTTCCAACTGTCCCATTTCCGCATGGTCATCAACAAACAGCTTTCCGTTTTGTTCATAGGCTGTATGACGAGTCGGCATGGGCTGCCAATTCCACATGTGAAGCCATCATGACAAGCTGCGTTTTTCGTCCCAGTCCAGCCATGACTCTGCCGAGGATCTCGAACATATTGGGAGAAAAATTTCCGAAAGGGTCATCTAAGAGCATTGGAGTTGCGATGGTCTTGCTGAAAACCTCCACCACTGCAAACCTCAACGCAATATAGACCTTGTCCATGTCCTCGGGTGACAGATCATGCACAGGTACGACAGAACCACTTTTACCATCAAAAACCATTACTCTAGATTTTTCATCAAAAGTAACAGAACCCATTTGTCGCGCACTAATTGCTGACAATAATTGACCCGCTCTTTCTGAAATGGACTCGTTTAGTTTTACAGTATCTACTAGGAATAGATCTTTGGCTTTTTCGATCAAGCCGGCAAAAACCTCGGAAGAAACATCGGGCAACACGCCATGTTCTCCAACCAATGCAGTTGGTGGTGCGCCAACACCCAAATCGTATCCGGCGTCCATGGTCGGACCGGAGGTTTTTTGTCCAGCACCTCCTGATTTTTTCCATTCCAGTTTATCTCTTAGTGCGCCCAGTTTTCTCTCCATCTCAGAAGGACTCATCATCAATCCTGACATGCCGGCAAGTTGCTCCTCGATGGAATCAATCTCTGACTGGACCTGGGCTTTTCGCTGTTCAACGTCAGAAAGACCGGCCACGGCCTTTTGCTTGTTCAGCTCCTGTTGGGCTTGCTGTAACAACTCATCCAACTTGTTTCTCTTGTTATACATCTCTATGACTTTTTCAGGAGAATCAACGCCCACCTGTTCCATGGTTTTTATGACAATGGAAGATTCGAGTTCGAACTGTCTCTCCATGGATTGACGCCTTTGATCCAAGGCATCCAATCTCGCCTTGTTTCGTTCCGCGCCCATTATGTCATCTATATGTCTAAACGATGATACCAGCGCAACACCAAAAAACAGTATATCCAGCAACGCCACCCATCTCAGGGACTCATCGATGAAGAATCCCGCTACCCCGGCACCCAGCGCAAGTACACCCCCAATGAGACCCAATTTGAAATTTCGATTATGCAAAAGAGGTACGGGAAAACTCTGTTCGGCCTTTTTCTCCCATCTGTCCCTCTCTTCATCAAGCCTGTTCATGTCCCGTTTATGCCGTTCGAGGTTGGCTCTATACGACCTGATTCTGCCTTCGAAATCACCAGGTAGATTTGCCAGGTTGCTCATGCCTTTCAGGGCATCGGTCAACTGGTCCACTTTTTCCTGCGCTTGGGAGACTCCCTTTACCTTCTGCTCGAGTTCAAAAAGGCCAGACTGCAAACCATCGAGTTTGAATTGAAGGTCATCCACCATCCTGGCACTGGCAAGGTCTCTTTCAAGGATCTCTATCTGAGACTGTATCTCCTTTGGATCATCTGGAAGCACATCGGCCCCGTCATCGAAACCCTGGTCAGAATACCCCTGGTATCCAGGAAACCCCGACCCTCCGTCGTTACCCAAATCACCTTGGTATCCTGGAAACCCAGGACCTGCTCCAGTATGACCTTGGTATCCTGGAAATCCCGTACCAACCGCCCCATCCACCAATGCCCCCGGAGGAGCACCCACCCCCAACTCGTCTGCCATATGTGATGCGGTATCAACCGGATTCGCCATGACAACTGAAGGCAATTGCTGTTTTCTAAGCACATACAAAGAGCTATAAACATCCTGCTGCGGTAGATGTAATGTGGAAGATAGGTATTGCAATATCTCGGAGGGTGAAGAGGAAATGGGAGAAAAATCTTTTTTTGATGCGTTGAACTTCATGAGGGCTGAAGTGCCCCTGAGGAGATCCTTTACGAGCCTATAAACTTCTTTACCGGAATCCAGAGTCAGAGCGACTCTACATATGTCCGAATTCCCAGATTTGAAAGCCGTGGTCGTAAGCTCTGTGGAATCAGGAAAAAGGACGTACAACAATACATCAACCCAGCTACTTTTACCGCTACCACTTCCACCGATGTATGCAGTTACACCCTCACCCAACGGAAACCGATGGGTCTTATCAAAATTCCGAACGCCCTGCAGGACTAGCTCGATGAAGCGCATGTCGCTCCCTAGTAACAGGACAAACCCCGATTTTCACTTCGGGCGCGAACCAAACACTCTGTGGAATTTTTCAGGCCAATAGTTCAGCCGCGACCTCAAGCTTCCTTGAGTCGTGCTGCTTTGCCACGCAATTTGCGCAGGAAGTATAGTTTGGCCCTCCGAACCCTACCTGAACGCACCACTTCGACTTTTTCAACTCTCGGGGAATGTACAGGGAAAATTCTTTCCACACCAATGCCGTATGATATTTTCCTCACGGTGAAGTTCTCAGTAGGGCCTTTCCCCTTTCTCCGAATAACGACACCTTGGAAAACCTGAACACGTTCCTTCTCACCTTCGATAACCCGAAGATGAACCCGTACAGTATCGCCCACACGAAAAGGGTCCACCTTTTCCTTCAAGTATTTCTTCTCGATTTCATACAGGACCCGCATGACTTCCTCCTCACTAAGGCCGAGGTAAAAAAACCTGGCAACTCAATTATCTATACTTTTGTCATTCTTGTCTTCAGCTTCGATCTAAATTCCATGTTCCTCATCACCCATCACAGATTCGGTCTCTTTTGCGTTTTCTTTTGAAACAGCTCGCTCCTGGTCGGTCAGAGAGCCTCTGTCCAGCAAATCCGGCCTGTTTCTTGCCGTATTCAACAATGCCTGCCTCCTCCTCCACTTGGCGATCTCACCATGGTCACCGTTCAAAAGCACATTGGGTACCGACACACCACCATACTCTCTCGGTCGCGTGTATTGTGGATACTCGAGCAATCCAGGTTCAGTAAACGATTCTTCTTCAACCGAATCATGACAACCGACTACTCCCGGTACGAGCCTGGATACCGAATCCATCACCACCCATGCAGCCGGTTCTCCACCGGAAAGTATGTAATCCCCAATGGAAATTTCCAGGTCCACGAAGGATCGCACCCTGTCATCGATGCCTTCATATCGCCCACAGAGCAAGGCAAGATGCTCAATCTTTGCCAAGTCTCGTGCCATTGCCTGAGTAAAAACCCTTCCCTGTGGAGTCAAAAGAGCGACCTTGACATTTGGAGACTTGCTTTTGATGCTGGAAATCGCAAGCGCCACCGGCTCTACCTTCATGACCATTCCAGCCCCACCACCGTATGGCGTGTCATCCACTACCCGGTGTTTGCCTGGCGCAAAGTCCCGAATGTTCATAAAATCCAGTTCCAGCAGACCAGAATCCAAAGCTCTGCCAAACAGGCTTATGGACGTGATGGATTCGAAAGCTTCCGGAAATAAGGTGAGAATTGTAAATCTCATCACCATCACCCATCGAGTCCCGGCAGGCCCTCCGGAAGATCCACCACCACCGAGTCATCCAGATCTACATCCAAGACCACGCCTGGAATCACCGGCAGCAGAAATTCACCACCAACACCCTTGACCACGTATACCTCATGCGCACCATTTTCAAAGATCTCTACAAGCTTTCCCAACAGCCTTCCACTAGTGTCTTTGACATCCAAACCAATGAGATCCACTGCATAATATGAATCATCATCCTTGGGTAAAACATTTCTTGCTACAAAGACACCAAGTCCTCTGAAGGTCTCTGCGTCATTCCTGTCGTCCACTCCTTTTATGGACAAAATGACAAATTTACCATTGCCTCGAATATCACGCACGGTGAAAACCTTGGCATCAGAGGCGGTCTTGCCAATATGCACCGATTTCACCTGCCTCCAGGCACCGGAACTTCCAGAGCCCTCCAACACCCGCATCTCGCCACGAATCCCGTGGGGTCGAGTGATCTTTCCAACCAATACCCAATCAGATTCAGTCAACGATTTCCAATCTTGCTCTCATGCCATCACGGCTGGACGCTACAGCCACTATGGTTCTCAAAGCCTTGGCCATTCGCCCTTCCTTGCCTATTACCCTACCCCTGTCCGAAGGGGCGACCTTGAGATTCACTGTCCTGCTCTGCTCGTCAGAAACCTCCTCCACCGAAACCGCGGACGGATCACGCACGAGGACTCTGGCAATAAAAGCGACCAGTTCACTTGGTGACACGGCTTTTTTCTCAACCTTCGGAAGTGGTCTGAGCAACTTGCTTCTGCCTGGCCAACAGTCTGGAAACAGTATGAGAGGTTTTAGCTCCCTTGCTAACCCAGTGATCGAGCCTCTCATTGTTCACCACAAACTCCGACGGTACCTTCCTTGGATTGTAATAACCCAGTCTTTCGAGAAATCTTCCGTCCCGTGGATTACGCGAGTCAGTGGCCACAATGTGAAAAAAAGCATTATGTCTGTTCCCAGCCCTTCTCAACCTAATCGTAACTGCCATACTATTTACTCCCTGTGCAACAAACCCCGCCTAGGGTCTGCCGCCAAACAGTCCACGCATGACCCTTCCCATGCCGAACTTGTTAATTCTCTTCATGGTTTTTTTCATCATCAGATATTGTTTGACAAATTGGTTCACCTCTTGAACGGATGTACCGCTTCCTTTGGCAATCCTCCGCCTTCTGCTTCCGTTCAAGATGGCGTGATTGAGTCTTTCCTCTTTGGTCATGGAACAGATTATCGCCTCCACCCTCTTCAACTCCTCTTCAGGCGCCATGGAACCAGGCATGTTCTTCATCATCTTGCCCATACCGGGAATCTTTTCCATGAGTTCACTCAAATCGCCCATCTTTCGAAGTTGCTTCAGGTGTTCACGAAAATCATTTATGGTAAACTCGTTCTTCCTGAATTTTCGTTGCAGTTCCTCCGCTTTTTTCTGGTCGTAGGACTCCTGTGCCTTTTCTATCAGTCCAAGCACGTCGCCCATGCCCAGAATCCTACCTGCCATGCGGTCCGGATGGAATGCCTCCAAAGCATCCATCCTTTCACCAGTACCCACGAACAAAATAGGCTTACCAGTTACAGCCTTGATCGAAAGTGCCGCACCACCACGAGCATCACCATCTGTCTTTGTGAGTACAACACCGTCAACACCAAGCTCCTCATCAAAGCGCTCAGCCACATTGACAGCGTCCTGACCAGTCATGGAATCAGCCACGAGCAGAATCTGCTTGGGCTGTATTTCTCTTTTGATATTAAGAAGTTCCTGCATCAGTTCTTCATCTACATGCAGTCGACCCGCTGTATCCAGCAGCACCACGTCAGTATTCTGAATCTCGGCCTTTTCCATGGCCTGTCGACAGATCTCTACAGGATCCTGTCCTGTGGTCGAAGGAAAAACAGGAACATCGAGATCAGCAGCCAACTTGGTCAACTGTTCTATGGCAGCAGGACGATAGACGTCGGCAGGTACCAAGTAAGGACGCCTGCCCATTTTTTTCAACATGAATGCAAGCTTACCAACGCTAGTGGTTTTTCCTGAACCCTGCAGACCACAGAGCATGACCGCAACCGGGGGTCGAGCCGCAAGGTCCAACTCCCCTGCCTTGCCTCCCATGAGAGAAATCAGCTCGTCGTTTACAATCTTTATAAACTGCTGCCCCGGGGTCAAGGAGGTCAGTACTTCCTTGCCCATGGCCCGTTTTTTCACAGAGCTGATGAAATCCTTTACAACCCGATAATTTACGTCGGCTTCCAACAGGCTGAGCCGAACGTCTCGAAGGGCATCCTTTATATTGGATTCGGACAACTTTCCGTGTCCCTTGAGACGTTTGAAAGTCAGTCCAAGCTTATCTGACAAACTATCGAACATTATCCTACATACTCCTTAGGGCTCCATCACCCGGTCGAAGGCGCGTAAAGATATCCAACAGACCTGCCTATGTCAAGCGAAATTGCGTACTTGGCGGTCAAACACAAAAATACGTTTTGTTATACCCATGTCAACCGGACGATTTCGCCCATCTGCTTAATCTTGCATCCGAGATGTAAAATCCAATCCTTTCGGGAGGAAGATTTTGTTCAGCCTCAGGGGATACTTGGCACTCCCA
>CAYSLH010000279.1:0-6632 GCA_964431605.1 uncultured Myxococcales bacterium
ATTCATCCCTTGGCGCCTTGCCGTAAATGATGCATCGAACATAACACCCGCTGGGCTTACCTCGAACTCCATGTAATCTTTCTGGTCACCATCCATGTCCAAAAATATTTCCACCGCTTCCTTCAGGTACAGGGGGTCATCTCGTTTCAAGTAAGGACTGAAAATATCTGCATCCTTGCAAATGAAACCCAGAATCAAATTCTCTGAATCATGCGAGCACATGACCACCGTCGATTGAGAAGCATCAGCGCCACCATCCGAACGCCTCAGTGTTGCCTGACCAGCTTTTTTCCAAGCTGGTTCGTCCAGCATCCCATCTACTTTCAAGGCGCCATGCCAGGTCGAGACCCTTAGGGCACCGACCGGTAGAGTCTTTCGACTGCAAGCACCTAGAAGCAAAATACCAATCCATAACCAGATCAAAGGCTGGAATATCTTTCTCTTCATGTAATCCACCTGGAAAACCATCACATAAAGCTTATATCCCAGGCTCGAACGATGGACAACCAGATAAAACTATTCACAAAATCAAAATGTTGAAGGGTAATAATGAACTTGAGGTTTTTCCTTGACAAAACCCATCTCTGAACTTATTTTCGAAAAAAATTTTAGAATATTCGAAAATTTCAAAAAAAGGCGGCTATGGCAAAAAGAGAAGAAAAACGGGAACATGTCCTACAAGCGGCAAAGGTCGTCTTGGAAAATTACGGCATTCGTAAACTTACATTAGATGACGTTGCAGAAAAGGCAGGCCTTGCTACACCTTCACTTTATTATTATTTCAAAAATAAACGAGAGTTGGTCCGTGCAGTGGTAAAAGCCGAGATAGATGAGATCACGAGCCAGATTGATTCAGCAATTTCAGAAACAGATGGTCCAGAAGGAAAAATCAAGGCTATTGCCACCATTTTATATGATCATGCCAATAGGTTAGCAGCCTTGCCCGGCATGAATCGAATGGAACATGCGGCAGTGTTTCCAGATATTGCCAAAGACGTAGAAGTTGGAAGAAAAAGGATAAGGACTTTAATGGAACAAATCATTGAAGAAGGAAACGCTGCAGGCATCTTTGACGTGGCATATTCGTCCAAAGCGGCTTTGATGCTATCGATTGGATTGGTGGGAATGATGGAAACAGCCATCAACGGTGAAATGCCAAAAAACGCAAAAAACGATATGGACTACATGATGGAACTGCTGTTCAACGGATTTCGAAAACGTTGAACATCTAGTCTTTCTTTGAGTAATTGTATTTTCTTTACCGAAAGGTACAAGGTAATGCTAAAGAAGTTCTTTAATGTATCAATGGTTCTTGTATTCACCTTTTACGCACCCGTTCTGAAGGCAGCGCAGCACCTGGAACTTACCATTGATAAGGCCATTGAGATGGCCCTGGATAGAAGCCCTAGGATCAGGGGAGCGAGTCTGGATCTTGATGAAGCCGAAGCCAAACGGAAACAGAGCCGCGCACAATTCGGACCTAAGCTGCAGTTCGAAATGAGAGCCCTGTATTTTAACGAAGCTCCATCCATAGGCGGTGACATGCCTTCCATGGATTCCGGAGGAGTGAACATAGCGGACGAACTCAAATCCCTCGATGACATCATCCAGGTAATCGGAGACGATGCGGATAAGGCCCTGTCGCAGGGTCTTATGGGAGTAGGCCAGGGCCTGCAGGGAATTATTGATACGTTTTCTAATTTCGACACGATGTTCGCCTCGGAAAAATACGATGTTACCATCACCACGAGGCTGGTTCAGCCTTTGACGCCCCTTTGGGCTATCTACCAGATGTACAAGCTTTCCGAGATAGAGGTGGACATCGCATCCTTAGCCATTGAACGACAGCGCATGGACTTGGCATTTGAAGTAAGGCAGGTGTGCCTCCGGCTGCTTCAGGCAGAGGCTGGAATCGAGGCCATGGACGAGGCCATTTCTGCCATTGAAGCGCACCTCAAAACAGCCAGGCATTTTTTAGACGAAGGACTAATAAGCAAGAATGATCTACTCCAGATTCAAGTACGTCTGGCTGACATAAAAGGAAAACGACTGAAAACCCAAAATGGTCTGGACATGGCCAAGGCTACCATCGCCATGCTCCTGGACATACCCCCAAGCACAGATATTCGCATCGTCGCACCTGATATGGATCCGGACATCGAGAAAGTACCCGACTTGTCCAGTGCCCAGCAGCAAGCCTCGAAAAATCGCCCCGAGATGAAGGAACTCAACCTGAGAATTGCCCAGGCGGAATGCGGTATTCGAGCCTCGTGGCAGGGATTTATACCAAGCGTATCCGCCATGGCCCAGTATCAACATAACGAAGGTTCTATCATGGTACCGCCGGCATGGACCCTGGGGGTTGTGGTAGACTTCAACGTGTGGGAATGGGGTGCCACTTATTACGCCAACGAACAAGCAAGGGTCAAACTCGAACGAGCAAAGCAAGGCAGGCAGCAACTCCAACGGGGAATCCAATTGCAGGTACGATCGGCCTGGCTGAAGATCCACCAGTCCTCGGAGCAGGTAAAAATCGCAAAAGAAGCCCTTTCCCAGGCCGAAGAGCAACTTCGCCTGGAAAAAGAACGATACGAAGTTCAACAGAATACGTCCACAGACGTACTGGACGCCCAGACCCGCCTTACCCAGGCAAAGGTCACGGAAGAAGCTGCGAGGATCGAACTTCTCGAGGCCTTGGCAGCTCTGGACAATGCCATGGGACGCGGGCCATCGAGAACCAGGGAGCAACCATGAAAGACTGTGTTATGACCAACATCTACCCCAACCCACCATTCAGAACAGGTGGAAATTTCAGATTTACGCTGACCATGATTTATCTGGCCATGATTTATCTGCTGTCCATGGTTTTTCCCATTGGTTGTTCATCCCAAAGCCCCATCGAAAAAAAAGCGATGGCATCCAACGGTATTGATGAAAGCGACATCAAGCGAGTTGAGATAATGCAACTGGAACCAGAAAAATTCCACTCTACAATCTCCGCGACAGGAACAGCCCTGCCGGTACGAGAAGGCTATCTGTCCATGGCTGTTCCAGGAAGGATAAAGGAAATCTTGGTCCAACGTGGCGACCGGGTAAAAAAGGGCCAGGTATTGGTTCGCCTGGATCGTTCCGGCTTTACCCTCGGGGTACAACAGGCACAAGCGGCGCTGGCTGCGGCAAAAGTGGGAATTGATGCCCTGAGCACCGAAAAGAGCCGATTTGACAGGCTATTGAAGAACAAGGCAGTTCCAAAGGCCACTTATGATAAAATCAAGGCTAAATACGACGGGGCCGCAGCCCAGGTTGCCATGGCTGAGGTTGGGCTGAAAAGGGCTCGCAAGGCTCTGGCCGATTCTCAACTTACGGCACCATACGACGGTGTAATAACCATGGTAATGAAGCAAGTGGGCGAATACGCTCCTGCCATGCCCCCTACCATGCTCATCCAGATCGTAGATACATCATCTTTGGAAGTGCAGGTTTTTCTTCCAGAGAACGAATCCAGATACGTACATCCGGGAACCGAAGCCAGCGTCACCATAGACTCGGCTAACCAGACCAGGCAAGGCAAGGTGGTATTCGTCTCAGACAGAATACAGCCTTGAACACAAACTTTCGAAGTTCGCATTGCCCTTTCCAACGAGGACGACGCCATCAAGGCCGGTGCATTTGCCAGGGTGGAACTCACCAGGCGCAATACGGATTCCGCCATACTCGTTCCCCTCAGAGCAGTGATCAGACAAAATGGAACACCTTATGTTTTCATAGATAAGGACGGCAAAGCTAAAAGGGTTGCGGTCAAACTCGGAGAGAGTGATGGAGAAAGGGTGTTGCTCTTAGATGGGCCTAAAAATGGTGCCAGGCTGATCACAACAGGCATCTCGGAACTCGAGCCAGGCCAAGCCATAAAAACCGTTTCAGGTTCATGAAAGGTCCTTGAGCATGTTCCTCTCAGATCTATCCATCAAAAGACCGGTTTTCACCACCATGGTCATAGCCGCAATCATCGTTTTCGGTGCGGTCGCCTATACGAGAATCGGTCTGGACATGATGCCCAACGTGGAATTTCCATTTGCAACCATATTTACCATCTATCCGGGCGCTGGACCGGAAACGGTTGAAAAAGAGGTGACGGAGAAAATCGAAGACGCAGTATCCACCATCAACGGAGTACGCTCTCTGCGTTCCATCAGCGTTGAAAATGTTTCACAGGTAATCGTGGAATTCGAGCTGGAAGTCAAAACGGACCAGGCCATTCAGGATGTTAGGGACAAGGTCTCCGGTATATTACCTTTTTTACCATCCGGCGTGAAAACACCAAAAATCCAGAAACTCGACCTCGGTTCCATCCCTATCGTAAACATCGCTGTGGGGGGGCCAGGCTCCATCGATGAAGTCACTAAATTCGCAAGAAAAAGGGTAAAAGAGCCGATCCAGTCCATTCGAGGTGTGGGCACGGTGGACATCGTTGGAGGTCAGGAAAGGGAAATAAAAGTTTGGATAGATCCGGAACGTCTAAACGTCATGGGCCTTGCCATCACCGACGTGCTTAACGCTCTTGCAGCCAACAACCTATCTTTTCCCGGCGGACGTCTGGACGCAGGAAACACGGAGTTTTCAGTCAAGGTGGATGGAGAATTCAAATCTATCCCGGAAATCGAACAACTAAAGATCATGGAGGTTATGGGACGTGCCATAAGGCTCAAGGACGTGGCCAGGGTTGAAGATGGCCTTGAAGAACGCAGGTCAATGGCCAGGCTCAATGGAAAAAGCGCGGTGATCCTGGTGGTAAGAAAACAGTCGGGAACGAACGCGGTGGCAGTGGGAGATAGAATAAAGGAGAGGCTCGAGGAACTAAGAAAAGATTTTCCAAAGGGATTCAATGCGTTTTTAGCCAGGGACAACACGAGCTTTACAAGGACCGCCATAGAGCATGTTCAGTTCGATATGATGTTTGGAGCCTTTCTCGCTGTACTGATTGTTTTTTTGTTTCTCAGAAATGTCCGCTCTACAATCATCGCTGCTTTGGCCATCCCCACTTCGGTCATTGGTACTTTCGTTTTCATCAACATAATGGGTTTCACTTTCAACACGCTCACCATGCTGGCGTTATCTCTTTCCATCGGGTTGCTCATCGATGACGCTATCGTGGTGATAGAAAACATCTACCGACACATGGAGCAGGGAGCAAGCGCCCTCGAAGCAGCCAGTTCGGGAGCAGCAGAGATAGGCCTTGCGGTATTGGCCACTACCATGTCCATCATTGCGGTATTCATACCAGTAGCTTTCACCCAGGGAATAATAGGCAGAATGTTTTACGAATTCGGGCTAACAGTTGCCGTGGCGGTTCTCATTTCCCTTTTCGTATCTTTCAGCCTCACACCCATGCTCTCTTCACGATTTTTGGTGCCATCAGGTGAAAATTTTTTCTATCGTGGCATCGAGAAGATCCTTGGATGGCTGGATAAAAGTTACAGGTCCATGATCGGTTGGGCCCTTGGACACAGGGTCATTACCATTTTATCGGCCGTGGGTGTATTCGCCGCAAGCCTGTATCTTGCGGGATTGATTCCTGGTTCGTTCATACCAACCATGGACATGTCGCAGCTCAACGTGGTGGTCACTACCCCCACCGGCACCAACCTGACTCAGACGGACATCATCGCTGAAAATATCGCATCACGAATCAGGGCACACACGGACGTGGTGGAAGGCACCGTGCTTACCATAGGTGCAGACCCACAAAAGAAACAAAACCTGGCCAAGATATACGTGAAGATGAGACCCAAGGAGCAACGACGAATAAGCCAGATGGAGTTCATGGACCAAACTCGAAAAGAACTTCGAAACACCCGTAATTCACAGGTAGCAATTGAAAATGTTCCTCTGTTCGGTGGTGATACAGGTATGAGGGCTGCAAAGATCCAATTCAATATAAGAGGTGGAGACCTGGAGCAATTGGACAAGGTCTCCAGGAATCTCGTCAATGCGCTGAAGAGGGAGGTGCCAGGACTCGTTGACCTCGACACCACCTACGAAGCTGGAAAACCTGAAGTCTACGTCAGGGTCGACAAGGACAGGGCAGCGACCATGGGTGTGGTAACGGCCATGATTGGCCAGGTGGTAAACGCAATGGTGGGAGGCGTGGAGATATCCAAATATCGGGACAAGCAAGGTGATGATGTCCCCATAAGGGTACGTTTGAAACCGTCATCACGGCAGAAAGCCGAACAGATCTCCATGCTGAAAGTAAGATCACCCATGTCACCAAAGACCGTGTCGTTGGCCAATATGGTCAAGATTGAGTTGGGAACTGGCCCAACCCAGATAGACAGGCAGGCAAGGCAACGACAGATAACCATCCTTGGCAATTTAGAGAAAGGAGTAGCCCTGGGTCCGACCATGGATAAAATCCGACAGGTGGCAAAGAAAGTGGTCCCAACAGCTTTTCAGACCGACTTCGAAGGACAGGCCAAGATTGCGGAAGAAAGCATGGGGTACATGATGTTCAGCCTCATGTTGGCCGTAATAATGATCTATATGGTGCTCGCCAGCCAGTTCGAATCTTTCATTCATCCTTTTACCATAATGATGTCTTTACCACTATCCATAGCTGGCGCCATCGGGGCTTT
>CAYSLH010000280.1:0-6630 GCA_964431605.1 uncultured Myxococcales bacterium
GTGTTTTTATTAATCACCTACGATGATGAATACCCTCCGATGTATCCCATTTTTTCTTCAATCTGTTACAGCAGCGCTATGACTTATTGAGACTCTCACGTTGGAACTGATGCGAGCTATGGAGCTGGAGACTTTTTCGAATGGGGTAACAGCTGGGTCAGTTACACGGCCCCTAACTATCCAAATGGTGTGCACTACCTGAAAAACTACTCACCCGATTACCTCAAAGAAGACCGAGACTACCATCCAGAAACACCAAAGCCTGGATACGAACCGTTCCCCTATCCCCACCCAGATCGATGGTGGTAGTGCCACGCAGACTTTCTACTCCCAAAGTCCCGGCATACCCTTGAATGTGAACTCTCCAATAACCTGGATCGGTTCGAGTTCTTCTCCGTACTCACCTTCAAGCGGCTGATCGCAGTGACCGCTTCCTTCCACCCAGTACTGGCCGCCAGTAAAAGGCTCTTCCTCCATTTCGTGGAGATCATTCACAGTGATGGTCACCGGGCATGCGCCCTGTCCGCAGTAGAACCAGTCGTCCGCCGAGGTCCAGGTATTGCCATTGTGTTCGATGCTCAGATTTGCCAAACCGTCGCCGACCTCCGCCGGGCCGATTCCGCAGACGACGATGCGCATGTCCGGCAGGTCGTCCTGGCTCAGGCCGATGTCGAAATGCTCTCCGTCACCGGTTCCCGAGCAACCCTTGCTGGTTTGATAGTAGCCGTAACTGTAGGTTCCATCGAGGCCACCTGATAGTTCTATGGTTAACTGGCAGTTGATCGGGTCTCTGGGTAAATCGCCGCACCCGGCCAGACCCAAGGTAACGAGGAAGGACACGAGGAGAAGAAAGGATCTCGGCATGACAAACCCCTGGGGCGAAGCCCATTTATTTGGACCAAAACGGGCGTGATTAGGATGTAAAATCTACCTGGGTTTTTAAGTTAAAGAAAGAAAATTCGTCATAGCGTCTTTCTCCGAAATAATCGGGGAAATAATCGGGGACGAAATAATCGGGGACGGAGCTGGTTTTTCAAATTTGTATTTGGCCCAAGTCTTTTGATGCAAATTTTAATTTTAGCTGGCAAAATAAGAAAATACACACCTCCGTCCCTCATTTCCCGCCATTTCCCGCCTCATTTCCCTCATTTCCCTCATTTCCTCTCATTTCCTCTGATTTCTTCTTTTAGTTGATTGACTCGATGACCCTACGCAGTTTTGCCTCTACCTCTTGAGCCACAGGTGCAACTTGTTCATTGTCCACCAAGCCGAACACCGCCTTGGGGCTGAGAGCTGATACCGTGACAGCATCATCGGTTTGTTGTATCACCACGTTACAAGGCAACAATAGTCCGATTTGGGGCTCAGCCTGAACGGATTTGTGTGCCAGGGGCGGATTGCATGCTCCAAGAATGATATAAGGTCGAAAGTCCACATCCAATTTCTTTTTCAAGGTAGCCTTTACATCTATTTCAGTGAGTATTCCAAATCCCTCCGATGCTAATGCTTCCAGCAGCGACTTTTTGACCTGGTCTAAGTTTTTACCAGAAATGGTTTTTGCAAATCCGTAAGTGAAATTTTCCATGTCCCTTGCCTTCCTTTCATCGCCTGATGTCTTCGAGTTTTTTCTCATACTCTATACGATCGATTTCTCCATTCGCATACCTGCGTTTCAATATCTGCTCCGGCTGCTCCGGGGATTGTTGCATTTTCCCTACATGGATTCCAGGCTTGCTTATCCAATAGATGACCGAGACCACTCCGACTATGGCAACCAACCAGAATATCCACATGAACCCCATATGTCCTCCTCCTATCCAGTTCATGACCGCCTCCTTCCGGGTGTGATTTTATCAACACCCTATACTTTTGCCTTTCGTAATCTAAGCGCGTTGGTTATCACTGATACGGAGCTAAAGCTCATGGCTGCTGCTGCAATGACCGGGCTAAGTAAAAGTCCGAATGCCGGGTACAAAACCCCCGCTGCCACAGGTACTCCGATAGAGTTGTAGATGAACGCGAAGAAAAGATTCTGCTTTATGTTGTCCATGGTGGCAACGGAAAGCCTCTTGGCCCTTGCGATTCCACGAAGATCACCCTTGATAAGGGTGACATCCGCACTTTCCATGGCTACGTCCGTTCCTGTTCCCATGGCGATTCCCACTTGAGCCAATGCAAGGGCAGGAGCGTCATTGATACCGTCCCCAGCCATGGCCACGATGTGACCTTGGGCCTGAAGGTTTTTGACTACCTCGGCCTTGCCCTCTGGAAGTACATCTGCTTGGACCTTGTCGATATTGAGTTTGCGTGCCACAGCCTCAGCCGTAGCGCGGCTGTCTCCGGTAAGCATTACGATGGTAATGCCTTCGGAATGAAGCTTATCAATGGCCTCTGGTGTCGTTTTTTTGATGGGGTCTCTTACGCCGATTATTCCGGCGATTTCACCATCCAAGGCGACATACAACACAGTATTTCCATCGGAGCGATGGAGCGCAGCCCTTTGCTTGAACTCACCCATATCGATTTTCAACTGTTTCATGAACGCATCGTTGCCCAATACTACCTTCCTGCCGTCCACCAAGCCGCTGACGCCTTTTCCCGCAATGGCTTCGAAATTTTCAACTGGTGCATCGGCCTGCACTCCACGTTTTTCCGCGCCTTGCACTATGGCTGCGGCCAAGGGATGTTCGCTGGCTTTTTCCAGGCTTGCTGCAAGGCGAAGAAGCATAAGCTCGTTTTCATTCCCTGATTCCAAGACTGAAAGCTTGGGTTTTCCTTCTGTAAGGGTCCCTGTCTTGTCAACTACAAGGGTGTCGACTTTTTTCATCAACTCTATTGCCTGTGCGTTTCGGAACAACACACCCAGCGATGCCCCCTTGCCGGTGGCCACCATTATGGACACCGGGGTAGCGAGCCCCAAAGCGCAAGGACAAGCAATTATCAACACGGCCACTGAGTTGACAAGTGCGTATACCATGGCGGGTTCCGGCCCCCATATGGCCCAAACGCCAAAAGTGAGTGCTGCGATTGCAACCACAACCGGGACGAAATACCCGGAGACCATGTCTGCGAGCTTTTGAATGGGTGCCCGGGAGCGTTGAGCTTCTGCAACCAGATTGACTATTCTGGATAAGAGGGTATCGGATCCCACCTTGCTTGCCTGCACGATAAGAGCTCCCGATCCGTTGACCGTGGCCCCGATGGTCTTGTCTCCTTTCGACTTGTGGACAGGCATGGATTCTCCGGTGACCATGGATTCATCCACCACGCTTGCGCCTGCTATCACCACTGAATCGGTTGGAATCTTTTCTCCGGGTCGTACTCTCAACTTGTCTCCGACTTTCACTTCTGACAGGGAGACATCGGACTCGGAGCCGTCTTCGTTTATTCGTCGTGCCGTGGCTGGCGCCAATTCCAATAACTTCTTGATAGCTGTACCGGTTTTATGCCTGGCCCGCAGTTCCAGCACCTGTCCCAGCAGAATCAACGTAACGATTGCGGCTGCTGCCTCGAAGTAAACCGCCACTTGGCCATTCTCTTGAAATGATGCCGGAAAGAGCCCAGGAGCCAGTGCTGCCACCATGCTGTATATATATGCCACGCTCACACCAAGACCGATGAGGGTGAACATATTCAAGCTGCGATTTCTCACGGAATCAATGGCCTTTACATAAAACGGCCAAGCGGCCCATATCACTACAGGTGTTGCCAAGACCAGTTCCAGCAAAACCCGCGTTCTCGCAGAAAGCAATCCCGAGATAGGTGAGCCGGGAAGCATGTCAATCATGGCAATGGCAATCAATGGTACGGAAAGAATGACTGAAAAAACAAAACGCTTACTCATGTCCTTGAGTTCATGGTTTTCGTCGTCCGACGAAGTTGCATCCATGGGCTCGAGGGCCATTCCACATTTCGGGCAACTACCTGGTTTGCTTTTGATAATGTCCGGGTGCATGGGGCAAGTCCATCGCCCGGAAGCGGGAACAATCGGAGCGACATTGGTTTTGCACGTAGGGCAGGAGTCAGCGCTTTGGTCCGCGGGGTGTTCATGGCTTACCAGTGCGCCAGCCAACGCTGGAGTATGAATCGGAACTTGCGCAACTTCGGTGGCATAATCATCCGGAGTCGCTGTAAACTTGTCCAGGCAGTGGTCCGAGCAAAAATAATATGACTCGCCCTTATACTCGGTGCTTTTGGAATCTTTTTTCGAGATGACCATGTTGCATACCGGGTCGAGTATGGTATCTCCGTGATTATGGTTTGCATGATCATGATGGTGATTTCCCTTGTGTTTGTCCGTTTGCATCCCGGCCTCCTGATAACAGGCTCTCGGCCTGTTCGTTATTGCAACGAAGTATTTGCATCGATTATGCCAAGACAAAACATAGTGTTTTATATGGGGAATCCCATGGAAACATATCAAAGGTGGACAATAGTCCACACCAGGTTGCACAATACTCTCAACTGTACCATGCAGACTTTAAACAGGATTACGAACACTACTATCTGCATAATAGGACTGGGCAAAGGATGTTTTGGGAAGGTAATGTTACTAAGAAGGGACGCCTATAGTATATTCCCATTTACAGAACCCATGAGAGTACAAGCGGTTCCAGTCGAGGAGGTTACTGTGATGGTTAGTGTTCCAGAAAAAGAATAACTCGATTTATCACCTGGAGTTCCCACAGACAGAGTTCCATTGAGTGAATAAGTATCTGAAGAGCCATCGTCTTCCATATAACTCCTGCTCAAAGTGAATGGATAATACATAGGGTACTCGGTGTCTTCGGTGTTGCACAGATAACCGGAAAGAGTACCCCAGATCCCACGTTTGTCTTTATCCTCTGCCTCGATTGCTGTTTGTCCACTTGCGTCGGTTGTTTGACTGATTATTCTAAGGTAATGATCTCCTGTAACCAAATTCCAGTCCACGCAATCGTCTGAGAGTTCATCAATCATGCCATAGTATTCGCCTGAAAAATCAGGACAGGGTTGACCTTCATCACAAGAAAGGCAATTGGAATCCCCACAGGCGGAAACAAAAAAGATAATTGCAACCAATGAAAATGAAACTGTAACGACTTTAATAACTCGCATAAATTCCCTCACACCTACACATGTCTAGTAACGTATTTAGATAGATCATAAAATTGACCAACACATTTGTCAAATCAAAGGGAAAACTCTTGCCAACATACCACATGGGTGATATTCAATGTCGCGGACGGACACCATGGCCAGAAAATCGAATAAAACAAAGGAGTTTTTACCAAAGCCGGGCCTGATCATGATCGTAGGCAATTACGGCTCCGGCAAAACCGAGGTCTCGGTCAACTTAGCTATTCAATTCCGAAAAAGAGGCTTTCCAGTTCAACTAGCAGATCTCGACATAGTGAATCCGTACTTTCGATGCCGTGAAGCGCGAACTTTGATGGAACAACATGGCATACGTGTGGTAGTACCTCCCGGACACCAGGCATGGGCGGATCTTCCAATCATCGTACCTGAAATCCAGGGCATGTTGTCTCCCGGGGCAGAAGGTTTCAGAATGTTCGATGTAGGTGGAGACGATGTCGGAGCCAAGCTCATTTCGTCATTTCACCAACGGCTGGGCGATTCCCCATACGGATTGTGGCAAGTAATCAATGCCAGACGTCCGTTTACCGATACGGTGC
Organism: uncultured Myxococcales bacterium; assembly: GCA_964431605.1. GTDB lineage: Bacteria > Myxococcota > B64-G9 > B64-G9 > B64-G9 > JALVPF01. The sequence continues at coordinate 5,676 of CAYSLH010000280.1, forward strand.
AAGGTTGTGTCAAGATGATGCATGCCATAGAAGATGCGTCCAGACTCAAAGTCAACGGTTTAATCGCAAACACCCATTTGATCACGGAGACCAATCTGGACGTGATTCTTCAGGGTCTCGACCTAACACGCGAGGTCTCTGCCACAACAGGCCGGGAGATTAAATTCGTCACTGCCATGGGATCATTGGCTGACGAACCGAAGCTTGCAGAATCCGGGGTTCGGGTGGTTCGCCTGCAACGTTACATGCTACCACCGTGGATAGACGACAAGGATGAGCAATCTGATAGCAACATGCCGGCCGCAAGGCCTGTTCCCATAGGCCGGCCATCTGGAGTGGACTGATGCCGAAGATCACCATTGACAAGGAGCGATGCAAGGGCTGCGAACGATGCAACGACGCATGCCCGCAGCAGATCCTCAGCATGTCCGAGGGGTTCAACACCAAGGGCTATCCTTATTCCGTAAGTGTTGCCCCATCACGCTGTATCGGTTGTCGGATGTGTGCCATTTCGTGTCCCGAGGTTGCCATTGAGGTTTTCGTCGAGGGCACCATGTACGAATTTTTCACATATTGACCAAGGGGACCAGGTCATGGCGAGAGTATTGATGAAAGGCAATGAGGCCATTGGCGAAGCCGCCATTAGGGCCGGATGTCTACACTTTTTTGGATACCCAATCACTCCGCAGAGCGAGGTTCCAGAGTACCTCGCCAAACGACTTCCCGAGCTTGGGGGTCAGTATGTCCAGGCGGAGAGCGAAGTAGCAGCAAGTAATATGATCTACGGTGCAGCAGGTGTAGGGATCAGAGTTTTGACCACATCGTCTTCACCTGGTATCAGCTTGATGGCAGAGGGAATAAGCTATATCGCAGCATGCGAGCTTCCCGTGGTCATCGTAAATATCATGCGATCAGGTCCTGGTCTGGGCGGAATCCTGCCCTCCCAAAGCGACTA
>CAYSLH010000281.1:0-6619 GCA_964431605.1 uncultured Myxococcales bacterium
TACGAGATAGCCGTGGGCGGACTCGACGGTTCCATCTATCTGCTTGACGAAAAAACCGCGCAGACAAGAGTGTTGCGGGGTCACAAGTCATGGGTGGCATCTTTGTGTTACTCCCATGATGCCAAACGAATATTCTCCGCAGGGGCGGACAAGGTAATACGAATCTGGGACACGATTGGAGCAAAGACAGTGATGTCTTTGACAGGACACTCTGCTACCATTCACGATATCGCGCTACGTCCCCAGGGCGACCTGTTGGCATCCGGCTCCCAGGATAAGACCATACGCATCTGGGATACATCCACCGGCAAACAGATACAAAAAATCACGAGCTTCGGCTCCATACCTTGGAGCATGGTATTCTCACCAGACGGCAAGGCCCTTTTTGCGGGATGTAGAGATGGGTCCATACACAGGTGGAAACTTTCACACAAGACGCTAATCGAGGCGGGCGAGATGAAGCAGCCCACCGGCGGAGTCTCGGCCCTGGCAATTTCAGCAGACGGCAAAGCACTGGCAAGCGGCTCCAACGACTCAAAGATCTACATCTGGAACCTGGAGCACACAACAGCTTCATGGTCGAGGCCCAAGGTCCTCATCGGTCACACAGACGGCATAGCTGAGCTGACGTTCAGTCCGGATGGCCGACGACTGGCATCCGGATCCTATGACTCCACTGTGAGAATCTGGTCACTTACTCCGGGCGTCCAAAAGAAGGCCTCGGTGATAAGACAGCACAAAGACTGGATCGCGGGCGTCGAATTTCTGCCGGGCGGAGACTTTCTGGTGAGCGCATCTGAAGACAACACGGTAGCGTTATGGAAATTGCCCATAAGGCAAAGGGTCGAGACACTGGATGCCAAAGTACACGATGGGGCTCTTACCACCGTGGCCATCGACCACACCGGTTCCATTATAGCCACGGGTGGCGAAGACCGTACCATAAGGTTGTGGGACGCAGCTACTGGAAAATTTCGCCAGACCCTGCGCGGCCATACTGAGCCAATATACGGATTGGGATTCGGCCCTGATGGGTCCATTGTTTCAGCTGACTGGACAAAGAGAATCTTCAAATGGGTCACGGGAGAAAAAGAGTATGAAAAAAAATCCGCAATCCAGCTCACCGGAGACGGGGATCTGAACACCAACGTTGCCATAGACCCATCCGGCAGATACATTGGAGCCGCCGACTATGATCGAACCATAAGATTATGGGACTTGGCCAGCGGCACCGAACGAATCCTGAAAGGCCATACCGACCTGGTGCGTTCGGTTGCATTTAGCCATGACGGCAAGGTATTGGCCTCAGCATCGTGGGATAGGACAATCCGCATATGGAACACTCGGACAGGCAAGTGCACAAATGTTCTCAGGGGACATCTATCCGAGGTAAACGACGTCACCTTCGGGCCGGACGACCATACTATTTACTCGGTAGGATGGGACCTTACCCTCCGAAAGTGGGACACACTGAGAAGACAAAAGACAACCATAGGAGTGACGAACCAACGTTATGAGGTCATAGCTGTCAGCCCTGATGGGAAGATGCTGGCAGGAGGGATGGCCAATGGCGAGATAGAGATGTGGGACCTTGGATCTTTTCGTTCGGAGATATTCAAGGCCCACGACGGCACAATCTACGATCTCACTTTCAGTCCTGACGGTTCCACCCTGATATCAGCGAGCGAGGACGGGACAGTCAGGGCATTCGACTCGAGGCTCAGGCAACCTAAATGGAAGGCTCCACTCATTCTATCGCGCAAGGACGCACCACCCCTGGTCTTTACCCACGAGGGATGGATCGTGCCGGGGGGTGGCAAAATAAAGCCAAAAGTACAGCCAAAGGCATGGATTGACGCAGCGAAAAATAGTCTATACACGGTTGTTCACACAAACACGGCTTGCCTCCAAACCACACGAGGCCTTTCCATGTGGGACACCAAGACCGATTCTCATGTACTGGATTCATACATTGGCCCCATGCAGGGTCTGCTGGCTTTCGACGGGGGCTGCGCGGTAATGGCTAACGAGGTCTCCACGTTGTACTACGAAGACAAGGAGTCACGAGTTTTATACAGCAACACTACGGCCATGGCCCTGGACCGGGAAAAATTGTTGATTGCCGACGATCAGTACTTACATCTGGTGGAGACCAGCGGACTGGAAAGACAAAAAATTCCCATATCCGCTGGGCCTAGTGCTGTCGGCAGGTTGATACACCAAGGTCATGGATGGTTACTCACCGGTTATGCTGATGGCACCATAGAGATCCACACATTGGACGGCAACCAGGTAAAACTCTCCTTGCAGCGGTTGCCATCTAGCCCAGTGTCGGTAATAACTCCGGGGCCCATGTCCACCGCCATCATTGGCTTTTCAAACGGCTTGCTGGGATTGTGGGATCTGGGGTCAGGAGTTCGGCTGGATGCTGCCAGGCTCCACGGACGCCCGAGACACTTGGCGCTCTATGAAGGTTTTCTCTATGCAGCAAGCGACCTGGGAGACCACTTGCGCTGGGATCTCAGTATCTTCGAAGACCGCTACTGTGAATTGCTCAGGAGCATATGGACCCAGGTCCCTGTGGTGTGGCAAGAGGGCAAAGCTATAAGCAAACCACCCGATGTCCGACATGTCTGTTTCACCAAATAGTTTTTTCGCTACCTAGAAGCTTTTTTTGAAGAGCTTTTTCAGTATGAGGCGAGCCCCCAGCTTCAGGGTTGCAGATCTTGGCAGTCTTTTCCTTTCCAACTGACTGACGATACGAACATAGGGTGTTATGTCCCGGTATTGTACCCGTAGCTCCAACACCACCGGCGCCTCCATGGTCAGAGCCTTTCGGATCCCCTCTTGCAGTTGACCGTCGTGCCGGATGCACAGGTACTCCACCCCAAAAGACTTTGCCAACTGCTCATAATCGATCGGCACCAGGTCCACCTCTGTCTGGCGTCCCAACACTCGTTGGTGAAAAGCCTTTACCATGCCCAGGCTGTTATCCGCAAAAACAGCTACCACTGGATCCACGTTGCATCTCCTGGCGGTCAACAACTCCACGTGCGCCTGCAAAAATCCCCCATCTCCGACACAAGCCACTACCCTCTGGTCCGGGCGGGCAAGCTTGGCCGCCACACCTGCGGCAACAGAAAACCCTGATGCCCGATAATCCACTGGGGCGATAAGACTCCTGGCAGCCTGGACCTCGTAAGAGGCAAAAGCAAACATGGCATGATTACCAGCGTCGAGCACCAAAACATCTTCACCAGTCAGGGCCTCTCTCAAATGTAAAAACACCTTTACCGGGTCCACCGCATCTGTCCAGTCGTGGCGCTCTCTCAGCAACCGACGCTGTACTCTTTTTTGGTCTTTTATCAACTCGAGCATCTCTGGATGCTCCATGGGTTGCAATCGATCCAACAGGTATCTCAAGGCCTGCCTGGCCGGAGCGGTTATAGCCAGCTTTGTTTCGATGTTGGCACCCGCGTTGCCAGGCCCTATGTCTATGTGTATCACCGGGGCATCGGGATGCCAGTCTATACCCCCTGAGACCATCTCGGAAAACTTACACCCCACCGCCAGTATCAAATCACACTTGGACAGAGCTGCCTGCGCCACCATGGAGCCCATCTGACCAGCGCCAAAACCCACACTCAGTTTATGAATGGATGGCAGGGCTCCCAAGCCCGACAGGCTGGTAGCCACAGGAGCCTGGATCTTTTCTGCCAGTTGCTTCAACTCATCCAACGCATCGAAGCTTCCCGCGCCAACATATAGCCCAACCTGCTGAGCTTCGTTCATCAACTGCACAGTCTGGGACAGAGCTGCGACTGCCTTCCGGGACAAAAGCCTTGGACCTTGCCTGAACCCGGTGCCCTCCATACGAGCACTGCCGCGCTGAACATCTTGCGGGATCTCCACCACCACCGGCCCAGGTTCCCCCTGCCTTGCCAGTTGTACGGCCCTGGACATAGCCGAAGGAACCATCTCAGGTTCGTCGATCCTCAAGACCCTCTTGGCCACCGAACGAACCATAGCCAACTGGTTTGATATGGAAGAGCTAGAGCGGTCATCACCCATTCCCCTGGGGCCGGCACCGGCCACCAGCACCACAACGGGGCTGGAATCCATCATGGCCTGGGCTATGGCGGCCATGGCTTTTGCGAGACCCTGGCCCGGGGCCAGCACACATGCTGACAACTCCCCGGTCAACCTGGACGTGGCATCGGCCATGAACACAGCACTCTGTTCCTGGGTGACCGTCACAAAATCGATCCGGGATGCATCGAAAGCATCGAAGAGCCAAGTCCCCTCTATGGAGGGAATTCCAAATACCCGTTCCACTCCAGCACGACGAAGACTGTCCACCACCCCCACCGCACCAGTCATGTGACCCCAGGCTGATGTATTTGAATTATCATCCATGGCTTCGGGTATAACCCCTTTTTGGGCTGAGGTCTCGGTTCAGACTCAATCGGATATGGCCACACCTGCTTTTTCCAGTACCTTGCCATCCGGCGTAAATATTACGCCCCACCTGTGGACGCTCTTTTTTGCGACCTTTTCGCCAAGCCGAAAAAACAGGGTAAACAGCTTTCCCTTTTCCAGAAAATCTACCCTGGGCGGTACCGTTGATATGGCCCTTGGATAGATGGGGGTCCCCTTGAAATCCAAAACCTGCTTCACGGTGGGTTTTGTGTTGGAAGATTTCCACGAGGCCACATCGCTTGTCCTCACGTCGTCCCTTTGACCCTTGACACCCGGACCCCTGAAATACAAAAGCGCTCCATCCGGAGAAAAGGAAGGTGATATTCCAGGTCCCAACTCCAGGGTCACGCTCTGGGTGGTTGACGTGACCAGGATAGACGGATCGAAGGTGGTATATGCAAGCCATCTGCCATCTGGTGAAAAATCGTGGGGCATTCTCTCTCCCGCTGATTTGAGCAAACGCCTCTTTCCATATCCCTTGTTCACAAGCCAGTAATCCCACCTGCAGTGGCCCTCATCGCTGCAGCCGAGGCTAACACCAAGCACAGCCACCGCTCCACCAGGTGACGGAAAAACGTTAGCATCCACCACCACCCTGCCGGCTGGAACGAAACCCGCCTTTTTCCCCTTGTATCGAACTTCCATCCACAACCTGTTACCTGCCCACTTCTTTCCAGATACCTCCACCAACGCCCCGTCATCGAGTTCCATTCCCGTGCCCATGGCCTGCTTGCCTGCAGAGACAAGCAAAGGGACCGGGACACCGGGCACACCGGCGAAAATTCTCCCGGCCTTCATCCCGGCATGGGAATTGGCCGCGGGTTTCAAACGATCGAACTCGTATGGTTTTTCAACGATCTTTGCTTCCACGTACCCTGAAGAATGCAGGGACTCGGCCAAAGCCATGGCCCATGGGGCTCTTGCAAACTTGCCAGCCAGCAGCACGAAGCCTTTGCTATCAGGACCTTGGTCCACCGCAGGATAACCGATGGGAACGGATTTGAACGACTCCAACTTTTTAAGATCGTCCTCCAACTCCCAAGGGGTTGGAGCAGAACCCACCACCACCATGTAAACAAACTCGGGTCTACCTTTTAGTGGCGGCTCCACAAATGGCCCGCTGGGGCCAGGGGGATTGACCTCGTCCGGTTTACTACCGGATAACGCAGAGGATCCGACCTTTGAAACAGGAGACGAATCCTTGACCTTGTTGTCGTCCAATGGAACTAAAGACGATTTTGCACTTCGATTGTCCGACGAATCCGAAAAAAAATCCTGGAGACAACCTGCAGAAGACATGGTCAGAAAACAGAAGGTAATCAGCCAAAGCTTGGTTTTTTCAGCCATCCTGCTCTTGCTCTCTGTTCGATTGAAGGTCCTTGAGGAACTTTTCTATCCGAAGATTGGTCAACTCAGGTAACTCCAGGGGTCCTGTGTGGCTTCCCATGGGCAAGGTCAGTAACTGTGAGTTCGGGATCAAGGCGTGCATTCGTTTGGATATCCAGTACGGGGTAAACTGATCCACCTCTCCACCCACGATCAATGTGGGAACCTTGATCTCAGGCAAGTACGGTTCAGCCGTATGCCGAGCCGCACCAGCCAACGTCCTGAAAAATATCTCCGGGTCGATGCGGCTCAAATCCTCGAGATAAGGGAAAAAGTCTTCCCGTTTGATCAAACCCTCGTTGATCTCGAAACTGCAGGCGTACCAATAGGCGAATTCACTCTTGATGAGTTTGTCCCAGAAAGCCTTTACCAAAGGACCGAGACGACCGGTAAAGTACCGAATCATTGGAAACATGCGTTTTATCAAGCCGGTGTCATGAACATGGTCCAGAGCCTTACCGTAACTGCCGGTAATAGGCACGAGTGCTTCGACCCTCTGTGGATACCGGTGGTAAAATTCCAAGATCACCTGCACTCCCATGCTGTGGCCCAAAAGCACAACCGGCTGTGTAACACCAGCATGATCCAATACTGCTTTAAGATCTTCAGCGCACTCCTCCACTCCGAGATTCTCCAGGTTTTCCGGTACACCGCTGTTCCCATGTCCACGGTAGTTCCAGTGAATCAACCTGTAACTGTTTTCAAAGTGGGGTATGAAATACTTCCAAACGTACCCGGCACAACCAACCCCGTC
>CAYSLH010000282.1:0-6590 GCA_964431605.1 uncultured Myxococcales bacterium
CTCAAGCTTGGAAAAGGTCGTGAAATGGACTTCAGGGTCAGTGTGCTGCCGACACTTTTCGGAGAAAAGGTTGTCATGCGGCTATTGGACAAGAGCAACCTTCAGTTGGACATGACCAAGCTGGGATTCGAGCCGGGTCCCTTGAAGGAGTTCAAGAAGGCCATCCAGAGTCCTTACGGCATGATTCTGGTTACCGGTCCTACCGGTTCCGGAAAAACTACGACTCTGTACTCGGCCTTGAGTGAGCTGAACCAGCCGACGGTAAACCTGTCCACCGCGGAAGATCCGGTTGAGTTCAATTTGCCTGGCATCAACCAGGTCCAGATGCATGACGAGATTGGATTGAATTTTGCCGCCGCGTTGCGTTCTTTTTTGAGGCAGGACCCTGACATCATCATGGTTGGTGAGATCCGTGATTTCGAGACTGCCGAGATCGCGGTCAAGGCAGCTTTGACCGGTCACTTGGTGCTGTCGACCTTACATACCAATGACGCTCCATCCACCATAAGCCGGTTGTTGAACATGGGCGTGGAACCATTCCTGGTTACGGCATCGGTGTTGTTGATAGGCGCACAGCGCTTGGCTCGGCGTATTTGCACCGAGTGCAAGCAGCCCATAAAGGTGCCTGAACAATCTCTGCTGGACCTTGGCATGAAACCTGAGCAGGCAAAGGGCGTGACCTGTTACAAGGGTGTAGGGTGCAGAAATTGTGCAGACACGGGATACAGGGGTCGTGTGGCGTTGTACGAGGTCATGCCCTTCTGGGAACCTCTGAAGGACATGGTCCTCAATGGTGGTTCCACCGCTGAGCTGAAGCTGGAGGCAATAAAGCTTGGGATGCAGACTCTTCGCATGTCGGGTATAAACAAGTTGAAAGAAGGTGTTACTACCATCGATGAGGTGGTACGTGTAACAGCAGCGGATATTAGTCATTAGCTATAACAGAGTATTCAGGAGCCCAAGATGCCGAATTTACATCAGTTGCTCAAAGCCATGATCGAGAAGGGCGCCTCGGATTTGCATATTACCACTGGATCCCCTCCTCAGTTGCGTATCGATGGCAGGCTGGTCCCTTTGAAAACTCCACCTTTGACTCCGGTGGAGACACGGCAACTTTGCTATTCTGTCTTGACCGATGCCCAAAAGCATCGCTTCGAGGAGGATGACGAGCTGGATTTGAGCTTTGGTGTCAAAGGATTGAGCCGGTTTCGCGCGAATATCTTTCTTCAGCGTGGAGCGGTTGCTGGAGCCTTCAGGACGATTCCGTTCAAGATTCTTTCCTTTCAGGAACTGGGTCTTCCTCCTGTGGTGGCTGATCTTTCGAAACGTCCAAGAGGGCTTGTGTTGGTTACCGGGCCGACAGGTTCAGGAAAAAGTACGACTTTGGCTTCCATCGTGGACAAGGTCAATTCGGAACGGCACGAGCACATAATAACAATCGAGGATCCCATCGAGTACCTCCATCCTCACAAGAACTGCCTTGTAAATCAGCGCGAGGTGGGAGCCGACACTCAAAGCTTCAAAAGGGCCTTGAAGTATATTCTGCGACAGGATCCGGATGTGGTGCTAGTGGGCGAGATGCGTGACTTGGAGACCATCGAGGCAGCATTGGTGATTTCAGAGACAGGCCATTTGACATTCGCCACCCTGCATACAAACACCGCGGTCCAGTCTATCAACAGGGTTCTGGACGTATTTCCGCCCTATCAGCAACCACAGGTCAGAGCCCAGTTGAGCTTCGTTCTGCAGGGTATTCTGTCGCAGCAGCTTATCCCAAAGGCAAATGGTCAAGGTCGTGTCTTGGCAGTGGAGGTCATGGTCCCGAATCCTGCTATCAGGAATCTTATACGTGAGGACAAGGTCCACCAGATATACAGCCAGATGCAGGTTGGACAATCCAAGTTTGGCATGCAGACCATGAATCAATCATTATACATGCTGTATTCGAAGAAATTGATAACCCTCGATGAGGCAATTGGAAGAAGTTCTGACGTAGATGAACTCAGAAGCATGCTTCAGGAGGGAGCAGGGACGCATGGCCATGAAGGTGGAGGTTACAATAACAGGACGACCGGCAGACGCTGATGTATCGGTGAATATTCGGTCGCAAGGCAGACCCCGTGCATAAATCGCGGAGGAGGTAGGGATGCCTACGTTTTCGTGGGAAGGAAAGACAAAGAGTGGCGAGATTCGCAACGGAGTCATGGAAGCGAAGAGCGCTGAAGAAGCCAAACAGAAGGTCAAGGCTCAAGGGATTTCTCCTACTAAGATCAAGAAAAAGGGTATAGAGATAAAGCTTCCGTCCATGTCCAGTGGTGGCGTCTCCATGAAAGACCTGGTGATTTTCACCAGGCAGTTTTCCACCATGATCGACGCGGGTCTACCCCTGGTTCAGTGTCTGGAGATTCTTTCCACCCAGTCCGAATCCAAGGGACTCAAGACGGTTCTCAGGCAGGTCAAGGAGGTGGTGGAAGGAGGATCGACCTTTGCTGATGCGTTGAGACGTCATCCAAAGGTATTCGACGAACTCTATGTCAACTTGATCGCGGCTGGTGAAGTGGGTGGTATCCTTGATACCATCATGTCTCGTCTGGCCACTTACATCGAAAAGAATCTAAAGCTGATCAAAAAAGTCAAGGGTGCCATGGTGTACCCGGTTTGTATTGTCATTGTTGCAGTCGTGGTGTTGTTGGTTCTGCTCTATTATGTCATACCGGTATTTGAAAAAATGTTTGCCGACTTTGGTTCAAAGCAGGCCTTGCCTGCCATGACACAGTCTCTCATCGATCTTTCACAGTGGATGAGAAAAAACTGGTATTTTGTTTTCGGAACAATCGCATTTGTGATTATCGGTACCCATTATTTCAAAAAATGGCCCAAGGGACGTTACATGTGGGACAAGGCCATGCTAAAGCTGCCCATGTTCGGGACTTTGCTGCGCAAGGTTGCCGTGGCCAAGTTTACCAGAACCCTGGGGACCATGGTCTCATCCGGTGTGCCTATTCTGGATGCACTCGATGTGGTTGCCAAATCAGCAGGTAACAAGATTGTGGAGGAGGGCATCTACTACACCAGGGAAAAGATCTCCGAAGGTAAAACCATGGCCGAGCCGTTGGCAGAATCCGGTGTCTTTCCAGGCATGGTTGTTCAGATGATCGCGGTGGGTGAAAACACCGGTGCCCTGGACCAGATGCTGAACAAGATCGCCGATTTTTATGACGAGGAGGTGGACGTGGCGGTCGACGCCCTGACGTCCTTGATGGAACCTGTCATGTTGGTGCTTTTGGGTGGTATGGTCGGTTACTTTCTTATCGCCATGTATCTTCCTATTTTCTCCCTGGCGAGCGCGGTCCAGGCATAACGCTAATTCTGCATGATGGCCGAGCCCCAACCTATGGCCGAAGACAGCGACGGTGAACAGCGTCGAAGATTTTATTTCTTGCTCATAGTGCGGGCAGCGGTCGTATCCGCCCTTTTGGGTTCCAGCTTGTTTTTTAATATTCGCAACGGTGAGTTCGGCCTGACTCTCACGAATATCCTGTTGTATGCCTTGGCTGTGGCTGTCTTTGCGTTGACCGTGGGATATGGGATTTGGCTGAAAAAAGTTCGTGGTCCCTTAGGGTTTCATCTTCAGTTCCAGGTGGTCTTCGATGTTATAGTGGCCAGCCTTCTCGTTTACATCACAGGGGGTATCGAGAGCCCTTTTACTTTTTTTTACGCATTACCCATCATTCAAGCAGCGGTGTTTTTTCCTCGGAGGGCCGCGGTGTTGACCGCGTCCCTTGGATGCTTGTTACTCGGTGGCCTATACGTGCTGGAAAACAGGGGATTGTTGCCGGTTGACCTGGAGGGAAGACTGGGCAAGCCTCCTGGAGCCCTCAGGGTGACGTACCTTCTTGCATTCAACTACAGTGTCTTTTTTGCAATCGCGTGGTTGGCCGGTTCTTTGGCAGAGCAACTTCGTCGTACAGGCAAGGAACTGAAACAAACCGAACACGAGGTAGAGGCCCTGGTTGCGTTGAATCAAGATATCATTCAGAGCCTCAGGTCCGGACTCATAGCAGTTGATGGTGCCAATCGTATTTCCCTTCTGAACCCGGTGGCTGAAGGCATCCTTGGGGTTGATGCCGAACAGTGCTTGGGGCTGGACGTAAATGAGATTTTTGCCGAGGTGCCGCTAATTCGTCAGGAACCCGAGGCTTTTGCATCGAAGAGACTGGAAGTCGAACATGCGAGGCCTGATGGACATATTCTGCCCATAGGGCTTACCCTGTCTCCTCTTACTAGGACCGGAGGACAGACAATAGGAACATTGATACACATGCAGGACTTGACTGAAATAAAAGCCATGGAAAAGGGAAGAGAGCGGGCTGAGCGTCTAGCCGCAGTGGGGCAGATGGCTGCCGTCATGGCCCATGAACTGAGAAATCCCCTGGCTTCCATGAGTGGCGCATCCCAGATGCTAAAGGATGCGGCCGGGCTGGGCGATGCGGAAAAGAAGCTGATGGATATCATCATTCGCGAGACCAACAGGCTGGATCGCTTGTTGTCGGATTTTCTAAAGTATGCAAGGCCCAAAGAGCCCAAGAAGAAAAAGGCGGATCTCAGCAATATCGTTTCAGAGAGCATTCACTCGTTTGAGCAACGTAGTGGATGCAGCGGAATGGAGATTGGGAGTAACTTGGAGTCAGTTTTAGCTTTTTTCGACCCGGATCACATAACACAGGTATTGATGAACCTTTTGGTAAATGCCGAGCAGGCTACGGACGGTTGCGGCAGGATCGAAGTTCGGTTGTATGGCAAGATTGACGAGGAAGAACGATATTGGGCTGTTATGGAGGTCTTGGACGATGGCCCTGGTATTAGTCCTGATCTGGAGGATAGAATAATGGAACCATTTGTAACAAGCCGTGAGAGGGGTACCGGGTTGGGACTGGCCATTGTAGCGCAAATCGTCGAATCCCATGGGGGAAGGATAGAGGTCGAAAGACCGGAACGAGGAGGAAGCTTGTTTAGAATAATGTTGCCCGGAGTTTTGCCATGAGTGACATTCTCGTGGTTGATGACGAGCGCTCAATGCGGGAGTTTCTGGAAATCCTGCTCACCAGGGATGGAGCAAAGGTGCGTTGTGCATCGTCCATAGTCATGGCCATGGAGTTGTTTGAACAGCGCAAGCCGGACCTGGTTTTGACTGACCTTCGCATGAAAGGTGGTTCCGGCATGGATCTGCTCAGGGAGATAAAAAAACGTGATCCCGGAGTGGAGGTTATAGTCATTACGGCTTTTGCTACCGATGATACAGCCGTAAACGCGTTGAAAATGGGTGCGTATGATTACGTGACCAAGCCCTTCCAGGTTGACGAGATCAAGGTGGTCGTGCAACGTGCCCTGGAGCGGCAGAGGTTGCTTCGTGAGAATGTCTCCATGAAAGCTGAACTCACATCTCGGTATGATTTTGGAAACCTGGTGGGAAAGAGTCCACGCATGCAAGAGGTATACAGGCTCATAGAGCAGGTGGCTCCCACCAAGGCCAATATTCTCATAACCGGCGAAAGTGGTACAGGCAAAGAACTTGTGGCTCGTTCGGTCCATCTTCGTTCGACACGTAAGGGCCATCCATTCGTTGCCATTGACTGTAGTTCGATTCCCGAGACGTTGTTGGAGAGCGAGTTGTTCGGTCATAGTCGAGGTTCGTATACCGGGGCGACGTCCGACAAGAAGGGATTGTTCGAGTTGGCGGACAAGGGCACTGTGTTTTTGGACGAGATAGGTGAAATTCCATTGTCCATTCAAGTCAAGCTCCTGAGGGTGCTTCAGGAACGAACTGTAAGGAGGCTTGGTGACACCAAGGACCGCATGGTGGATGTGAGACTGGTTGCTGCCACAAATCGGGACCTGGATGAGGAGGTGAAAAAAGGAAGGTTCCGGGAAGACCTTTTCTTTCGTCTGAACGTGATCCGAATACAATTGCCGGCACTGCGTCAACGCAAGGAGGATATAAAGGACCTCGTCCGTTATTTTGTTGGAAAGGTATGCAAGATGGAAGACCGCTCTGTTCCCACTGTGCTGAATGAAGCCATTGATGCTTTGATGACATACAATTTTCCAGGTAACGTTCGCGAGTTGGAAAACATGGTGGAGCGAGCAGTGGCATTGGCCGGCAATCGACCCATAGGCGCCGAGTTGTTTGTCGAGTACATGAGAAATGGTTACCAATTGGAGCCTGAGTTTGGTTCAAGCGCTTTTCCTGAAAATGGCGTGGATCTTGACGAAATACTATCGGATGTTGAACGAAAATGGATTAAAAAAGCCATGATAGCAAGTAAAGGAGTGAAGAAACGGGCTGCAGAACTCCTGGGCATATCATTCAGGTCTTTTCGATACAGGCTCCAGAAGTTGGACATGGAGTGACCATAATTGCTAAGAAAACCTTTCGTCCTATGCAATTATTTCATTGCAAATGAGCTTTCGTTGATATCGGACGATTGATACGCCCATGGAGTCGGATGGTGTAACTCTATGAAATTTAGGCTATTAGGGTAGTCTGCTTCAGGCAGAGGTGTTTTTTTACAGAGTTGAATTCATGGCAT
>CAYSLH010000283.1:0-6583 GCA_964431605.1 uncultured Myxococcales bacterium
AAAGATGTCCGACCCATGAGCTATTATCCACATATATCCAGACTGTCTCCTGAAAGGAAACACATGTTCAACATATTCAAAAGCAACCACATGGAGCGCTTGGTGGATGAACTCGGCCGGGTCCTGCAAGAGGTACCCGAATCCGTGTTCGAGCCTCAATTGGTGTCGGTCCAAAGCCTGGGCATGCGCCAATGGTTGAGCATGCGCCTGGCTGAAAAACTCAGAATATGCGCCAACATAGACTTCCCCTTTCCCAGGGATCTCGTAAGCCTGCTTTTTGAAAGAGGCCTTGATTTGGCCGAATCGGACTCCGAGGTTCTCGATGTCGAGCACCTGACCTGGCTAACAATGTCTGTCCTGCCTACGCTGCTGGAGGAAAAAGAATTCTCACAGTTGAAAAACTTCCTGGAGCCTGCAGGTCATGATACGAAAAGAGACCTGCGTCTTTTTCATCTATCTAAAAAAATTGCCGACACCTTCGACCAGTACACAATCTATCGACCCGATGTGATAAAGAGTTGGGACTCCGGGCATAATCCCGAATGGATCCACCAGAGTTTTTCGTGGCAATACGTGTTATGGAAAAAGATCACGGAAAACATGGGCCCTTTTACTCATATTCCCGCCATGGCCGATGCTTTTGTCAAAGCCGCATCAGAACACACCATGCACAGGGAAAAACTTCCAAAAAAAATATGCCTGTTTGGGATAACAACCCTGCCGCCGCTATTTGTGGATATCCTACACGCTGCATCGCAATATGTGGACATAGACTTGTTCTTCCTAAGCCCCTCCAAAGAGTTTTGGACTCACGTCCGCTCACGACGAGAAATCCTTCGGCAGGCACAAAAACAGGGTTTGAGCATCGATGATATGGACAAGCTCCTTCACATGGAAGAAGGCCACCCGCTGCTCGCATCCTTGGGACGCATGGGACGAGAATTCCAGTGGTTACTCGAGACCAAGCTCGACTATGCTGAACCAGCCGGAGACCTGTTTGAAGACGACCATCCAAGGTCTGGGCCATCGGTGCTTTCGTCCATCCAGTCGGACATCCTTCATCTTCGTAAAACCTCACACCGCAAGCTTCAGGGACCAGATGACTCTGTGACCTTCCACTCCTGCCACAGCGAACTGCGGGAGGTGGAGGTGGTAAAGGATCAACTCAGGGAGATTTTTGAAAACAACCACCATATCCATCCCCATGACGTGGTAGTAATGACACCTGACATTGAAAAATATGCCCCCCTTATAGACGCGGTGTTTGGAACACTGGAAGGAAAAGCGAAGATACCCTATTCCATCAGCGACAGGAGTATCGCACAGCAAGCCCCGGTCATAGAAGCTTTCATGGCCCTTGTGGATATGGCAAATGCCCGCACCAGTATCGTCCAGGTTCTGGATCTTTTGTCACATGAACCCATCATGAAACGTTTTGATCTCACCAATCAAGAAGTGGAACAAGTCCACCGGTGGGCGAGCGAATCAGGAGTCCGCTGGGGCAAAAACGCCAAGCACAGGGAATCATTCCACCAACCGGGCGTGGAACAAAACACCTGGCGGTTTGGGCTGGATAGGTTGTTTTTAGGCCTCGCCATGCCATCGCAAGACAGAATAATGTTCAACGGAAGAATGCCGTTCGACGAGCTCGAAGGCACAGACGCCGAGTTGCTGGGAAAATTTGCCGAGTTTTTCCAGGTGCTATCCAGGTTTCAAATTGCCATGGAACGCCCCAGAACCCCCGCTGACTGGCAAAAAATTCTTGAAGACCTCATGGAGTCGTTGACATCGGACCAAGCCTCGTTCGGTTTTTTTCATCAACACATTAGAGAAGTGATCGGCGAGCTATCCCACAACGCCCAGTTAGCATCCTTCGAGTCGGAAATATCGGTGGAGGTTATCAAAGATTACCTGAAGGGGAAATTCACCCAGGGCTCTTCCCAGAGGTTCATGAGCGGCGGCGTGACCTTTTGCAAACTACTTCCCATGCGCTCCATACCCCACAAGGTGGTGTGTCTAATGGGTATGAACGACAAGGACTACCCGCGAGTCCAATGCAGCGTAGGCTTCGATCTCATAGCAAGACATCCCAGGCCCGCAGACAGGTCCATGCGCCAGGACGATCGCTACCAGTTTTTGGAAGCCCTGCTGTCTGCCCGTGAAAAATTCTTGGTGACATACGTGGGTCAAGACATATACGACAATCACCCCCTGGCACCATCCACCTTAGTGTACGAACTTCAGGACTACATGGATAGCATGGCTCAGGGCAACGAATCCTTTTCATCTATGACACGGCCTGTAATGCATCCCCTGCACCCTTTCAGTCCACGCTATTTTCAACCAGGCACAGGATTGTTCAGCTATGATCCAGAGTATTTCAAAGCAGCCCAATGCGTTCACGACAATGCTCCGGAGCCTTTGTTTTTCAAACAACCAATCTCCAAATACGAAATCTCCGTCTTGGAGCTTTCCGACCTCGTGAATTTTTTCTCACTTCCGGTCAAGCACCTTTTGAACAAAAGGCTGGGCATCTATTTGCCTCCCGACAAGGAACAAGACCAGGAACGTGAACCCATGGAACTCGATGGATTGGAAAAATACCAGATGGGACAATGGTTGTTGTCATACCTGGTAGAAGATCAAGGAGCAAGGGACGGCGAAAGGATTCTAGCTGCCAAGGGGGTCTTACCCCCAGGACAACTGGGAAGATACGAGTTTGACGAGTTGCTTACCAATACCAGGTCCTTGGCGGACGTCCTGCGGGAGAAAATCTCCGGAGTTTCACCCAGGTGGCTGGATGTGGATATATCCTTGGGTAGAGTGATGTTGTCGGCCAGGATCGACAACATTTTCCAGGACAGTCAGATAATTGCCGGTTACCAAAAAATCGGTCCCAGGCGATTGTGTCATGCGTGGATAAGACACCTGGTGCTTTTATGCTCCGGACAAATGCCCAGTGCTGATACGACCATCTTGCTGGGACGGGGTGACGACAACAGCCCGCACATTGTCAATTTTGGCTATGTGGATAATCCACAACAGACCCTACGAGACATGGTGGACATTTACCTGGCGGGCCAAAGAGAACCACTACCCTTGTTCCCTAAAACATCCTTTGCCCATGCTGCATCCACAGACAAGGAAATCGCAAAAAGTTTTCTAAGCATTCTCTCATCCGAAAAACAATGGTACGGAGCGAACAATTTCCAGGCTGAAAGCCAGGAGCCGCACACTAACCTTGTGTTCGGAAACACAGAGCCCTGGTCCCTGGCCAATAGGAACCCGGACCTGGGGTTTTCGTCTTTGGCATTCCGAGTGTTTGGTCCCATACTGGAGCACCTGCGAGGGAGTGGAGAATGAACTTCGAAATTTTCAATCCCCTCGAAATTCCACTCGATGGCACAAACCATATCGAAGCCAGCGCTGGAACCGGAAAGACATACAACATCACCACTATCTATCTTCGCCTGATCATCGAATCCGGGTTGAAAATTGGTCAAATCCTGGTGGTGACCTTCACAGAAGCGGCAACAGCCGAGCTTCGGGATCGCATACGGTCCAAACTGGAACAAGCCCTCGACTGTCTCCACGGACATTGCGACAGTGAAGATCTCCTAACGATCCTAAAAAGAGGCAAAGACGCGCAGGAGAAGCTTGAACTCGCCAAAAGAAGCTTCGATGAGGCTGCCATCTTCACAATACACGGCTTTTGCAACAGGATGCTTCACGAAAACGCTTTCGAAAGCGGAGTGCTCTTCGACACGGAGCTACTGGCGAACCAACAACAACTCATGGATGAGATCGTGGCCGATTACTGGGCCAAGCAAACCATAGACGCCCATGCCTTGTTTATCCGCTATCTCAAAGAAAACAAGCACAACATGGACACCCTCAGTGATTTACTCAGAAATGTAGTATCGCAACCGGCGAGAATTATTGTGCCTGGCTCTATAGAGCCTGTAGCTGCGGGGGAAAGTTACCAGGAGGCATTCGAACAAACACGTAATATCTGGCAACGCCACGCGAAGGACATCGTACGAATACTGCAAGAGACATGGCCGGGCCTAAACGGACGTAGTTATCCAAAACATAAACTCAACGAATACGTAGAAAGCATAAAATACGCCATGGACTCGGGCCAGACCCAGTTGCCCCAGAAGGACAACTGGATAACGAAACTCGCCACCGGCAACTTCAAACCTAAAAAGGGCAAGGATGCTCCCAGGCATGAATTTTTCGATGCATGCGAACGGCTCTGTGACTTGGAGTCATTGTTTAGAAAAAAGGTTCTATGGTTTCGTCTCAACTTCATCCGCTACGCGATCAAGCAGTTAGCAATTCGCAAAGAGCAGAGAAATCTCCAGTCCTATGACGATATGCTCACCAAGCTGCATGCAGCTTGCGGACCTGAGGGCAACACCGCACTGGCAAAAGCCATCAGAGAAAAGTACAAAGCCGCCCTTATCGACGAATTCCAGGATACGGACACTATCCAGAGCGAGATATTTACACGCTTGTTTTCCGATCATGAGACTCCCATGTTTCAGATAGGAGATCCCAAACAGTCCATTTATGGATTTAGGGGTGCAGATGTTTTTTCGTACACCAGGGCTGCAAAGCTCGCCACAAAGCACTACACCATGGAGACAAACTGGAGGTCCGATCCATCTCTCATCAGTGGCATAAATTTTCTTTTCGGTCGCATGAAAGATCCTTTCATGTCCAAAGACATCTCCTACCGTGATGTCAAGCCGAGAGACAAAGCAAAAGATGCCATGAGAATCGATGGACACAAGGTAACACCACTGAGAATAAGATTTATACCAAAGCAAGGTCGCCCTGCAACAAAGCCATGGGCCCTGCAAAACATACCCAAGCTGGTTGCACTGGATATCGTCGACCTGCTGAAAAAGCACACGGTGATAGGGCCAGAAAGCAACGAACCTGCCTGCGACAAAAAAGCTCGGCCGATTGAAGCCAATGATATCGCAGTGCTCGTCAGGACCAACAACCAGGCCCTGGCCGTGCAGGAAGCTCTCGGCAAACAAGGTATTGTCAGTGTGCGCACTGGTGATTCCAGCGTGTTTTTATCAACAGAGGCAAACGAACTATCTATTGTCCTTTCCGCAATTGCAAACCCCACTGATTCAGTGAAGATCAAAACAGCCCTTGCCACGAACATTCTTGGTCTTGACGCCGAGGAGATCTTCAAATTACAGGAGGATGAAAAAAACAATGATCTGGAGTGGGAAAATTGGATTGTAAATTTTCACTCTTGGCGCGCCACGTGGCAGGAATCCGGCTTCGTACGGATGTTTCGAAACATTATGAAGCACAAGGCTCCCGGGAAAAAGCTATCGAACATGGCGCGTTTAATCGGGCTATGGGATGGTCAACGAAGGGTTACGAATCTTTTGCATCTTTCCGAACTTCTGCAAAAAGCCTCCTCTGAGTTGAAAATTGGACCTGAAGGACTCGTACAATGGCTGGAGAAAAAAAGGACGAGCAATACCATGGCCAGGGACGAGTCACAACTCAGGCTCGAAAGTGATCTACGGGCGGTAAATATCGTAACTGTGTTCAAGGCCAAAGGCTTGGAATACCCTGTGGTATTCTGTCCATATTTTTGGGACGGATACTTGAGAACTTCCAATAAAGATCTATGCCCTTTCCACGATCCTGATGACGGGTACGTGGCAAAACTTGATATCGGAGAAAATATCAACGCCAATAGAAAACATGAAAAAACCGAGCTAATGGCTGAAAACATGCGCCTGTTGTACGTTGGCCTTACAAGGGCCAAGCATATGTGCGTAATCACCTGGGGATACTTTACCGGTTCGGAAAATTCCCCTTTAGCACATTTGTTATCGAGCAACGAAGATAGCAGGTCCGGCAAAAAACTTGAGGACAAAGAGTCCTTGCAAAAATTAAAGGAACTGGAAAAATCATCCGGGGGTTCACTGGAAATACTTCCGGTAGAACTGCCATTGGTAGAGCAACGAGCTTCAGAGCCAACAGATAAAGCACACGTACAGCTTTCGTATCGTCCCATACAAAGACATATCCAACAAACGCTTATGACATTTTCTTATTCGGGAATGCTCAACAGACATCAAAAGATCAACCCGGCCCAGCAACAGGGACTGGATCACGACGAACAGGCACTTCCATCTATCTTACCAACCCTATCCTCTAATATACCTGAAGAAAAAATTCCCTCCTTGGATCTTCCAAGAGGATCGAGGGTTGGAAACATGCTGCACTCCATCCTGGAAGAATTGGATTTTTCCTCTGATGATCCCCAACTTCTTCAAACCATTGTTCGACAAAAGTTGGACTCTTTCGGCATCGATGCAACTTACAACCAGATGGTATGCGAGATGATACGGGATAGTATCGATACCAACATCATTGGACAACATCCCGAATTTGCCTTACGGTATTTACCCAAACAAAAAACTTTCAGGGAAATGCATTTTTGGATGCCGGCAGGTGTGAGCGGTCCGCAACTAGTAAAGATCTTCAGGGACAATCCCAGCAAGCAAGTTCCACAAGACTATATCCAGACTCTCGAACG
>CAYSLH010000284.1:0-6519 GCA_964431605.1 uncultured Myxococcales bacterium
CCTGTATATCTTTAACAAGTGGCTGGCACCTGTATAGGGCACCTGTATAGGGGCTTTAACAAGGCACCTGTATAGGGCACCTGTATAGCACCTGTATATAGCTGTATATAGCACCTGTATATAGCACCTGTATATAGCACCTGTATATAGCACCTGTATATATAGGGCACCTGTATAGGAAGTCGGCAAATTATCTAAAAAATATATTGAAGTAGTCATCGCCTATGGTGAACTTTTTTGTAAGACAAGGCAGGCGAGTATTTCAAAGAGCCAAATAACAGGTGTTGATTGCGGCTGAGACTGGTCGCATCCACAACCTGAGCCATCTGCAGACAGTACGTCTGCCCCTGCGTCCTGTTCGCCCTGGTCTCGATTGTCTTCGTTGCCATACGATTCCTGGTCTCCGTCTGTTAGTATGTCTGGAACCTGTTCCCTGTCTGCCATGTCTGCACCCTCAAAGGCACCTGAACCGTCTTGTCCATCGGCTCCATCCACACCGTCGATTCCAGCATCCTGCTCCGATTGTCCTGTGACGCATATGTTTACGTCGGCCTGTGAAAAATACTGGCAGATAAATCCATCCGGGCATTCGGAATCGTTGCACAAGGGTGCGCAGTATCCATCCGAGTAATCTATTTTGGTAAAAAAGCACAACTGGGAACACTCGAAAAACGACACCCAACACATGCCGTCACAGTTTATGTAATCCTTTGAGCAAGGTGCGCCAGGTCCATCGTGGGGTTGCTGGCATACGGGAACCTGTTCGATTTCGATACATGAGTAACCATCGTCACAATCATCTTGTGTGTTGCACATCACAGCACCGGATGGATAAAGGGTGCAAATTCCAGCTTCGTCGTCAGCTGCAAGGGTCGAGCCTATGCCATTGGGCAAGTACGCGTAATACATGGTGGCAAAAGGGTCTGCAGAGTGACCCAAACCTAGCCAATGCCCTAGCTCGTGAGTGACCACCGCCACAGGATCTATGACATCCGTGATCGTTGCGTCCGCACCTCCCATGCGCCAGGTGAAATCCGCGGCGTTCAATGCAAGGTCCACCTCGTTGGGCTGTCCCGGCTCTGTTGGTATCCATAGGGTTGCACCGGCTGCTTTTGGTGTATAGCTCCAATCGTGATCAACGCAAAAGATGGTATTTTTCCCATCCGACTCCCAGGTGGCATCGGTATATCCCATGAAAGAAGCATCTACAAGGGCACATGGGACATCGCTCCAGTTTTTCCATGCAGCTTGAATGATGTCGTAGATGCTTTCTCCAGAGTCCAGCACCGGGCAATTTGAAGGATTTATATAATAGGGAATGGGCATGGACTCCCAATGACGTCCGTTTGTCTCAAACGCCTTGGAGCCGAAAGATAAAAAGCACGAAATGGCCACGATTGGCAGGATTCGACTCAACCGAATCTCCTCCTTCGTCGAATGATGAACATTGCAAACATAGCGAGGAATAAAACATTCCAGGCTATGCCACCATGCTCGGTTGATGAGCATCCGCAACCATCAGAAGCGGGAGTCTCGTTCTGGTCGGTTCCAGTCGAGCCTTCGTTATCTTGGCCTCCGTCCACTCCACCGTCGTCTGTTCCCGCATCTATTCCAGCGTCCGAGTCCCTGTGCCGGACTTCGAATGCCTCCTGTAGCGTTGCTGTCGAGCCATCCGGGTTGACCACGACCAGCATGTATGTCCCGGGTTCCATCTCAGGCGGAACGCTCGCTTCTATGAGCCCGCTGGATACCACGTTGACAGAATCCAGGTTTGTGCCACCGAGCTTGACTAATACAGGGTCTACAAAGCCCTGCCCGGTGATGGAGACGGGTGTTTGTGAGTCGTCGTAGCCGAAGTCGGGAGAGATGGCGTTTATGGAAAGTTCTTCGCCCTGGGCCACACAAGTTCCGTCTTGGCATGTCTCGTTCGATTGGCAACTACCGCACACGTCACCACATCCGTCAGGGCCACATTCTTTTCCTGCACAATCAGGTTGGCAGCCTTGACAATCCCCATCCGTACAGGTGGTGCCTGAATCAGTGCAGTCCACCAGGGTCACCCACTGACCATCCGTGCAAAGCTCTACCACGTCTCCATTACAGCGCTTGTCACCATCGGTGCATGTGCCGGTTTGTTCGCACTGGCAGGAATCTTGGTTGCAAGTCGATCCTGAAGAGCATTGGTCCGGGCAGATGCCACCGCACCCGTCGTCTCCACAGCATTTTCCGCTACAGTCCGGGCTGCATTGTGTGCCTTGAACCCTTGCCCGTAAAATGAAGTCTCCCCCGATTCCGGCGTCATCCGCCCACATCCACGTAGCCGCATCACCCGAGCATTGTCCCATGCCAATGATCTCGATCAGATTTACATGATTGGTAGCGGCCTGGTCCACTATGGGAGCTACCTTTTGGCACCCGCAAGCACCAAGGTTAGGCATGTAGGCGCATTGAATCGTGGACCACTCGGTTTGGAGATCGGACGAGGGGTCGTCGAATCTGATTACCAGGGCGAATTTGCCGCTATTTATCAATGGAGGGTGGTTTCCATCCGTGTCCCAATCGAAATCAACGCTCCAGGCCGTGCCCCCGGTCAACGGTACCCCTGTCTGTCCCGTGCTGCTGTTATAAAGTTCGGAGGTGTGTACGGACCACAGGGGGTTGTCGCTACCGGGTGATGGGCCATCTGAGTCGAACAGCCATATCTCGATCCAGGCATTCGCGGTCGAGTCCACTGAGCCATTTGGAGGTGCGGCCATGACCATGTCCACTCCCAGGATTTTTACCGGGTAGTCGGAAGCAGATGGGGTATAGACCTGGCCGAAAGCTTCATTTTGAGCAAAGCCTGGTTGGACACCCAGAGGAATGGACGCAATTTGTCCCGAAGCGGTAACGATGTCATCGTCGAACTGATCGTGTTTATAGACTATGACTTGCGCAAAGCATACTCCGGTGAACTGAGTAAGAATCAAAGAGACGAAAAGTATTCTCATGATAGCGCCCATGTCCGGTACCTCCAGATGGTTACCCAAAGCATCGTCCGATAGTTAGATTAGTTTAGCACAGATAGTTTGATTTGACAGTTGTTGGCGGTAAAGCAAGAATTGGGACATGGTTGCAGTTGTTGGACAAACGATGCGAGGCACCAGGCGTGTATGGGTGCGGCTGATGTTGGTCTTGGTGGTTTTCATGTTTGAATCGCCGGCTCAGGGTGCTTCACCTAACGCCAGACGCCTGATTCGAGCCTTGCACGCGAGATCATACAAAATTCGCATGAAGGCAGCCATGGTTTTGGGTAAGAAAAAAATAAAAATGGCTGCTGGTGCCTTGCGGAAGGTTGCGGCCAACCAGTCGGAAAAGCCCATAGTGCGGGCTGCCGCTCTGATTGCCCTTGGTCAAATAGAAGACCAGAAGGCACGCAAAGTTTGTGCGTATCTTATTGCCCACAAACATCATCTCATCTCCCATGCTGCACAAAAGGCCCTGCTGGCGCTCGATGGAGCTCTATCGTCGAGGCCTTTCTATCTGGTGGCCGTGGAAAAACCAAAGGTACCTAAAGGGTTGAGTTATTTGGGCCCCGTGATCGAGGCGGCCTTGGAAAAGAGGATTCAGTCCACTTCCGGCTTGGTTCTGGGCGCTGGGGAAGAACGATTTCTGGATGATGAAGAAATGAACAATCATTTGAAGGTCAGGGACTTGATGGGTTTGCTATTGAGGCCGGAACTGCTTTCGGTGATTTCCAGGGTGGATGACGGAAAGACCATTGTGGAGGCACAGGTGAGGATTACACAGTTTTCCTTGCCTGGGAATGTGAAGGAATTTTCTGCCGATGGTGGTGCAAACTCATGGATTGAAGATACTCATATAACAAAGATCGAGCTGAGAGATTTGCAGATAGAAGTAGTGGACGGAGCCGCCGACTCAGCATTGATGCAGGTTTTAGAAGACCTGAAAGATAGGGCTGAGTGAGTCAATTTATGACGGAGTTCTGGATTGACTCGAGTCGGGGCAACAATGCTATACAGAAGATACGAATAAACTGCACTGGAGCAAGGTATGGAATCATCAAAAAGCATCGTTCAACCAAGTAAATGGATAAGCTTGCGTTATGGACTCGCAGCACTCATGCTCATTGTGATGTTACCCTCGTCTTCGATGGCTCAGCAGGTCATGGTGGGGAAATTCAAAGACAGGACTCGCCGTGGAGTCGGGCGCTATGCAAGGGCTGCCATTGCTAAATCTCTTTCGGCCAGGGGAGCGGACCTGGTCTCATACAAAAAATACCTGAGAAGAGCCAGGAGATATGGATATCGCAAGTCCAGAGCCTTTTCCAGAAGGGCCATCAGGAAAGTATCGAGGAGATTGGGTATCGATGGAGTGGTCATTGGAAAGGTTATCCGCAGAGGAGGCAGATATTGGATATCGGTTTACCTTTATGGTCCCAATGGAAAACTGTGGATGAAGAAAAAGGTATCATCCAGGCGCAGGAGACCAAGGGCGAAGAGCATGAATTGGATCGCCGGCAAAATCATGAAGCACTTAGCGCCAAAAGACCCGGAGCAGGAGACCCAAGATGAAGACCTCGAGCTTACTTCCTTGACAGGCGATTCCGCTTCCGGTGATTCGTCGGATGCGCTTGATGACGGAACCGATTCTTCTGTGGACATGGTTGGCATGCATGACGATTTGGATACCGGTTCCACTACGGCTGATTCAGATACAAAACCGAAGGTGGAAAACGAGGCAGGAGAACAAGGATGGGGAGACTCCCTGCTGAATACTTCTTCCGATTCCGAGCGATCTTCCTCTGGGACATCTGGAGGCACTGGTTCTGACCTTGCTGCCACTTTCTCTTCCGGTTCTGATTCTCAACATGCTGTGCCATCTAAAGAATCAGGGGGTCATGAGCAGGTGACATTCAGTGATGAATCCCCGACTTCTTATGATTCGTCATATGTTAGTGGACCAGCACCCCGTTCCAGGTTGAGGCGGTCAAAGGTGGATAATGCCTGGCTTACCGTTGGTAGCGGAATACATTGGCGTTCCGGCCTCAAACCCCTTCATACCACCGGCGCTTTTTTCGGAATGAGATTGCAAGGCCGCGGTTTTGGAGGAGCATTGTGGGACAAGGGATGGTTGAATGATATCGGTATAGGCCTGGGCGTGGACTTCTCCATCGGCCTTGGATACAAGTACAATGACGGAAGTGACTCCAGGTTCGATGCATCACAGACCATGTGGCACCTGGATGGTTTGTATCGTCTTGGTTTTGAAAATCCCCAGGTTCCTGACTTGATAATCAAACTGGGTGTAGACGGCATACATTCATCCATTTCTGATGATGCAGAGTTTGGTGTGAATGCGTCCTACGTGGGTCCGTACCTTGGAATGGATGCGGTTTGGAACCTCGTCCACGAGCAACTTCGGGTGTTGTTCAGCTTCGACGTCCTGTTGGCTTCTGCTGGAGGAGACTTGGATGCCTTTGCCGGAGGGGTGAGAGTTTTTGCGGGTTTTCGTAGTATTATGATCGGTTGGCTGCAGATGGATCTGGGTTATGAGTTGACCTACTTGGGATTTGATGACTCAGGGACCCAGAGCAGTTCGGATACTTATCACAACATCATTTTTCAGCTTGGTTATTCTCTCCTTTGAGTCTCAGTATTTGGGCCGAAGGAAGCCTGAACACCGCAGTCTCGTAGTCTTCGTACTTGAGCTTGGCTCCGTGCTTGATGGCAATGTCGAACAGTTTTTCAGGAGTCTTGTCTTTTTCCACGAGTAGCCAATCAGATCCAAAACGTTGGATAATCAGCCGTAATGCGTCATGTGCGCGTCCATCCCTTATGTCAAGCCAGGTTTGATATAGGTCTTTGTCGTATGCGATCATGAAGTTCGGCGAAAGAACATTTAGGTATCGGAATCCTGGTGCGTGGTAAATCAAAAAAGGAGTTGAATCCCATTGGCATGTAAAAACGGTCGTACCCAGGGCTGTGTGTTCATCAAGCCAAATGGCTGCATTTGTGTACCTTGGAGTGTTTTCAGCACCGATGGATTTTTGACTGGTCACCACCGAACGTACCATCTGGCCACAAAGCAAAATCAGCCCAAGAGAGAATAATAACACGGACCAGTGGCGATGGCGATTCGACCAGCTTGCAAGGACACGGTGTGCCTTGAGGTCCGCGCAGGCGCTGGCTGTTGCCAAAACACTGAAAAGTACCCAGTAGATTACGAATCGTTGGTAGAGCAGGTACATTACGAAGAATGCTCCGGCAACCAATGTTACAAAAAGCGTTCGAGCTGATGGACGAGACTTTTTTATGATGAGCGTGGTGTAGACCCCAATAAAAACCGGTAGAACAAACCCGGTACCCAAAAGAACATCCTTAAATGTGGGTGGTGCAAACTCGCGCACAGGCACTGCAGCTTTCAATACCACATCGGTGAGATCTCCCACGTTCAGTATCCACCAGATGTATGGCCAGTGAGCCCTGTAGGGATTCAGAGCGATTCCTGCGGCGATTC
>CAYSLH010000285.1:0-6466 GCA_964431605.1 uncultured Myxococcales bacterium
GCGGTGGAGGCGGAAAACCAGCCAGTTGTTCTGAAGCAATGGCTGCTGCGTCGGAATAGGCTACCGGATCCGCTGCAGCATAAATATAAAAGAAAAAACAATTCTTAGTGTATTCGTGTTCTGGCCACATCCTGGCCGCAATTATATCTTCCAGTATCCGTTTGCGGATTGTCTCATTATCTTCCAGCCGAGAAAGGTTGTACATCGGTTCCATGGCGATGTTGTTGCCGTAATACTTGTCACCGCAGTTGTCAGTATATGACCATGTATTGGCAACTATCTCCATCCAATAGTCTATGTTGTTACCCCGCTCTGGGGGATTGTTGTAATAGTATTCCCTGAAAGCTAAGTAATCATCCTCATACCCTGGAACATCTTTCGTAACTTCCATCGCCACCCTGAAAAACGAGGCTAGCATTATCGCGCTGCCGGCCCTTGGGATATTGGTAATGGATCCGAAACCCGGTAGTTGGCTTATCATGTCGCCCCAATTTGGCATGAACTCTTGGAATCCTGACATCTTAGAGTCGGTAATATTACCTGTATCGAGATCGAAATGCACTGCACCATCGGCAGTCATCTCTGAAGTGCATAAAACCACGAAACGCACGTTTACATATTGGATCGGCCAATCGACACCATTGATCGTAATCTGCACTGGCATCGTTCTTTCCTTCATCAACTCATGGACCAACTCTACAACATCTTCTCGAATAAGCGCCCGGGTTTGCTCATCTTGCGCACCAAGTGCTTGGTAGGCTAAGGCATAACCCAACATGACTCCCTGGTACTGGTCGCGGCTGATGTCTCCCAAGTAGTCATAGATTTGTCCGTTATACTCGACTCCGCAGTGGTGATAAGGGTCTGCGCAGTCTAGCTCAGTGTCGGAGCTTTGTCCGGCCGGTGCTACCCAGCGGGCCAATACGCCGGGATCTCCACTGACGTTGAACCAAAGGTGTAGCGTGTTGACCAGCTTTATCACTTGGCGACGTGCATCGGCAGATCCTGTAGCCAGCAGACGTAATGATTCGGCTGCCAGATAGGTCCCGGTCCAGATGGACGAGTCACCCATTCCTCCGTGGAAGACCACGTTGCTGTATGCAGGTGGGTCTGAATAGATGGCGTTACTCACGCCGCCGAAATACAATCCGTCTCGTCGTAGCCACATCTCGTAGGCCCTGGCACGATCATGCATCCATGTGACCGGATCGGAACTGACCCATGAGCCACTGTCCATATCGAACAATTCACATCTTTTGCCACCATCGATATCGCCCAGGTTGCACTCATCAGAACAAGCCTTGGCAACACATTCACCATGAAAACAGCCCTCTGCGCCAGGACAAACTTCGTCTTGCCATTGTCGGCCCCAGGGAGTATCAGCGCAGAAATGGCGAGTAAAGGCATCGCTGCAGGATTGCTCACCAGCAGGACACTCGTCCGTATGGATAGAATCATCATTTCCGGGATCGCTCCCATCTATCCCTCCATCTGAAATACCCCCATCATCGTCCATATCCAAATCATCGTCTCCTTTAATATCCCCATCTCCAGCATCGAATCCATCATCGGTGGTGTGAGCATCCGCCTGTCCATCTCCCGCATCTTCACTAATTCCATCCACGCCATCAAAGGATGCGTCCATACCGCTGTCTGTATCAGCATTCTGGCTCGTACTATGTGTACAAGACGTCAAAATTACAATTTGTGCCAAAGCCATCAAAAAGCTAAAGGCGGTCCTGTTCATTCTCGTCCTCCTCTATTGAATGGAATTATGCCATCTATTCATACCGAATACCAAACTTAGTACTAAAGTCCGGGCTGCCGGTAAGACCATATTGAATATTGCTGAGCGAAGAATTCAACCGGCAGTAGCATCTCTTGCTCTTGTCATGTTCTTCTTGGCCATTTACAATACGTTTCTCAACACCACTGCATGTTTTCTTTGTGGCTGTAGGAATCTGTTAAACAACCTGTGGAAAACGACGTTATTATTGTCAATTCTCAACAGGGTCTGGTTTGACCCAGGTAACTTTCTTGATTTTACATCAGGTTGCAACCTGTTGTGGATAAAAGAAGGTTAACATATGGTAATTAAAGGATTTATGATATGAACAAAAAAAGTGCAAACTAACTCAAGATGGCGATATCCTACCCCTTAATGACCTTTCTAACAGGTCTTTCCACAGGTTTTCCACATCTTTTGTTGGATAAGTAAAAACGAAGGTCAGGAGTTTTATTTTTGTTGGTGCTTTAACATAATTTTTGCTTCCTGCCACAACTGCTCCAGGGTGTCGAGGTCAGCTTTAGAGATTTCTATTCCTTTTTGGCTGGCCATTTTTTCCACTGACCTGAACCTTTCACTGAATCTGCCATTAGCTTTCCTAAGCGATTCTGATGGATCCAAATCAAGGTGACGTGCCAGGTTTACAAGGGCGAAAAATACGTCTCCTAATTCCCACTCTATCTCATCCTGTCGACCTGGTTCGCTTTCTTCGAGTTCTATCGCTTCATGGAGTTCTTGTAGTTCCTCCTGCACCTTTTCCCATACCTGTCCATACGACGTCCAGTCAAAACCCTTTCTGGCTGCACGTTTACTCAGTATACTGGCCGCCATCATGGGCGGGAAGCTCCCCGGTATGCCATCGAGAGCACTTGGTATCTTTTTTTCTGTTTCAGAATCCGCCTTTTCTTCTTTTTTTATCCTTTCCCAGTGCTTAATCACCTCTTCCGGAGTCTTGGCCTTTTCGTCCCCAAACACATGTGGATGACGTCTGATGAGCTTTTGGCAAAGTGTGTCGACCACATCATTTGCATCGAACCAGTCGTTTTCCGAGGCGATTTGGCTTTGGAAAACAATCTGCAATAGTACGTCGCCTAGTTCTTCGCAATGTTCGGTTGCAATACCCCTGTCTATTGCGTCTAAAACTTCGTAAGCCTCTTCAATCAGATACGGCTTCAGGGATTGTAAATTTTGCTCCCTGTCCCACGGACAACCGTCCGGCGCTCTGAGTTTGGCCATAATCTTCAGCAGGTCTGAAAAATCATAAAGTGGTTTTCCGGATTTTTTTTTGGATGTCCTGATAACTCTTCTCCGATTCTGAAAATTAAAAAAGCCGTCGGATTTCTCCGACGGCCCTGATGACCCCAAGGGGACTTGAACCCCTGTTCCCGGATTGAGAGCCCGGTGTCCTAACCGCTAGACGATGGGGCCTTGACTATTATCCCAAAAATCAAAGCCGACGAGCGGACTTGAACCGCTGGCCTGCTGATTACGAATCAGCTGCTCTACCAACTGAGCTACGTCGGCTTGTCAACGAACATACTCAAGGGGGGCTTTTTTAGCGTGGTAGGGTAAGTATGTCAAGGCTTTCTTGAATTTTCCATCTCGGCTGCGATCTCTGTGTCGATGCGTCGAAAGCTGTCCTCGACGTGGAAAACCCACGCCTCCGGTAGCTTTCTCGCATCTCCTTGACCTCACAGCCGATATGAAAAATTCAGTTAAATCCATCTCGGCTGCGATCTCTGTGTCGATGCGTCGAAAGCTGTCCTCGACGTGGAAAACCCACGCCTCCGGTAGCTTTCTCGCATCTCCTTGACCTCACAGCCGATATGAAAAATTCAGTTAAATCCATCTCGGCTGCGATCCGCTAAATCCAATCATATTAGGCAGAGGATTCCAGTGCTTCTCTCTGGTTGACAGACACCCCCTGTTGGAGCTAATCAAAGCACATGACACAGATAGAGCAAGCCAGAAAAGGCAACATAACAGAAGAGATGACGCAAGTGGCAAAAGCCGAGGGTCTGGTTCCGGAAGATGTGGCCCAAGCAATAGCCAACGGAACGGCGGTCATCACCCGCAACGTCCAACACAAAAACATCCCCCCCCTTGGAATAGGCAAGGGCATGAGGATAAAGATCAACGCCAATATTGGTACATCGCGGGATGTGCTGGATGTTGAATCCGAGTTGCGCAAGGCCAAGGCTGCGGTGGATGCAGGCGCCCATACAATCATGGACCTTTCCACAGGTGGCGATCTGCGTTCCATTCGCTCCAAGGTGATGGATGTGGCAAAAGTTCCCATAGGAACTGTGCCCATTTATGAAGCTTCCGCCATTGCTCTGAAGAACCACTCTTCATTCTGTTACATGAGTGATGATGATATCTTCGGGGTGATAAAGGATCATCTCGATGACGGAGTGGATTTTCTGACGGTACACTGCGGGGTGACCCGCTCGAGCATGGAGCGCTTGGATTCCGAAGGCAGGATAATGGATGTGGTCTCCAGGGGCGGTGCTCTTACCGTGGCATGGATGAGATACAACGATCGGGACAACCCACTTTTCGTCCAGTTCGATCGCCTGTTGGAGTTATGTCACACCTATGACGCTACCTTGTCGCTGGGCGATGGACTGAGGCCGGGTGCCACATCAGATGCCACGGACAGAGCCCAAGTGCATGAACTCATAACCTTGGGAGAGCTTCAGCAGCGTGCCTTGGAGGCAGGTGTTCAGGTGATGATCGAAGGACCGGGACACGTACCTTTGGATCAGATCCAGACAAATGTAGTGATGCAAAAACGACTTTGTCACGGAGCTCCTTTTTACGTTCTGGGACCTTTGGTGACGGACAGGGCACCAGGGTATGACCACATAACAGGCGCTATAGGAGGAGCAGTGGCCGCATGGGCAGGGGCTGATTTTCTTTGCTATGTGACGCCGGCTGAACATCTCAGGCTTCCCAATGAAGACGACGTCAGGCAAGGGGTTATAGCATCCCGCATCGCAGCTACTGCAGGTGAATTGGCCCGAGGGCGTGAAGATGCCTGGGAGAACGAACGAAAGATGAGCAGAAGTAGAAAGGCTCTCGATTGGGACTCTATGTACAGCCTTGCCCTCGACCCGCTACTTTCCAGGAAAATGCGGGAACAGGCCCCCCCAACCGAGGACGACAGCGTGTGCTCCATGTGTGGGGAGTTCTGCGCCATCAAGGTCCAACAACAGGAAAATAAGTAATCTCAACAATGAAAGCTTCAGGAGGTCTTGGATGCGGCGGTGGACTTGGACATTATTCGTGTTTGCGGCAGGGATCTCACTTTTTGCAACCATGCGTTTATGGGCCAATCCCACAGTAAACACGGATGAAATGGTTGGTGCCAAACGATGTGCCGAATGTCACAAGAGCGCCTACGAGACTTGGAACAGGACTCGTCATTCGAGAGCTAACGCTGCTTTGGATTCACACCAGGCAACCGACCCACGTTGTATCCAGTGCCATGGAACGACATCTGCTAGGACTGGAAGTGTTCAGTGTGAAGAATGCCATGGCCCTGGAAAACACTATGCGTATAGTTACGTCATGAAGGACAAGGTTCTATCGCGCTTGGTGGGACTGAACATTCCCAAGAAAAAAGTCTGTGGTCGCTGCCATACTGATTCCACTCCTTCTATCAGGACGTTCGATTACAGTACTATGTGGACAATAGTGAGCCACGGGTTGGACACTGATGAATCCCATTGAGTTGGTTGACTGATTTAGGGAGACTAGATGCGAACCTACAGAGCGTCTCTTGTTACCGTGGCTCCGGTGCCAAGTGCTTTTCCTAGTGTCTCGGTTCCTGAGATCGCGGTGGTCGGGAGATCCAACTCTGGAAAATCCACGTTGATAAATACCATGGTCGGACAAAGGCATCTGGCTCGGGTTTCAGGACGGCCTGGAAAAACCAGGGCGATCATCTTTTTCGATGTGGAGGAAAAATTCATCCTGGCTGATTTGCCCGGGTATGGTTTCGCCAGGGCGCCGAAGAGCGAACAACGGGCTTGGCGCACTCTGGTGGAATCCTATATGGGTGGAGGACGGCCCATCGCGGGAATAATCGCGCTATTTGATATCCGCAGGCAACCTGATGACCTGGACAAGGCGCTGGTATCCATGCTCGAAAGACACGGGTTGTCTTGGAAGGCTGTTTGGACAAAGGCGGACAAACTAAAAAAGGCACAGATGAAGAAAACGGCTGCCAAACTCGACGATGAACTGGGATGTAAAAACCAAGGTGTGGTTTTTTCCTCGAAGACCAGACTGGGAAGGGATGAGCTTTGGCGTTGGATCGATTCCATGGTTTTGAAACAACAAGGCGCCTGAACTGGTTCGGAGAACGTATGGTACTGTTTTTAGTCACATGGATTACCACCATGACGCCAGTGGCTGCTGAGACATTGGTGGATGAAGTGGTGGCAGTTGTGAATCGTCATGTCATCACCCGCAGTGAAATTATCGAGGAGGCTGCGTTTGTGCTGGTGGACAGGCGCGGCCAAGCGGGTCTTGACCGTCAACTAACTCCTAAGTTTTTGTCAATGATCCTGTCTATGTTGATCAACCAGCATATATTGTTGGATGAAGGTAGGATGCTGTGTTTGCCTGCCGTGTCGGACAAGGAACGACAAGAGTTGCTGGATGGTTTCAAGG
>CAYSLH010000286.1:0-6447 GCA_964431605.1 uncultured Myxococcales bacterium
TATTCAACCTGCCGTCCATTTGTTCATGGGCCAGGACCTCTAACATGGTTGGGTAACAGTGCAAGACATTTGGTTGCAGTTCGTTCAACCCTGCAACCAGCTTGTCCACAGGATCCACCACGGAAAAATACTCGAACCTTGATACCAGCTTGCCTATGGCTGGAGTAAGCTTGAACAACACATAAGTGATAAAGTGTCCGGACAACACCGACACCAAGGCAACCTTTACCCTCTTTACGAATATTCGACCGGCATAGTACCAAAATTGGAAAAACGATGGTTTGAACCTTATCCCTCTGGTGACGGCAAATGCCTGTATCCAATCCCAATCTCGTTTGTTGTATACAAAATAGCCGGGAGCCCCTGTGGTGCCGGAGGTGGTGGTAGCCACGAATTTTCCCAAGAGCAACTTACCCACCCTGTCGGGATCACTTACCCATTCCTTGACTAGCTCAAGGTTCAGACGTCTATCTGTCACGACCCTATCGAAATTCTCCATGAGCATCTGCTTTGTGGTGACGGGAAGATGTTCAAGTTCAAATTGTGGATCGTCAGGATCTATATGTTTATATAGGTTTGAATAAAAAGGAGAGTGAAGCTTGGCAAACTTCACTATTTTTTTCAGTTGCCTTTGTTGGAAAGCCCTGATCTGCTCAGGGCTCATTTTGTCATGACGTCTGAGTCTCAGACAAAAATGAATGGTTCGCAAAAGGCCCATGGCACGGATAGCTACTCCCCGGGTTGTTCAGTAGGGGTATTACTACCTTTCTTTTTGACTGCCGGGGTTGGCTTGCCTTTATCGTCATTAGTCGTGGATTTTGCTTTGTTTACTTCAGATGCGCCTTCCGACGGTGGGTTGACATTTTCTTTTTCTCCAGGACGATGCTGAGGCCAACGAATCTCCATAGACTGGACCGGAGCTAATCGTCTGATGGGAGACCTGCTTGGAGTATAGGCGAACTTCTTATCCAACTCGTCTACAATGTAGAAAGTTGTGTCAGCTGTAACCTCCACTTCTTCAAAGGACCCTAGCATGGTACAAGTATTGACCCAAAGCGTTTTAGGCTTGACCCTTATGATTAGCTTTTCTTTATTGTTGGGCCAGGGAAACACCTTTGCCATGTCCTGTTGATCGACAATCGCCCTGTTTGCGCCACTACATCCACCAAGCAGCAATCCAGCGCCTAACAAGATCACCGCGGCGATCTTAGCATGCATTAAAAACCTCCTGGCAAACTTCACCCTGGAAATATAGAGTTTACAACTACCGTACACATGCAGTGTATAGGTGAGTGAGAAGGTTTTCAAATTCAAAAAAAGAATTTTTATCCGATGGACAAAAGGGCAGCGCCAGGTCCCAATGTTCGCTTGTACTTTTTGTAGACCTTGTGAATTTTTCTGAAATATCCCGTGAATTTACGACCCAACCTGCCATGGTTTCGCTTGATATGCCTGAGATTGCGAGGGCCTCTATTGTATGCGGTCAGAGCTTGCCGGTATGAGCCATGGTATCGATCGAGCAGCCTTCGAAGGTAATATGCACCAAGCCGAAGGTTGTACTCAGGATCGTCGAGCGCATCAGGGCCCTGCCAACGCATACCCAGTCTCTGTGCCATCTCCTCGCCGGTTGCCGGCATCAACTGCATCAGGCCCCTGGCCCCTTTATCGGAGACAGCATCTCGCGAAAATGCGCTTTCGACCCTGATGACCGCCGCAAGAAAAAGGGGATCGATGTCATTGATACTGCCCTGCTCCACCAGAGTCTGTGCAAGAATTTCCTGCTCGCGTGGAGAAAGAAATCTTGGATACCTGGAGAGGATTTTCCTGACCGAGTCAGTCAGCATCACAGAACGCATTTCATTCAGAACCCCAACAGGAGGTGCGTCGGATGCGAGTTCTTCCAGCGAACCACCTGGCCCAAGTAGTAAAATATCCGGTGTTCCATCAGAAGAAGCACCAACCACAGGTTCCACACCTGCCTCTGGAAATCCTCTAAAAGTGGACAATACAAAGGCTAAAACAGCAATGGGAACAATCACTCGTTTGCGAACGATCAAATGTTCCAATGAATCCTTGAAATGTTTTCCAAACATGACTACGACTCCCAACCGGTTTCTACGGACTTTGCAAGCCCTCCGGGCAATACATTCAGCGTCCATACGTAGCAAGAGGCGGGCCAAACTATAACGCACTGCGTCTAAAGTCTTTCTTGAATAAAAATATCTTTCAAAAACAATAAACTACTAAACAAAAAAGAACCGCCAGCATGTTTTTCCACAAAGTCCATCTCAAATCAGCCAAATCGAAAATAGGGGACGGAGGTATAATAACCGTTTGAACTATTTGTGGTTTTCCAGAAATCGACAAAATCGGACCACTGTATCCCCTTTTGCCCACCTGTTGCCTGTCCGATACACTTGGGACAAGGATGTCATGATTAGTGCATGGTCAAACGGCCTGAAAAGCCTTCCTTGCCGGGGCTCCAAGCCTAAAATTGACTAACTATCCATAGTTGGGGCATAACTATAAGAATTACAGGAGGCGCCCATGGCACTTCGCAAAGAAAGATGGACAAAGATAGATATCGCAACCAAAGTGGAATCTCCGAGGAAAACCTATCGCTTGGACAAGGTTTTTGTCAGCCCCGGAGGTTTGTTTGTGGAGACGAATGATGAATTGGATGTGGGCACTCAGCTTACGGTCAGCTTTTCCATAGAAGGACAGAAAGTACTGGCCCATACCGAGTTGCGCCGGCTTCTCGATTCCGATTCTGCCTCCATGCGCGGAATTGAAAATTCCGGACAAGGCTGGGAAATGCGTCTGGTTCGAATGGAAGGAGATGGTTCTCAAATCCTTGCAGAACACATAAAAAAAATACTCTTGGAATCAGGCGGTCCCAAATAGGACGAATTTCATCAAAATCTATCCCACCGTCTTTGGAAGACGAGCAGACACACGTTTGATGTCAGCCCCCAATCCTCTAAGTTTCTTTCCCAGTCTCTGGTAGCCCCTGTCCAAATGATAGACCCGATGAACTTCGGTCCTTCCCTTTGCTACAAGGCCTGCCAAAACGAGGCTCGCGCTGGCTCTCAGATCCGTGGCCATCAGGGGTGCGCCCAAAAGTTCGCGAACTCCCCTGACGGTTGCTTGGCCACCGTCCAGCATGATCCTTGCTCCCATACGCTTGAGTTCCTGAACATGCATGAACCGATTTTCAAAAATTTT
Organism: uncultured Myxococcales bacterium; assembly: GCA_964431605.1. Classification (GTDB taxonomy): domain Bacteria; phylum Myxococcota; class B64-G9; order B64-G9; family B64-G9; genus JALVPF01. Next base: position 3,226 of record CAYSLH010000286.1, read on the forward strand.
TTCCTTGATTATGGAGGTCCCTTTTGCCACGCACATCAACGCCATGAACTGAGCCTGCATGTCTGTGGGAAATCCAGGGTAGGGTTGTGTCGACAGGTCGACGGCAACAGGCCTGGATTTCATTTTCACCCTGATACGATCGGGTTGTTCCTGAACCTGTACCCCAGCCTCCCGCAACTTCGTAGTGATTGCCACCAGGTGAGATGGTATTATCTTTTGTATCCACACATCCCCCTTGGTAATGGCAGCAGCGCACATCAAGGTTCCTGCCTCGATCCTGTCAGGTACGACCGTTGCATCCATCGGCTCGAGATCGTCCACTCCCTGGATCGTTATACAGTTTGAACCTGCTCCGCTTATCCTGGCTCCCATGCGATTGAGTACCTTCGCCAACTGAACCACCTCAGGCTCCCTGGCTGCATTTTTGATTTCAGTAATTCCCTTTGCCAGCGTAGCCGCCATCATGAGGTTTTCGGTTCCGGTGACAGTAACCATATCCATTACCAAAACAGCCCCTCTCAGTCGCCTAGCCGTTGCCTCCACATAACCGTGGCTCAGACTGACCTTTGCTCCCATCTTCTCCAGACCTTTGAGATGCTGGTCTATGGGCCTTGCACCGATTGCACATCCACCAGGAAGAGATACCCTTGCTTTTCCGTACCGTCCCAAAAGCGGTCCAAGGCACAATACAGACGCTCTCATGGTCTTGACCAAATCGTATGGAGCCTCGTAACAACTGATATCCTCGTTTGCAACTCGCGCCTTTCCCCTTGAAAATTCCACGCGGGCTCCCAATCCCTCCAGGAGCTTGCATGTTGTGCGAACATCGACCACGTTGGGAACGTTGTTCAAAACGTTTTCGCCTTCGGAAAGAATCGTTGCCATCAAAAGGGGTAAGGCTGAATTCTTAGCCCCGGAGACATTGACCGTCCCTTCCAAAGGGATTCCACCATCTATGACTATCTTTTGCATCTGTTATTTCCTTTGTCTTGATCAACTATCCAATCAACTTACGTACCGTTGGAACGCCTGATACATTATGTGAGAAGCATTTTCCATGCCATCAGCTCCACTGCGAATAACAATGGCTTTTTTTCTAAGCGCAGTGGATTTAGTGTCTTGTCAGACACGCATGGCTGACACAACCCGCTCCAAGCCTGCTAGATCCCGACGCACCTGAACCGCTTGCAACCCGGTATCGAGACATAGCTGCTGTACTTGGCCAGCCTGACCTTGGCCTACCTCCAGAACGAGTATTCCGCCCTTGTTCAACCTAGAAGGAGCGCTGTGTACCAAAGGACGAATGAAATCGAGCCCGTCCTGCCCTCCGTCAAGAGCGCATATTGGTTCGAACAACCTGACGTCATCCGGCAGGTCATCCAACTCAGCCGTTGGAATGTATGGTAGATTGGCGCAGATGAGATCGAAAGTACTGTCGCCCAATCCATCGAGCAAATTGCCACGAATAAACGAGACACGATCTTCAAACCCAAGATTTCTCAAATTTTCGCGTGCCAATTCCAGCGTATCATTTTTCAGGTCAAAGGCAACAGCCGTGCTACCCTCGATCTCTTTTAGTAACGCTGCGCAAAGGCATCCCGAGCCAGTTCCAACGTCTACCAGTTTCAGTCCAGTCCCCCCAGGACATCTGTCTTTGGCTTCGTCCACCAGTGTCTCTGTATCAGGTCGTGGAATGAGCACCCTGGGATCGACCGAAAACTCCATGGACCAGAACTCCTTTTTACCAGTTATGTATGCCACAGGTTCATGGTTGGCCCTTCTCCTGACAAAGGTCCTGAACTTGCTTCGCTCCTCGTCGGTCAAAGGTTTTGCGTAATCCACGTACAGTTTCACACGATCGCAATTCAAAACGTCTGCAAGCAAGACCTGGGCGTCCAACCTGGGCGAAGCACAGCCTTGCTCCCTCAGAAAATCCTCTGATCGGCGCAATAACTCGAGAACCTTCAGTGGTCCGCTAGGTGTCACAGCCCAAAGTCCCCGCTACTCAGTATGTCCCTTGAGCGCTTCGGCCTGAAAAAATGCCTTCAATGCGTCGATGATCTCATCCATGTCTCCATCGATGAACCGGTCGAGTTTTCGCAAGGTCAGTCCGATACGATGATCGCTTACTCGATTCTGAGGAAAATTATAGGTCCGGATTTTCTCCGCCCTGTCACCGCTCCCAACCATGGAGCGCCTTGATTCAGACAGTGCCTCTTGCTGTTCGGAAATCTTTTTTTCGTATAGTCTGGCCCGCAGGATCTTCATTGCCTTGGCCTTGTTCTTGATCTGCGAACGCTCATCCTGGCACTGAACCACGAGACCGGTGGGTATATGAGTAATCCGAACCGCTGAATCTGTGGTGTTCACACTCTGGCCCCCAGGCCCCGAAGAACGAAATCTATCGATCTGCAGGTCCTTTTCTTCTATTCCCACATCCACCTCATCGGCTTCCGGCAGCACGGCAACCGTTACAGTGGATGTATGTATCCGGCCTTGGCTCTCTGTGACAGGAACCCTTTGTACCCTATGAACCCCACCCTCGAACTTCAAAGTGCTAAAGACCGAATCGCCGCTGAGAGACATCACCACTTCCTTGTAACCTCCAGCACTGGCGAGGCTCTCACTCATCAGCTCTACTTTCCATCCCTTGCTCTCTGCATAGCGGCTGTACATCCTGAAAAGGTCAGCGGCGAACAGTGCAGCCTCCTCTCCACCTGCTCCAGACCTGATCTCGAGGATGACGTTCTTGTCATCCAGAGGGTCCTTGGGCAGCAAAAGCAGCTTGAGTCTCTGCTCCAACTTGGCCTTCTTCTCCTGGAGCGCCGGCAATTCCTCGGAAGCCAGCTCGGCCAACTCCTTGTCTCCATCATGCAGCAGTTCCTGATTGCCCTTGATCTCCTGCTCGATTTTTTGAAACTCGCGAAAGGTCTTCACCACCTCCTGCAAGGACTTTCGTTCCTTGGATACTTTCTGGAGTTTGGAAGGATCTCCATACACCTCAGGATCCTCCAACTGGGCTCCAAGCTCCTCGTACCTGTGCTCAACCTCTGCGAGTTTTGCAAACACTTCAGCCTCCCGGCGATAAACCTCAATCAGTTTTTTGTAACTGTTGGACCAGTTGCTCGAAATTGTCGAATGTCTCCACCTTTACCTGCCCCTTTGTCTTCTCATCCACTCCCACCCGCTCCCGCCACAGAGTCTTGTGCAAAGAAGCAAGTG
>CAYSLH010000287.1:0-6445 GCA_964431605.1 uncultured Myxococcales bacterium
GTGCCATTGGTGGACCCCAGGTCTGTGATGAGCCAGCCACTGTCGGTGCGAACTATTCGACAGTGAAATGATGATACAAATGGTTCATCCAGTACCAGGTCATTGGATGGGTCTGAACCTATATTCAGTACCGGAGTGTTGAGAGTTCTTTTTATTACTGATGATTCGGTGTTCGCCTCTATGGATAGGATTTCATCATCGCTGGATTCCACGGGCATGATGTCGGTGCCGCCCAGGGATGCAGTCTGGCTGTCATCTTGTGTAGGTCGTTGACGCAGGGACATCTTCAGCGAACCCAACTGGATGATGTTTCCTGGTTCCAGCAGCGTCTGGGAATAAAGTTTTCCATCAACTTTTGTGCCCTTTCCCGAACGATCCTCCAGGGTCCAGTTGCCATTGTCCATAATCAGTTCGCATTGGTGTCGTGAAAGCATGGGCTCTGGTACCGATAGATCGTTGGTGGGAGCGCGTCCGATCCTGAACGCATCCCGATCCAGTGGTAGAGCAACGAGTTCTTCAGAGCCCCTGCTTAGAAATAACTCATACATGAAGCCGCTCCTTTGGTCATCTATTGCATGGTGACATGATTGATCATGATTGAGTTTGGATCAACATGCGATGCTGTCTTTGGCGGGATGATCAAAAGGCAATAGCCGGACTCAGCTTAGTTCGTGCCCATCAAGGAGGCTACGGGTCGAGTGACCTCGAATCGTTCCAGTTGAACCTTGAGTACGGCCGTAAGAGGCGTCGCAAGGAGCATTCCCACTACTCCCCAGATGAGCCCCCAGAACATCAAGCCAAGGAGAATCGTTATGGGGTTGAGGTCTACGCTCTTACCCAGCAGTTTTGGCTCTATGACATTTCCCACCACCATCTGCAGGGTGCCTGGAAGTAAAATTGCCAGTACCATTACCGCTACACTGTCTTGCTGCATCAAGACTACCGGCAACGGAAGCAAGGTAGCGATGATGGAGCCTATGTTGGGTATGAAGTTCAACAGGAAGGCGAGGAGTCCGAAAACAAGCGCCAAATCGACACCCAGTACGAACAGGATAAAGCCCACCGCCACGCCGGTTATGAGCGACAGCATGATTTTGGTGATCAGGTACGAACGTATCTTGGCTCTCAATTCGGCACCTTGCCCAAACGACTCAGGGGCCTTGCGTGCAACGAGATATATTACGAATACCAAGACCAGGAAGAAGTTGGAAAGGAAGGTCATCACCCCGCCCACTGTTCGTCTGAGCCAGGAAAACAGCGGCAGGGATTTTACAGTTGCCACCATGTCTTGTTGCCCGAGGTCAAGGCCCTTTTCGTCCATCCAGTGCGTGACGCGCTCGGTCATGCCCACCAGACGGTCTTCATACAACGAGGCGTTGTGGCCCAGACCAGCTACGGACGAGGTGATTATGGCGATGAGGGCTATGAACAGGAGAATGATACCAATCACAACCGTCAATATGGCAAGCCACCGAGGGAGCTTGAGTCTGTCGCCAAGCCAGTCTATCAGGGGGCCTACCAGGTATGACAGCAAGAGCGACAACACGAAAGGTACCATTACGCTTCGCGTGTAAATCAGCGCCACAGCTATTGCAACCGTGGCAAGAGTCAAAAGAGACATGGACTGAATGGTCTTGGCTTCAGTGTCGCGACTGGACAATGACATGGCGTCTCCCGGTATTACAATATTCTGGGTTCATACTCCAAGCTTATGCCAAAGGTCTCCTCCACGGATTTCTTGATTTGGTCGGCCAGGGCAAGAACCTGCTTTGCCGTAGCCTGACCTTTGTTTACGAGAATAAGTGGTTGGAGGTGGTGTACCCCCACCGGTCCCTGCTCAACTCCCTTGAATCCGCATTTTTCTATGAGCCACGCTGCTGCTATTTTTACACTACCGTCTTTGTTTTCGAAAGCAACTATGTCATTGAAGCGTTCCTTGAGGCCATAGAATTTTTCATGGTCCACCACCGGATTGGTGAAAAAGCTTCCAACGTTGGGCGTCTTTGCGGGATCCGGCAGTTTTGACCTTCTTATGGAACAGACCGCATCGTATACATCTTTCGGGGTCGGGTGCTGGATCTTGAGGCGTTCGAGTTCTGTATCCAGTGCCCCGTAATGTGTGTCTACCATGGGATGAGTGCGGAGCCTGAGTGTTATGGATGTGATTATCCACCTGCCCTGAGCTTTTTTGAACCTGGATGTACGATATCCAAAACCACATTGTTCTGAGGAGAAGTTTTTCTCCAGACCAGTGCTGGTCTCTATGGCTTGGAGGTCCACCAACCTATCCGAGATTTCCAAACCGTAAGCGCCGATGTTTTGAACCGGTGCTCCACCCGCGGTCCCTGGAATCATGGCCAGGTTTTCCAGGCCGTACCACCCATGGTCCAAACAATACTCCACGGCCGAACTCCAGTCCTGGCCACCATGCATGCGAACCAGTACCGAAGAGGGTCCTTCGTCCAGCTTCTCTATTCCCGCCATATCCAGTTTGATTATCAGACCCGGAAAATCACGGGTCAACACCAGGTTGCTGCCAGAACCAAGAGGCATTAGAGCAAGATTGTTCCTGTAGGCAAAGAGCAGGGCTTGAGAAATTTCAGCTTTTTCATTTACCCGGCAGAACCATGCCGTCTCAGCGGCTAGTGCGAACGTTGTATAGGGTGCGAGCTGAACTTTTTGTAAAAATTCCATTGTGGGAGTGCAACATGTTGAAATTGCTAAGTCAAATCCTTTTCCATGGCAGGGGTTGTCCTGTGGTTTGGCATGGTGACGAGGGATGATTTTTTTCAGAGGGCTTGACAAGTGCCACCAGCTTGAACCATATGGAGTGCTTCCGGTTACCTCGATGAAGGTAGTCAGGTAGGAGGATCGATGGGAAAGCACTTAGTTATTGTGGAGTCTCCGGCCAAGGCCAAAACCCTGGCTAAGTTTCTTGGGCCTGATTATATCGTTGAGTCGTCCATCGGACACGTCAGGGATTTACCATCCAAGGCGGCGGAAATTCCTGCCGCTCAGCGAAAAAAGTCATGGTCACGGCTGGGTGTGGATGTGGACAATGGCTTCAAGCCTATTTACATAGTTCCATCCGAAAAGAAAAAGCAGGTAAAGAAGCTCAAGCAGGCCTTGTCAAAGGCAGACGATTTGTACCTGGCTACTGACGAGGACAGAGAAGGGGAAGCCATAGCATGGCACCTGCTGGAGGTGCTTAAGCCAAAAGTCTCGGTCAAGAGGATGGTGTTTCACGAGATTACGAAAAAGGCGATCAATAAGTCACTGGAAAACCCAAGGGATCTGGATAAACGGCTCGTAGAAGCACAGGAGGCAAGGCGTATTTTAGATCGACTGTTCGGATATGAACTATCTCCGGTGCTATGGAAAAAAGTTCGCCCCAGGCTGTCGGCTGGCAGGGTACAGTCCGTGGCAACCAGGCTGGTGGTCCAGCGGGAACTGGAGCGCATGGCTTTCAAGGTCGTTGAATACTGGGGCGTGGAGGCCAGGCTGAAGTCGGATGCAACTGCTGTAGAGGTGGTGGCGACCCTGGTGGACTTGGCGGAAAAGCGCTTGGCCGTTGGAAAGGATTTTGATGGGTCCACTGGACGACTCTCAGCCGATGCTGTGGCAAAGGGGGTAATAACCCTGGATGAATCCGCGGCAAAGTCCCTGGAAAAATCGTTGTCCAGCGAGTCGTTCAGGGTTGTGAAGGTATCCACCAAACCTTTTAGACAGAAACCCGCAGCGCCATTCATCACCTCCACCCTGCAGCAGGAGGCAGGAAGAAAACTTGGATTTTCCGCGCAGAGAACCATGAGGGTGGCACAACGGCTTTACGAAAATGGATACATTACGTACATGCGTACCGACGCCACTACCCTGAGTGATGAGGCCGTCAACGCGGCCAGGACTCAGATCTCAAAGATGTACGGATCGGAGTACCTGCCGGATGCTCCTCGAAGATATCGGAAAAAAGTCAAGGGTGCCCAAGAAGCCCACGAAGCCATCAGACCGGCAGGTGATGTCTTCAGAGCCCCTGATCAGGTGCCTGAACTGGACAAAGAAGCCCATAGGCTGTACGAACTCGTGTGGAAGAGAACCGTAGCAAGCCAGATGACCGACGCCACTGGTCAGAGGACAAAGATTCGCATGGAGGCTCCTGTGGCCGGGATCGTCAGTGACGAATCTGGTATGGATTTACACGGCAAGGCTGGTTTTCAGGCGTCTGGCAAGACCATAACCTTCCCGGGGTTTCTCAGGGCCTACGTCGAAGGTTCAGACGATCCCGAGATGGAGCTCGGTGACAAGGAAGTATTACTTCCCGAGCTGCACGAGGGACAGGTGCTTTCTGCAAAAAAGGTTACTGCCACGGGCCACAGCACCAAGCCTCCGGCCAGGTATACGGAGGCAAGCCTGGTAAAGGAACTGGAGCGGTTGGGGATCGGTCGACCTTCCACCTATGCAAGCACTATCCAGACGATCCAGGACCGTGGTTATGTTTGGAAACGCCATGGCGCTTTGATGCCCACCCTTACGGCCCTTGCTGTCATTAGATTGCTGGAGAAGCACTTTGAAGAGTTGGTGGATTACGACTTTACCGCAAAGATGGAAAGTGACCTGGATGCTATTTCATCGGGACAGATGAACGCAGCGCCCTGGCTAAAACGGTTCTATTTCGGAGAACGAAAACCAGGAACCATAGAGGATACTGACGTGGATGTGGCCGACCTTCCTCTGGACCAGGTAGGTATCAAGGAGAAAATCGATAAAGGTATCGAGCATATCGATGCACGTGGCATTTGTTCTTTCGAACTCGGACAGATCGAGGGGCAAGTGGTTGCCGCGAGGGTGGGGCGCTTTGGGCCCTATCTACAGGTTGGAGATGGGCACGAGCGTGCATCGATTCCCGATCAGCTTCCGCTGGATGAACTGGACCTTCAGATGGCGAACCAACTGCTGTCTCAGGCCCGTGACAGCAACCGGGTGCTGGGCCAACATCCTGAGACAGCTGAGACCATCTACCTGAAGAATGGACGATTCGGTCCATACGTGCAGCTAGGGGAGGGTGGCACCAAGGGTAAAAAGCGTATCAAACCCCGAATGGTCTCTCTTTGGCCTGGGATGGAGCCAGCCCAACTCACCTTGGAAGATGCCATTATGCTGTTGTCTTATCCAAGGGTTTTGGGGCGGCATCCTGAATCCGGAGCCGAGATAATCGCGGACTCTGGTCAGTATGGCCCCTATCTTTCCATGGAAAACCAGGGTAAGAGGGAGACCAGATCCCTGGACGACCATGAGCAGTTGCGAACTATCACATTGGAAAGGGCGGTGGAACTGTTCTCACAGCCAAAAAAACGCAGGACCAGGGGCGCAGGTAGGACGGTTATTGCTGAGTTGGGGCAGAGTCCTGTGACATCAAAGCCAATACAGGTGCGTACCGGGAGGTTCGGTCCATACGTGACGGACGGTCAGGTAAATGCAAGCTTGCCAACAGGGCAAGACCCTAATAATGTAAGTCTTGATTATGCGCTAGATCTCATTGCTGCCAGGGAGGAGAAGCTTCTTGCTCAGGGAAAGGACCCCAGGGCGCCCAAGCAGGTTTCCAAAAGGAAGCGTTCCATGGCAAAAAAGGGTGTAAAGAAAAAATCTGGGAAAAAGACCGTGAAGAAAAAGAAGACTAAAAAGAGCACTCGAGACAAGAACCCAACGAAAAAGGAGTGAGTCATGGATTTGATCTTCCTCGGACCTCCAGGTGCCGGAAAGGGCACTCAAGCCAAGGCCATTATCGACAAATTCGGTATTCCCCAAATTTCCACGGGAGACATTATCAGGGCTGCAATCAGGGATGGTTCAAAGTTGGGGAAAGAATTCAAGTCTTACACTGACAAGGGAGCACTAGTTCCTGATGAGCTGGTGGTCAGGATGGTCCAGGACAGATTGGCAAAGGATGACTGCAAGACAGGTTTTCTGTTGGATGGTTTTCCCCGCACTGTCGCGCAAGCAGAGGCGCTGGATGAATTGCTCGAGGGCATGGGGCGCAGGCTGGACCACGTATTGTTGCTTGACGTTGCTGATTCGGTACTCGTGGAGAGAATCACCGGACGCCGTTCGGATCCAGACACGGGCCGTGTTTACCACATCAAGTTCAACCCTCCACCGGCTGACGTTGCAGACAGGTGCATTCAACGTTCGGACGATACCGAAGAGGTGCTGAAGAAACGTCTTGAAGAGTATCACGCCAAGACAGCTCCTCTGATCCCTTATTACGAAAAGGCCGGCCTGTTGCGAAAGATAGACGGTGACGGTAAACCGGACGAGATACGTGAAAGAATTATCTCCGTCTTGGGTTGATGGTAGCTTTTGTTTCTAGCAAGGGAGGAAAGATGATGCGATTAGAGGTAAGTAATGGATTGAGGTATCTGTTGTTTGGTCTTTGTGTGTCGTAGATGCT
>CAYSLH010000288.1:0-6415 GCA_964431605.1 uncultured Myxococcales bacterium
TAGAAAGATGCTCGATGATGGCGTCGGTGCGGATTCGGTAAGAGCCTACCTGAAAAGGATTTACACTCAGAAAGAGACCCAGACCTTCATCGACAGCCTATCGAACTCGGACGTGGTAAGACTCGCCCGTACCATGCAGGACGGTGTCAGGATCGCCACTCCTGTTTTCGACGGCGCGAAGGAAAAGGACATCAGGGAGTTTTTGAAAGTAGCCGATTTGCCCGAGTCGGGACAAACCATACTCTTCGATGGAAAAACGGGCGATGCTTTCAGAAACGATGTGACGGTGGGCATCATGTATATCATGAAGTTGCACCACTTGGTGGACGACAAGATTCACGCTCGTTCCATAGGTCCTTATTCGCTGGTCACTCAGCAGCCGCTGGGCGGGAAAGCCCAGTTCGGAGGCCAGCGCCTAGGGGAGATGGAAGTGTGGGCCATGGAAGCCTATGGCGCAGCCTATTGTCTGCAGGAGTTCCTGACCGTCAAGAGCGATGATGTCGCAGGTCGTACCAGGATGTATGAAGCCATCGTTAAAGGTGAGCAGGTATTGGAATCCGGTTTGCCGGAGGCCTTCAATGTGTTGGTCAAGGAATTGCAGAGTCTTGCTCTTGATATAGAGTTGCTGGAGGACGCCAAGGCGAGTGCGAATTGATCGCGTTGGTTTGTCACAGTCACTGCCGATTGAAACGGCATGGAAAAGGAGAACGCCTTGAAGGACATCTTCATTAACTTTTTCGAGAAGCCAAAGGATCCATTGCGCTTTTCGGCCATCCGAATCGGCTTGGCCAGTCCATCGAAGATTCGGGAGATGTCGCACGGCGTGGTCAAGAAGCCGGAGACCATCAATTACCGAACGTTCAAACCTGAACGAGACGGTTTGTTTTGCGCCAAGATTTTCGGTCCGGTAAAGGACTACGAATGCAATTGCGGCAAATACAAGCGAATGAAACACCGTGGAGTGGTTTGTGAAAAATGCGGTGTAGAGGTAATCCAGAGTAAGGTTCGCCGAGAGAGAATGGGGCATATCAATTTGGCCACTCCGGTTGCTCACATCTGGTTTCTCAAGAGCTTACCCAGCAGGATCGGCACTTTGTTGGATATTACCCTAAAGGAGTTGGAAAAGGTTCTGTACTGCGAGTCCTACATAGTTTTGGATCCGGGGCAGACCTCCCTTGAAAAGGGCCAGATTATTCCAGAGGAGAAGTACCTGGAATTTCTGGAAGATTCGGGCCCCGATTCTTTCAGGGCCTCGATGGGAGCTGAGGCAATCCAGGAGTTGCTGAGGCAGATAGATCTCGACCAGTTGTCTGTCACCCTGCGCCGCGACATGAGGGAGTCAACTTCGGATGCAAAACGCAAGAAGTTTGCGAAGCGTTTGAAGGTTGTCGAGGCTTTCCGTCAATCCGGAAATCGGCCTGAATGGATGATTCTGGAGGTCATTCCCGTAATACCACCAGATCTGAGACCATTGGTACCTCTGGATGGTGGACGATTTGCGACAAGTGACCTCAACGATCTCTACCGTCGAGTCATCAATCGAAACAATCGTCTCAAGAGGCTTCAGGAACTGAACGCTCCGGAGATCATAATCAGAAATGAAAAGAGAATGCTCCAGGAAGCGGTTGATGCATTGTTCGACAATGGACGGCGCGGCAAGGTCATTACCGGGCCGAACAAACGGCCCTTGAAATCCCTTTCCGACATGCTCAAGGGAAAACAAGGCCGGTTCAGGCAGAACTTGTTGGGTAAACGTGTGGACTACTCCGGCAGATCGGTCATAGTGGTTGGACCGGATCTGAAGTTGCACGAGTGTGGTCTTCCGAAAATCATGGCTCTGGAATTGTTCAAACCTTTCATCTATTCGAAGCTGGAAGAGCGCGGTTATGTGACCACAATCAAAAGCGCCAAGCGAATGGTGGAGAAGCAAAATCCAGAGGTTTGGGACATTCTGGAAGAGGTCATTCGGGAACACCCGGTCATGTTGAACAGGGCCCCTACCTTGCACCGTTTGGGGTTCCAGGCCTTTGAGCCCAGGTTGATAGAAGGCAAGGCCATTCAACTCCATCCTCTGGTATGTGTGGCTTTCAACGCTGACTTTGATGGCGACCAGATGGCTGTCCATGTGCCCTTGTCTGTGGAAGCACAGATGGAGGCCCGCGTTTTGATGATGTCCACCAACAATATTCTGTCCCCCGCACATGGTACGCCTATCATCGTACCAACCCAGGATATTGTGCTTGGATGCTATTTCATGTCGCGGGAGAGGGCCTTTGTAAAAGGCACTGGCATGGTATTTTCCAGCCCGGATGAACTCAGGCAGGCTTATGACAACGATGTCGTTGATCTTCAGGCGAAAGTGAAGGTCCGCATCGACGGCAAATTGTACGATACGGTTGTGGGTCGTGTAATAATATACGAAATCGTTCCTGAAGGGATACCCTTCGATGTCATCAATAAAGTCCTGGACAAAAAGAGCCTGGCTAAATTGATAGACATTTGCTACCGCACAGGCGGACAAAAAAAGACGGTTATACTGGCAGACCGCATACGGACCCTGGGATACAAATACGCAACCAAGGCCGGCGTCTCTATTTGCATGGACGATATGCACATACCTGCCAGCAAGACGACTATTATTAATGAATCCAACGATGAACTCAATAGAGTAAACAACGAGTATACGGAAGGCTTGATCACTGATGGTGAACGGTACAACAAGGTCATAGATATTTGGGCCGAAGCGCAGGAGCGTGTAGCTTCAGAAATGATGCGAGATATAAGCTTCGAAGACGTAACTGGTCCTGATGGAAAAACCATCCAGATGCCTAGTTTCAACTCCATCTACATGATGGCGGACTCCGGCGCCAGGGGCTCTCAGCAGCAGATTAGGCAGTTGGCCGGCATGCGTGGGTTGATGGCCAAACCTTCCGGTGAGATTATCGAAAATCCTATCACAGCAAATTTCCGTGAGGGATTGAGCGTATTGCAGTATTTCATCTCTACGCACGGTGCCAGGAAAGGACTCGCCGACACGGCATTGAAGACCGCCAATTCAGGATATCTTACCCGTCGTCTGGTGGATGTCGCACAGGATGCCACCGTGACCATGGAGGACTGCCACACGCTGGATGGGATATACATGACACCATTGGTTGAAGGTGGTGAGATCATAGAGCCCCTGGCGGATCGAATTCTTGGACGCGTTGCTCTTGATGATATCAAAGATCCTCTTACCGGAGAGGTGCTGGTCCGTTCCGGCGAAGAGATAAACGAGCAGAACGTAGAGAAGATTCGCGATGCGGCCTTGGAAAAAGTTTTGATCCGGTCGGTTTTGACTTGTAGGGCTTCGGTTGGAATATGTGCCAAATGTTACGGTAGAGACTTGGCACGAGGCATGCCGGTAAACATGGGAGAGGCTGTTGGTGTCATGGCTGCCCAATCCATCGGTGAACCAGGAACCCAGTTGACCATGCGCACCTTCCACGTCGGTGGAACTGCGACCCGTCGGGCAGAGCAGAGTTCATTGGAGAACAGGACTGCTGGTACCGTCAGGTATCGCAATCTCAAGACTCAGAAGAAAACTGAAGGCAACAGGAAATACTGGGTTGCCATGAATCGAAATGGCGATGTCGTTATTGTGGATTCCGCCGGCAGGGAGAGGGAAAAATACCAGGTTCAATATGGTGCCAGGCTTATGGTGGCAGACGGGCAGGAAGTTAAAGCCGGGACGGTCCTGGCTGAATGGGATCCATTTGCATCGCCTATTTTGACCGATGTCTCTGGAGTCGTAAAGTTTGGGGATATCCTTCAAGGTGTTACCATGGAGGAGAAGACCGATGATGTTACGGGATTGATCAGTCGGGTGATCACCGAATCCAAGGACCCGGATGCCAGACCCAGGATTTCAATCAAGGATGCCAACGATCCCAAGATTACACTGAAGTTGCCCGACTCAAACGCCATGGCTCGTTACCTTATTTCCGTGGGAGCCAACATTTTGGTTCAGGAGGGTGACACAGTAGAAGCAGGCGATGTCTTGGCAAAGATTCCGCGTGAGACTACAAAGACGAAGGACATCACTGGTGGTCTGCCTCGAGTGGCTGAGCTCTTCGAGGCAAGGAAGCCAAAGGATGTCGCCATCATTTCCGAGATCGACGGTCGGGTCTCATTCGGAAAAGACCTCAAGGGAAAAAGACGTGTCATCATCACGCCCGAGATTGGTGAACCTAAGGAATACCTAATTGCAAAAGGAAAGCACATCAGTGTCCACGAGGGAGACATGATAAAGGCGGGCGAGGCGCTGATGGACGGTGCGGCCAATCCTCATGACATCCTGCAGGTTTTGGGTGAGCAGGAATTAGCCAAATACCTGGTCAACGAGATACAGGAGGTATACAGGCTGCAGGGCGTGAAGATCAACGACAAGCATGTCGAGGTCATCGTCAGGCAGATGTTACGCCGAATCCGAATCAAGGACGTTGGCGACACTCATTTCCTCGTGGATGAACATGTGGACAAGTTTATCTTTGAACGGGAGAACGACAAGGTTCTCGCCGAGGGTGGACAACCAGCAATTGGTGAACCAATGTTGCTTGGAATCACCAAGGCGGCCCTTTCTTCAGAGAGTTTTATTTCAGCATCTTCTTTCCAGGAGACGACAAAAGTCCTTACCGAAGCATCCATTCAGGGAAAAGTAGATTATCTGGCCGGGTTGAAAGAGAATGTCATCATGGGCAGACTGATCCCTGCCGGTACGGGACTGGCTTGGTATAAACGTCTCGATATCGAGGTAGAGCAGCCAGAGCAACAAGAGGAAGAAGAAAAAGATGTTCTGGTGGATGCGGTGGTTTGATCGGTTGGAACGAATCGTTAGCTCGCAATAAAAGAGGTGTCATATCAATGAGTTGTGACTGGAGGAAGATGTCCTGGAAAGAAGGTCGAGGGATATTGAGCAAAGCTGAAAAAATTGAAAAAAATCCTTGACATCGGCTTTCGCCACACCTATTATCCGGGCTCCCATTTACGGGAGGATTGCAGAAAAGCTCATTGCTTTCAGGAAGTTCCGGGCTTTGAGGCAAGTCGAGAGAAACAGAGGAAGGAAGTTACGAAATGCCGTCCATAAATCAGTTGATTCGCAGCAGTCGGCAAAGGATCAAGGCGAGGACCAAGTCTCCGGCCATGAAAAATTGTCCGCAGGTGCGCGGTGTCTGTGTTCGTGTTTACACGACTACTCCCAAAAAGCCGAACTCTGCTTTGCGTAAGGTCGCTCGTGTACGTCTTACCAACGGGATGGAAGTTACGACTTATATTCCCGGTGAAGGTCATAATTTGCAGGAGCACTCGGTAGTATTGATTCGAGGTGGTAGGGTCAAGGATTTGCCTGGTGTTCGTTACCATATCGTCCGTGGAGCATTGGATTCGGTGGGAGTTCAGGGCCGCAATCAACGGCGCTCCAAGTACGGAACCAAGAAGCAGAAGTAGCAGGAGTTGATGATATGCCTCGTCGTCGTGAAGTGCCAAAGCGCAAAATAGCACCGGATCCTATCTATCACGATAGAATGGTCGCGAAATTTGTAAATAATCTTATGAAGGACGGCAAGAGATCCACAGCTGAGAGAGTTTTCTACGGCGCGATGGATATCGTTGAAAAAAGATTGAAGGAAGAGCCGTTGAAGGTTTTCAAGCGGGCGCTCGACAATGTCAAGCCCGTTTTGGAAGTAAAGGCGAGGAGGGTCGGTGGTGCAACCTATCAGGTTCCCGTCGAGATTCGTCCTCGGAGAAGGACCGCACTTGGTATGCGGTGGCTTATCAACTATGCCCGCGCGCGGGGCGAGAAGACGATGGTGGAAAGGTTGGCAGCTGAGGTAATCGATGCTGCCAGCAATCGTGGGTCCTCCATCAAGAAGCGCGAAGACACCCACAAGATGGCCGAAGCAAACAAGGCATTCGCTCATTATCGATGGTAACATCGACAATTCTGCGGTTTTTGTTCGCTCGACCAGGGTCTTTGAAAAGCTTAGCGGGATAGAAACAACCCGGAAAGTTCGCATATTGATGCGATATTTTCCTGAAGGTTCTAAGCCACCGCATCCTCGTATCGGATTCGATCAAGCAGGTGGTAGCCAGTTTCTGTGATGGTTAGCGCCCGTCACAGGCCGCGCTCCACGTTGCACCCAACACCACGTAAACCAATCCGTTCGAAGATTTTCTTGTCATCGCGCGCCGATACAGACGTGCAAATTGCGTAACGGCGATCCATTGGCTTTTTTGAACCGCGGTTGATCGCGAAGCTGTTGGTTTGATTCCATTTGGCACGGTATTGAATGGTATTGCTTGAATCAGCGAAGGAGTTTGAGGCATGGCCAAAGAAAAGTACGAAAGAACAAAGCCGCACGTAAACGTGGGAACCATT
>CAYSLH010000289.1:0-6395 GCA_964431605.1 uncultured Myxococcales bacterium
AAGACTTGGTGCAGGTTTCCAATTTTATCCGGGGGCTTCGAACGAGAGATTTCGATACTGAGAAAAAGGGTGCGAAAATTACAAGGCTCTCATCGCTGATTGACATGAGGCAGCTATACTATTAGCATTGGTATGGTGAGTCTCGCTTCTTTTGGCGGTACTTTCAAAGAATGAAAAGAATGCTGGGGTGAAAAAATGAAAGTGCTTTTCGTCGATGATGATCCCGCAAGTAGAAGGTTGATTCAAAAAGGTCTCGCTGCGGATGGAATCAATATCGAGTTGGCGGAAGATGGTCCAAGCGCCATTGGAATCATCAAAAAAGTGAAGTACGATGCCATCGTGCTGGATATCATGATGCCTGGTGTCGATGGCCTGCAGGTTGGAAAGTCCGCCAGGGGCGATTCCGTCAACAAGGATACCCCTATCATTCTTCTTACGGCCCACCCCTTTGCCTTGAGGGAAAAGGCTGCCAAGAGATTGCAACCTGCTGCATCACTCTCTAAACCCATAAAACTCGATAGACTGGCCAAGGTGATCAAGGAGGCAGTTTCAAAGAAGTGATTCGATGAGATAATTTCGCTTCTGGCTGGGAGTTGGATTTGGAATGTGGTATTGCCGCGCAGGTGCCTGGCTTTGCAATAAGGTGGGGAGAAAGAGTCTGGGCCTGGAAATGAAGAAATTCATGTTTTTCTCAGTGCTGTTCGCAGTGCTTGTTTTAGGCTGCGAAAACAGGGAGGGAACCGCCGACTCTGGATGGGACGCAGGCCAGGTGCCCGATGCTGATGGAGGATCGGAACAAGGCAGCGACGGGCATGACGGCATAGCGGATCAAGGCCCGGGGGCTCGGTGGCGAGTGGGCAGCGAACAGACTTTGGACGTGGTGACATGGAATATCCGCAATTTTCCCACCAATGACCATACCCCTTCGTATGTTGCCGAACTAATAGAAGGCCTGGATGTGGATCTCATCGCTGTTCAGGAAATAACCGATGTGTACGAGTTTGGTAAAATACTCTCGGCCCTTGACGGTTATACTGCGGTATTGTCGGATGATGAGTATGGTTCGGGAGAATATCAAAAAACCGGCTTGATCTATAAATCCGGCATGATTCATATCTCAGGTACGAAGTCGCTTTTCGAAGACGACTGGTGGTCTTTTCCCAGGCCTCCGTTGCAGGCCGAACTCACAATCACGAGGCCTGATGGTTCTTTATGGACAATGATCGTCATCGTGGTGCACCTGAAAGCTTCAGTGGGCGAAGAGAACGAATCCAGGCGTCGCAGCGCATGCGATAAGATCAAGCAATACGTCGATGGACTGGTCAGTGGCGAGATAGAAAGCGAGGTCCTGGTGCTGGGCGACTTCAATGATCAGTTGACCGACCCACCATCGAACAATGTCTTTACTCCGTTTTTGGATGAGCCGGATCACTATGAGTTTCTTACAGAGGCATTGACAGGCGGTCAGTATTCTTACATTCCGGCAAGGGTTCTTATCGATCACATGATGATTACCGGCGCCTTGTTCGATGATTTCCAACAGGCACAGGTGGAGCCGGTTCCGATGGAAGGCTTGGTCGATGACTTCGACTATCTGGACAACGTATCGGACCATCGCCCTGTGGCTGCTGTTGTACCTTGGTGACAGGCACGGTATAAGCGATTTTCATGGCACGGCAATATCTGATAATTTCCGATCTTCACATGGCGGACGTGGAAGACCATGCCGATGGGTGGAAGGCTTACAAGTCGTCGAGGTTTTTGTTCGACGATGATTTTCGGGATCTGCTCATGGACTTCGTCTCACGCAGGGAGCAGGGAGACGAAAAATCCGAGTTGGTTTTATTGTTGAACGGAGACGTTTTCGATTTCGATTTGGTTTGTGCTGTTCCCGATGATGCTCCCTGGAAGGTCTATAGGTCGGAATATCGCACTGGGCTGGATGCCACAGAAGAAAAGTCCATTTGGAAACTCGAAAGGATACTCGCCAACCACGGGGTGTTCGTCTCCAGCCTGGTGGATTTTCTCTCAGCAGGGCACAGGTTGGTCTATGTGATGGGAAATCATGACAGGGAATTTCATTTTCCCGGAGTGCAGAAAGCTTTTTTGCATGCTTTACACACTGATGCTGCAAACAGAAATCTGTCTTTCGAAGATTCCCAACTGCTTTTCGAACCTTGGTTCTTCTATGAGCCTGGTGAACTTTACGCGGAACATGGCCAGCAGTATGACCATTATACTTCGTTCAGAAATGTTCTGGATCCCACGGTACAGATGCATGGCAACAAGACCATTGCCCTTCCCATGGGCAACCTCTCCAACAGGACTCTCATGCCGAAGATGGGCTTTTTCAATCCCCACGCTTCCGATTATATCCTGAACATGTTCTCCTATGCCTGGCATTGGATGAAGTACTATGCTTTCAGCCGCAGGAGCCTGGCATGGAACTGGTTCTGGGGGAGCTTGTTGGTGCTGTTTCGTCTGCTTTCGGTCAGAAAGAAGCAAGTCTACTGGGGACAGGCCATAAAAATCCATGAAGGGGTTATTGAATATGCCAGGCTGAAGGGCTTGGACGAGCACGCGGTTATTGCTCTTTGGCAGTTACAGAATCCGCCCATAACCGGGAGGCTTTTTCGTATCATCAGGGAGTTTTGGATAGACCGGGTCGTTATCTCTTTGCTGATGGTTGGAGGAACAGTGGCCCTGGCCCTGGTACCCATTCCTCTTTGGATTAAACTGGTTGTACCACTGATGGGCTTTCCCCTGGTGTATCTTTTTTATGAATGGGCCGTTCAGGGAGAGAGCATTTTTACGATTGAGACGAGGCTGCCGAAAGTGGCAGGCGCAATAGCCAGGATTCTCCCTGCAAGGGTAGTGACTTTCGGCCACACTCATCAACCACGGCTATTGCCCTTGGGAAGGCATTGCAGCTTCGTGGATACGGGAACATGGGCACCCATAACCAAGCCCAACGATCCACTCAACCTGGTAGCTGGATTGAGAAATTACCTGATAGCGGATTTTTCGAAGGAACGGCCATGTGTGCAGTTGGGCTCCTGGATGCTCATAAAGGATAAACAGGAAGGTGGAGCAAAATGAGAACATGTTGGATTGTCTGTTGCATGTTACTGCTTTTTCCGTGGGGTTGTGGGTCTCAGGGCTCGGCTTTTCTAGAACCTGATGCTGGAATGGATGCTGACGACTCAGGAACTGAACCTGAAGACAATGATGACGCTGGGGTAGACATAATCCAGGATGCAGGGCCGGATGAAGGTATGGACGCAGGACAGGATGCAGGTATGGACGCGGGACAGGATGCAGGGCCGGACGCAGGTATGGACGCAGGACAGGATGCAGGTATGGACGCAGGACAGGATGCAGGGCCGGACGCAGGTATGGACGCTGGCCGGGATGCAGGTGTGGACGCGGGACAGGATGCTGGTATAGACGCTGGTGTCTATGGAGACCAGGTGGATGGAGCAGGGGATGACCAGTTAAGGGTGCGTTATTGCGTACAGGTATGCGAACACCCTGCTGACTGTTCAAACGGGTGGCCGCCATGGGATGAAGACAATTATAGTTGCGATAACGGGGCATGCAGGTACGAGGGTTGTTTGTCCGATGACGAATGCCAGGCCGTTGCGGGTATGGAATCTTACGTGTGTGTCGTAGATGAGCTGACTCAGGTTCGCACCTGCACGAAGTCTTGTTCTTCCGTGTCGGATTGCGTCATGGCTTCTGGTCCATGGGATGAGGACAACTATCGTTGTGAAGCTGGAGCATGTCAATATACGGGTTGCAATTCGGACCAGGAGTGCGAGTCGGTGCAGGGTATGGAATCCTATGTTTGCGCTCCACAGTTCCAGGGAGGCGTGGACCTGTGCCAACCAGGTTGCTCGACGGTAGAAGACTGCGACTTGGGCTCACAGGCATATGACCAGGATAACTACACTTGCGACAACGGACTATGTGTGTATACCGGTTGTAATTCAGATGCGGAATGCCAGGCATCCATGGGTGGAGTACCATCCGAGTGTCGATAGACCTCTGAGACATCCTCCCATGAAAACCCGATTGGGTCCTTGTCGGTCCAAGAATATGTTTTATTTGCGAAAATAGACCTCCGTCCCCTGTCTGGCACATACAAAAATAGACCTCCGTCCCCTGTCTGGCATAGACTGGTGGCGGAGGTGGCAAGGTGACATTGCTCCTGGTGACTCCTGTCCCGCAAAGCATTCCAGAGCAAGCTTTGGAACGACTCTCCGAGCATTTCAAACGCAGATGGACCGGGACGTTCATACTGGGACTGGGGCCATTTGCTCCTGGGTGCTTTTTGTCCAACGAGCAGTTCGACTGGATGAGTTGGCCCCTCGGGCAGGGGAAAAAATTCACGGACGATGTGCAGTTGCTCGAAAAGATACTGAAACGTTTTGAAGTCCAGGCAGTGCTCGGACTCGGCATACAATCATCACCACTCGTGCAAAAGCTCAGACAGGGTATGGTCTTGTGTTTCGACCCGGATGCCGATGGACGACTTGTGGATTTAGCTCCTGTTTTGAATTTTTATCCCGGCTCACAGGACCATGCCCTGGGCCTCCTGGATGATTGGCTCGTCGACAGGGTGGCCATGGACGTGTTGGTGGCCGGGGAAGATGATTGGACAAGGCTCCTGCCAGGACTGGAAAACCACGCTGGTGCAAACAGGGCAAGGCTTTTGAGGGTGAGATGGTCGGCAAAACCCAGTGCCAGGACCATCGAGTTTATGGACCTGCTTCGTCGGCATGAGCTGTTTTCCCGCATGGCCATGGAACTGGAGTTGTCATCTTCCGAGTTGTTCCAGGTAAGGCGTTCGGCCATGACTCATACGCCGGCGGATTTTTTGATGAATCCCTCGGCCTGGCGTCAATTTGTCTCGTTCGTGTCATTACTCTTGAGGCTGCACCCAGATGTTGAGGTAAGGGTAAGGACCGTAAGTTCAAAAAAATGGATCAGAAGCTCGGTGGAACTTACCAATTCTGTGTCAATTGTGGCCAGAAAAGCGCTGAAATTGTGGAGATGGTGGTGAAGCTGCTGGTTTTATCCATAGACGGTCGTGGTATGGGGCACTTGAACCGTACTACCATTTTGGCCCAGGCGCTCGAGGAGGCCGAGCCAGGGGCGAAGGTGAGGTTTTTCGCCGAGTCTCCCGCCTGCGCCATGGTCGAGCAGCAAGGCTTTGGGGTGTGGAAGCTTCCCGATCCCATGCATCGTCTTGGACGGTATTTCATCAGGGGTCGAAGGGCTCAGCTCGAAGCCGAATTGATGGCCCCCATGGTGAATTCATGGCGTCCGGACGCGGTGATGTTGGATTTTGTGCTGGATGGGGATTTGTTCGGGATGATTCGCGCCGCAGGGTGCAAGGTCTTGCTGGTGCTCAGGCGCCTGGTCCCTCGGGCCATGGCAGGGCTTGCGAAGGACCCGGCCAGTGATTTGGTCCATGGGTTTTTGGTGCCGGGCGAAAGAGAGGATTTTTCACCGGGTGAAATCCCCAGTTCCATAATGTCCAGGTGCGTCTTTACCGGACCCCTGGTCAGGAAAATACAACTTGGCAGGGTGGGGGAACTCAGAAAAAAATATGCTGGTTCTGCAAAGCGACTCGTACTGGTGACCCTGGGAGGCGGAGGATGGGAGGGCGCAGGGGAACTGGCCGAACAGGCCTGGGATGCACTTTTGCGCCTGCAACGAGATCGTCCCGGATTCAGGGGTGTCATGGTGTGCGGACCTTTGTTCGAGGGCCGGACTTTTGAAACCATCGGTGGAGTGAAATCAGTAAGGTTCGAGGGCATGCTCGCCGAGCTAATGGTGGCATGCGACGCAGTGGTTTGCTCCGCCGGGTATAACAGCACCCGAGAGTTGGAAGCGTCAGGAACCCCTGGTGTGCTGCTGCCCTTGCCAGATCCCGGCAGGGACGACCAGGAAGCAAGGGCCAGGCGCGCTGTTGACAAGGGTTTTGCCCTCATGGCACGAGTCGATGCCAGTGAAATCCACAGGGCAGTATCCAGCATCCTGGATGGAAGGGGGCCGAGCAGGCGCAAACCGATGGTCGCGGATTTGAGCAGGTGCGGCAAGCTGTTATCCTCGATTATCAGCTCTTGACTCCCGGTGTTTGCAACTGATAGCACAAGGCATGGTCTCTTCTGTAAAAAACCTCTGGGCCCGGCGTCACCTCATAAGGGTCTTGGCAGCCGCCAACGTCAAGAGGCAAAGCAAAAACACGGTCCTTGGCTATCTTTGGTGGTTGTTGCACCCGATCCTCATGACAGTCGTCTACTACCTGCTGGTGGCAATAATATTCAAAAGAGGCGGAGGCAACCAGCCATACATATTGTTTGTTTTGTGCGGTCTTCTCAGTTGGA
>CAYSLH010000290.1:0-6362 GCA_964431605.1 uncultured Myxococcales bacterium
AGCTTCCGTGGTGGCCGGAGCTTCCGTGGCAGCCGGAGCCTCCGTGGCAGCCGGAGCCTCCGTGGCAGCCGGAGCTTTTTCGTCGGACGAAGTCTCGCTTGCGGATTTGTCTTTAGACTCTTCTTCCGTCTTTGTCTGGGCTATTGCACTCGTGGACATGAGCAATAACGCACTGGTGCACAGCGCCCACAAAAAAGTTATCCAACTTTTTGGTGTTTTTCTTTTCCTCATTTCTTTCTCCTCCTTGGGGTGTAGCTGTTCAGTGGGTTGTTCCTGTTCTGTTCATCGTAAATGGAATCGCTTAGTCTCTTTCTAAAAACCCCGGGCATCGTCTCCTCGTGATGGAAATCCTGGATTTGTCTTTGCTCCCAAACCGTAACGCCATCCTAGGTCACAAAAACATGTTTTTCATTTCATACATATTTGCGAGTATGAATACTTAATTGGGAAAGCTTGTCAATCGTAATAAAGATAATTTTTTATTTTTCCCATAAAGACTTTTAAGATGTTTTCCAAGTCCTACTGAAATTCCCGATATTTTCTGTGTTGAAAATTTTTTATTTAGCGTTACTGTCTCGCATTGTTTGGAGTCAATGACAATCGAAGGTGTGAACGAGGCAAACAAAATGAATAGACTCTTGGACGCATACAGCACCAGCATTGGTAAAAAGTTTGTGGTTGCCATTACTGGTGTTATTCTGTTTCTCTTCGTGCTCGGGCACATGTTCGGAAATCTGCAGATTTTCGTGGGAGCCGAGCGTCTCAATGCCTATGCTGCTTTTTTACAGAACCTGGGAGAATTGCTTTGGGCTGTCAGGAGCTTTTTGTTCTTGGCATTGGTGTTGCACATCACAGCCATTACCCAGTTGTTTTTTCAGAACATGGGTGCAAGACCGGTGAAGTACCGTGTGAAGAAAACTCGTGAGACCGATCTGTCTGCCCGTACAATGATATATTCCGGTCCTGCGATTCTTGCTTTTTTGGTATACCACCTGCTGCATTTTACTTACGGCTCAGTCCATTCGGATTTCGTCCACGGAGATGTTTATCATAACGTGGTGTCCGGATTCTCCATCTGGTGGGTCTCTTTCGTATATATAGTCGCTAACATTCTTCTTGGGCTTCATTTCAAGCACGGCCTTTGGTCCTGGTTTCAGACTCTCGGTTTCGCTCATCCCAAGTACAACAAGTGGCGTACAAATTTTGCAACTTTCTTTGCCTACTTGATCATTGTCGGCAATGTCTCAATGCCCATAGCCGTATTGTCCGGCTGGATCCAATAGGAGGCCGTGATGAAACTCGACGCCAAGATACCTGAAGGACCCATGGAAAAAAAGTGGGTAAATTACAGGGATAAAGTTGCCCTGGTGAGCCCGGCAAATAAACGCAAACGTAGAATAATTGTGGTTGGAACGGGCTTGGCCGGTGCATCGGCCGCAGCCACCTTGGCTGAGTTGGGTTACCATGTAGAAGCCTTTTGCTACCAGGATAGCGCCAGGCGTGCTCACTCCATCGCGGCTCAGGGAGGGATTAATGCCGCCAAGAATTATCAGAACGATGGCGATAGTGTATGGCGGCTGTTTTATGACACGGTAAAGGGCGGTGATTTTCGCTCCAGAGAGGCCAACGTATACCGGCTGGCCGAGGTCAGCAACCTGATCATAGATCAATGCGTTGCACAGGGAGTGCCTTTTGCCAGAGAGTATGGGGGAAAGCTTGCAAACCGTTCTTTTGGTGGAGCACAGGTGTCGAGGACATTTTACGCCAGGGGTCAGACAGGACAGCAACTTTTACTGGGAGCATACTCGGCATTGACAAGGCAGGTGGCCCTGGGCAAGGTCAAGATGTATCCACGGACAGAGATGCTGGAATTGGTGCTGGTAGATGGAAGAGCCAGAGGAATAGTTACCAGAAACCTGGAGACAGGTAAGATCCAGTCCTTTTCGGCGGATGCGGTTATACTTGCAACCGGCGGATACGGAAATGTCTTTTACCTTTCCACGAATGCCAAGGGCTCCAATGCAACGGCAATTTGGAGGGCGTACAAGAAGGGGGCTGGTTTCGCCAATCCCAGTTTTGTCCAGATTCATCCCACATGCATTCCAAAGACGGGAGACTACCAGTCCAAGCTTACCTTGATGAGTGAGTCGCTTCGAAACGATGGGAGGATCTGGGTTCCTAAGAAGAAAAACGACAAGAGACCGGCCAATGAGATTCCCGAGCCGGAACGCGATTATTATCTCGAAAGACGATATCCCAGTTTTGGAAATCTCGTGCCCCGTGATGTAGCGTCTCGAGCTGCAAAAAAAATGTGTGACGAGGGGCATGGTGTTGGAATGACAGGTCTCGGTGTATACCTGGACTTTGCCGAGGCCATCCATCGGTTGGGAGAGCAAGCGGTCAGAGAGAGATATGGCAATCTGTTCGAAATGTACGAGCGGATTACCGGTGAGGACCCCTACAAGGTACCGATGCGCATTTATCCTGCCATTCATTACACCATGGGCGGTCTGTGGGTGGATTACGACCTGATGAGCAACATCGAAGGCTTGTTTGTACTCGGTGAGGCAAATTTTTCTGACCATGGAGCCAACCGCCTGGGTGCCAGTGCACTCATGCAGGGGCTGGCTGATGGGTACTTTATCGTTCCATACACCATGGGACGTTACCTTGCCAATGTGGGTTACGATGATGTGGATGTCTCACATCCCGCATTTGCGGACGCAGAACGCCAGGTCGCGGATAGGACTTCCAAGCTGTTGGGTGTAGGAGGAAAACAGACAGTCGACACCTTCCATAGACGCCTGGGTGAGATCCTTTGGGATAATTGCGGTATGTCTCGTACCGAACAAGGTCTTACTGAAGCCTTAGGAAAAATATCCGCCTTGAGAGAAGAATTCTGGAGCGATGTGCGTGTTTCCGGTGTGGACAAGGACTTGAACCAGGAACTGGAAAAAGCCGGCAGGGTGGCGGATTTTCTCGAACTTGCAGACGTAATCGCCAGGGATGCGCTGGAACGCAGAGAGTCGTGTGGGGGGCATTTCCGCGAGGAGTACCAGACACCAGAAGGAGAGGCTCTTCGCGATGACGAAAACTTTACGCACGTTGCCGTGTGGGAGTATGCGGGGGATGGAGCTGAGCCAGTGCGTAATACAGAACCCTTGCAATTCGAAAATGTCAAACTCACCCAGAGGAGCTACAAGTAATGAAGCTCAAATTAAACATATGGAGGCAGAAAAACCGGGAGGACCGTGGTGGTTTCGTCACCTACCGACTCGATGATGTCAATTCCCATATGTCATTCCTCGAGATGCTTGATGTGCTCAACCAGCAACTGATTGAACAGGGACAAGATCCCATCGCGTTCGAGCACGATTGCAGGGAGGGCATTTGTGGAGCATGTGGTTTAGTGATAAACGGCTATCCCCACGGCCCGCAAGAGGGTACCACCACTTGTCAGCTTCACATGCGTCACTTCTCAGATGGAGATGAGATCACTATCGAACCTTGGCGATCCAAGGCTTTCCCAGTGATTAAGGATTTGGTGGTAGACCGTAGTTCACTCGACAGGCTCATGCAGCACGGTGGTTTCGTATCGGTGAGAACCGGTTCAGCCGAGGATGCGAACAATACGCCTATTCCCAAAGAGAAGGCTGATTTAGCAATGGATGCCGCAGAGTGCATAGGTTGTGGGGCTTGTGTTGCCTCATGTCCCAACGGTGCGGCCATGTTGTTCGTATCTGCGAAGGTATCACATCTAGGATTACTGCCGCAGGGCCAACCGGAACGCAACCGGCGGGCGATTCAGATGGTGGGTGCCATGCAGGAGGAGGGGTTTGGCGCTTGTACGAACTATCGTGAGTGCGAGGCTGTTTGCCCAAAGCGAATAAGCATCAATTTCATCGGTATGCTCAACAGGGAGTTTATTAGGGCGTCGGTTTTTTCCGGCGCGGAAAAAGGCGGTAAGTACAAACGTCACTGAATAAAACTGGATATGGCAATTAAAATATTTTTTCGGTAATTACAAGTTGTTACATGTCAGTGACTCTGCTGAGTTTTCGCGAGACTTTTTCTTTGCTTGACACTGACGCAGTTGGTTTCTAGCATCTGGCTCCAATCGTGTATCTTGTTTTTTTGATCATAACGGGTTCAGGGAGCAACATATGAACAATTCCACTATCAGGATCTTTCGGTCGGCCTTCGTCATCGCGTGGCTTGCCTTTTTCGTCCATGGCGCTTGGGCCGGAGATCTGGGCAATGCTATAAATACGGTGATGCAGGCTAACAGGGCTGCGGCCAAGGCGCAGGCAAGGATCGACAAGACAAGTGACGAAGCTACAGAACTTCTGGGACAATATAGGGCGGTACAGGAGCAGATCGAGTCTGCAAAAGCATATAATGAGCAGGTGCAAAAACTCCTGGACTCTCAGCAGGGCGAAATGGACCTGCTCCGAAAGCAAATAGATGACGCCACCTCCATCGGCAGGGAAATCACGCCCTTGATGTTACGCATGATCGATTCGCTCGATGCGTTCATCAAGCTGGATGTCCCCTTTCTATTGGAAGAGCGTACAAAAAGGGTCGCAACCTTACGAAAGATGATGAACAGAGCCGACGTGGCTGACTCGGAGAA
Source organism: uncultured Myxococcales bacterium (assembly GCA_964431605.1). Classification (GTDB taxonomy): domain Bacteria; phylum Myxococcota; class B64-G9; order B64-G9; family B64-G9; genus JALVPF01. Next base: position 4,634 of record CAYSLH010000290.1, read on the forward strand.
GTTTAGACGTATCTTAGAGGCCTACCAGATAGAAACAGAGTTCGGTCGAACCATAGAGGCATACGAGGCGGAGTTGAATCTCAAGGGTAAAAAGAGAATGGTTAACTTTCTGAGATTCGGGAGGATTGCCTTGATGTACCTTACCCTGGATGAATCGGAGGCCGGGGTATGGAACCAGGAATCTCATTCATGGGATGCTCTTCCCAGCGAATACCGAGCTTCGATCAAGAAGGGACTGAGGATTGCCCGTAAGCAGACCGCGCCTGACCTCATTCGTATTCCCGTCTCAGCACCGGAGGATGAGCAATGAAGGCTTTGAACTTCCTGGTATTGTTCACCACTTTTTTTGTCCTGTCGACGGGTTCTGTAGCCAGTGCGCAAACGGCCAATCTAAAGCCGACTTCGCTACAGGATCTTTTGAAGATGGTCAAGGCTGGTTGGCAAGAGGAGAATGTGGCAATAAAGAAGAGGGAGTCGGAATTTTTGGCTGCCAAGGGAAAGCGGAAAGATCTTCTCAAGAAAGCCAAGCTCAAGTTGGCCTCTTTACAAAAGCAAGCCGCTGCCATGGAGAGGCGTTTCGAGGAGAATGAAGCCACCATGGCCAGGTTGGAGGATACGCTGCAGGCTAGACTGGGAACCATGGGTGAGTTGTTCGGAGTTGTGCGGCAAGCAGCCGGAGAAGCTAAGGCGCACCTGGATGCATCCATGACTTCGTCGGAGTTTCCCGGCCGAGGTAAGAAGCTTCAACCGCTTACTCAAAGCAAAGCCCTTCCATCATTGGACCAACTCGAGACACTCTGGTACCTGTACCAACAGGAGATGGTTGAGTCTGGCAGAATCGTGAAATTCAGGGGCAAGCTGATCAACAAGGACGGTGAGGAAGAAGAAGCTGACATCATCAGAGTCGGTGTGTTTACTGCCTTGGCCAAGGGAAAATATCTCAACTGGCAGGAGCAGACCGGAAAGCTCATCGAGTTGGCCCGCCAGCCGGCAAGGCGGTACCTGCAGACCGTGGACGAACTGGAAAATGCAAAAAAAGGCTATGCCAGATTGGCGGTGGATCCTACCAAGGGTCAGCTGTTGTCCCAACTCGTCCAGACTCCTTCTTTCATGGAGAGGATACATTTTGGTGGGGTCATAGGATATATTATTATTGCCATTGGACTGTTGACCTTGGCCCTGGGACTGCTACGGCTGGTTGTACTAACGGTCGTGGGTTTGTTAGTGGCAAAGCAAAAACGTTCCAAGACTCCCGGCAAGCATAATCCTCTAGGGCGGGTTCTTGCCGTTTATACCGAGAGCAAGGATTCCGACCCGGAGATCCTTGAACGCAAGCTGGATGAAGCCATCATGAGAGAGTCATCCAGGCTCGAGAGGTTTTTGTGGGCGGTGAAGATCGTATCTGTGGTGTCGCCTTTGCTTGGATTGCTAGGTACAGTTACCGGGATGATCCAGACATTCCAATCCATTACTTTGTACGGGACCGGTGATCCCAAGATGATGGCAGGTGGTATTTCCGAGGCTCTTGTTACCACTATGTTGGGCCTGATGGTAGCGATTCCTTTGGTGCTGCTACATAGTTGGATGAAAAGTATTACAAAGCGTATTACCGATATACTAGAGGTGCAGAGCGCCGGTATAGTAGCTAAAATTGCCGAGGAGGCAAAGGTCAGTGAGCCTGCATCTGAATGAAATACTGGAAGCCGTCCAGGTCTTCATGGAGACTGGT
>CAYSLH010000291.1:0-6313 GCA_964431605.1 uncultured Myxococcales bacterium
GTTCCTGTTCTCGAGCTTGGGCTCCACCGTGGCGGTGAGGGTCAAGACACCTTCCCTCACGTCGATATCCACGTCCTGTTTTCGAACACCAGGCAAGTCCGCATACAGCAATATGGCCTCATCGCTTTCCGTGATGTCTACGTCAGGTACAAAAGTCACTCCTTGACGTGTCGGTTCCCCCGCCTCCGGAGAGATCTCCTTTTTTTGACTGACTTCAAGCTCCCTTTTCTCTTTATCGGTCATGATTCACCTCCCTGGACTCACGAGGATTTCACTGAAATCTTCCGCTTTTTTGCCTGCTCCGCACGAGGAAGCAGTATTTCCAGAACACCGTCTGAACTGACGGCCTTGACTTTTGTGCTATCCACCTGCTCGGGCAAACTGAAAGCCCTTCGAAATTCGCCAAAGGACCTCTCACGCCGGTGGAAGCACGCATTTTTTTCGTCCAGATCGATTTCCCTCTTTCCCTTGATGGTCAACGTATCCCCTGTCACCGTAATATCCAGCGACTTGGGATCAACGCCCGGGATCTCGGCTCTGGCGATATAACTCTCACCATCGTCGTAGATGTTTATGGATGGATAAACACTCGGTGAATGAGTTGTTGCAGCGTGGTGAACGTTGAACAATCGTTCCATATCTTTTTGCCACCTACCCCACCTATTTAGGAAATCATCTTGACCCAGCCAATTTACAAGTGCCATGGCTTACCTCCCAATAATATTTGTTCTGTTCTTTTGGACCCTTTGTGGCCCTGTCGTCTCTGGAGTTCAACGTAATCACGCTACCAGTCGTGTCAAGCAGCGAGGGTGTGAAAATCTAATCAGATGGACTATCCCCCATCTGAAACTCCAGGGTACCTCCATGTATGATGTCCTCATGCTCCAAAATAAACCCATCCACATTCCGCCCATTGAAATCCAAGCTTTGCACATACAGGTTTTCGTGTGAAGCGCCTGGGGCTTCTATGTCCAAATCCACTCCTGGTGAAAGATGAAAGGTCACACGTCGGAACAAGGGGCTTGCAATCCAGTAATATGTCTGTCCCGCGTTGGGATACAGTCCTGCGGCACTCCATACATACCAAGCACTCATGGTACCGAGATCGTCGTTACCAGGTAGTCCTGCAGGCTGTGCTGCATATTCCTTACCCAGAATGTTTCTCACCCAATATTGGGTTCGATGGGGTCGACCCATTTCATCGAATAGATATGCTGCGTGAATATCCGGTTCGTTGCCTTGCCAGTAATAGATATTGGGTAAAAACTCCTTGAGTGGATCGTCCGGCTCAGGGGTTGCGAAAAACTCCTCGAGCTTGTCGGCTGCATCGTCGCGGTTTGCGAACAGATCAACGAGCCCGGCCACGTCCTGCGGCACCAGCCAAAGGTATTGCCAGGCTGTACCCTCTACGTAGTATTCCGCATTCCAGTCCAGGGGATTGAAAGGTCCATCTCCTTCCACCCAGGTTCCATCAGAGTTTTTACCCCTGAAAAACTGACTTTCCGGGTCCCATAGCTTTTTATAGCCCTTGGACCTGGCAAGGAAAGCCTCCGCATCAGCCGTCTTCCCAATAACCTTGGCCCACCGGGCGATGGCTGCGTCAGCCACACCAAACTCCAAGGTTCTTGCTGCGGAATGATTTACTTCGTCCTCTGGTACGTAGCCAAGCTCTATGTATTTTTCCACACCGTACCGACCTGCGTGAGGTTGAGGTTCGGTCGCATCACTGACCACCGCCCTATAGGCCTCATCCCAGTCAGGTCCCTCGACTCCCTTCAAAAATGCCTCTGCCAAAATGACATCAGCCGGTGTGCCAAGCATGGAACCTCCATAGCCTGTGCCAATGGGCCACTTGGGTAAAGAACCTCCCTGCTCGCTCATAGCCAGAAGTGACCTGAGCATGTCTCCATGACGATTCGGGAAAAGCAGGGTATATAGTGAATGGGTACACCTGTAGGTATCCCACATGGAAAAATCCGTATAGTACGTCCAACCATCCGCATGATGTATCTCGTGATCGAACCCGGTGTAGCGACCATCCACGTCGGACTCTATGGTAGGATGAAGCATGGAATGATAAAGGGCCGTATAGAACATGACACGCTCGTCTGTCGTTCCTCCCTCGATATCCACACGGCCCAGTTCACTGGCCCATTCGTCCACTGCCTTTTGATGGACCTGATCGAAATCCCAACCAGGAATCTCTGCGTCCAGATTTGCGCTGGCCCCTTTCAAGTCCACATAAGACAGGCCAATTTTCACCAAGAGCGGTTTTGACACATCATCCAACTCGAATGCCAATCCTATGTCAGGACCGGAATCAGAGAGCTTTCCTTCCTCCAGTTGGGCTCCTGACCAGGCTGTCCACCCGGTCGCTGCGTGCTCCAAGCGCAAATCGAAAAACAGCTTGAACCCACCTGATCGTCCGGTCATCTCCCCCGAGTAATGAATCCAACCGGTCAGCCCATCCTTTTTCGGAGATACATCGAAATGTGCATCCAGCACCTCGCAAGCCACCAGGGCATGGGATAGATCCACGATGAGAGCCGGCGAAGGTCGGGACTTGTCGTAGGAAAACCGGTACATGGAACATCTGGTTGAGGCGGTCACTTCCGCAGTTACGTTCGGGTCTTCCAGGGTTACCTTGTAATAACCAACAGATGCATCTTCCGTATCTTTTCGAAAATAAGAACGGTAACCCTTTTCCGTTATCTTGTCAGAACCGAACTCCACCGTCGGCATAATCAGCAGCGCCCCGTAATCCACACTACCTGTGCCGGAAATATGAACCTGCGAAAAACCCTCTATGATCTCGTCGTCGAAATGATAGCCGGAGTAATGATGAAAAACCGCGGCACCGTTTTCTCCAGTGGTATCTGGCCCTGGTTTTGCCAAGGAAAAAGGCATGGAAGCGCCCACTACGGTCGAGCCGAAATGGAAATACTTTCCCCCTGTACCGATAAAAGGGTCCACGAGTTGTACCGCGGGCTGTGTTTGCCATCCCCCATCTTTGCCATCACCGCCGTCTAAACCACTACATGCCACCTGCGAAAACAACGCCGCAGAAATCATCAAAGACAGGACAGATAAAATACTCCTCATGAAACAAGCCCTCCTTACAACCCATGGCTGTCATAGGATTCTTACAGATTTCCAAACTAAAAGGGATTAAAAAAGATATGCTGCGCTAACGGAACCAGCCAAGGCCCAACCCCCAAATGTATATCCGGGAAAACCAGGATTGTTGGTCTGCAGACCTGCTGCCTCAGGCATGGGCTGAGCGCCGATTAGCGTACGGGCGTCATCGGCGAACTCGTCTTTTATTTGAGAGGGATCCTTGTTTACAGTGGTCTCACCCATGAACCACACCTGCAAGGCCCCATCCAGGCGAATCACCCCTGAACCAAGGGCCAGATCCAGCCTGTGACCCAGCGCAACGTTTACGAGATCGGCATCAGCATAATTGGTTCGGCCCACCTGGTCAGGCACAGGAGTCGGACGCCATCCAACACCCGCGGTGATACTGAGCCCATCCAGGTACTCGTATCCAAGTCCCAGGCTCAAGGAGAAGGTGTCTGAAAATGCAAATTCGTCATTCGGCTCAGCGCCGTCTTGCCAAACAGCGTTTTGCTGAGCCCGGTTATGATGGGTGTCTATGAAATCCGACCAATGGTTCCATGTCACACCTGCCTGGGCATACATCCTACGGAACCTGGCCCCCACCGCCAAGGATACTTCCTGGGGTTCGAAATCCAGGGCCAGCAAGTGGCGCTGTTTGACCCGCTTGGGTACGGTGGCATCTCCGGGTTCGTGGTAGTTCCACAAGTTCAGCATGGCGTCGGCATCCACCTCGGAAAATCTCCTATCTCGCCACACCAGACCTATACTCAACCAGGGCAAGGGTCTGGCCGTCACACCAACGATGGCCCTGGCGGTGGGCGACGCGTCGAATGCTACGTTCACCAAAGCAAAATCCTGTACTGTGGCTTCGGGGATATACATATCCAAAGAAGCGCTCACGTTCAGGCCGACTTCCGCGGCGGCCCCCAGGCTGAGCCAATCCAGAGGGCGGTAGGCGGCTCCCATGAACACAGAAATCATCTTGCTCCATTCACCAAACCTTGTCAGGTGTACGGTGTTGGAAAAAAACTGTTCCCTTTCGTCGGGATACTGTGACGCGATATCCATCAATCCACCGGCTGGAACGATAACGCTCAACCCAAAACGAAAATCATCGATCCCCAAAGACTCCACTAAAGATATCCCCAGGTAAGAGTTCAAGCTGTTTACATCGTTGTCATGGCGCTTTACCCTGAGTTCGGAGGTAGGCAAAGGTCTTTCCAGGTTCGAACCAGCTATACCTGCGTCCGAATCATAGAACGTGATGGGTACATCGGCATTGGCAGGGCGATCCATCAACTCGACTTTCATAAAAGGTTGCACAAAAATGAACCCGAAGCCCAGGCCCTGGTCAACGTCTACTAGCAATGCCGGGTTAGAGTACATGACCCCTGAGCCATGTCCCCATGCCAATTCACCGGACCCCTGTCCCACGGATACCGCGTCGTGACCTGTCATGCGCAATGGGCCGGCACTGACGGCCTTGAATACAAAGACAGCTAAAATAGCTCCAACCAACGCCGACAAGACATGGCGATTCATCAGCTCCTCCTGGTAAATGGACCATCAATTGGATTGCCATGGTAAGACGGGGCAATATCTGTGTCAAATGCACAAACAACAGAAAAAACGACCCTTGATCGAATATGACAAGTCGTGTTCACCTATCATGACTTATATAAATGCTGCACAGGTGCTAAACACTATGCACCGGTAGGAGATAGGCCATGGGCGAGACAGAAAACGATATCCAAAACATAAAAAAACGAATCCTGGAACTGACGCAGGAAATCAACGAACACTCCTACCGGTACCACGTTCTGGATGATCCCACTGTTTCTGATCATGCCTATGACATGATGATGCGCGAACTGGAAGAACTCGAACAAAAACATCCATCGCTCAAGGCACCCGATTCTCCCACGTCCAGGGTCGGCGCAACCCCATCGAAACAGTTCGAGCCTTTCATCCATCCTGCGCCCATGCTTAGTTTGCAAAATGCTTTTTCCGATTCCGAGATTTTCGAGTTCGATGAACGCATACGAAAAGCCCTCGGCACCACCAAACAGATTGAATACGTAACAGAACCGAAACTCGATGGAGTGGCCCTGGAACTGGTTTATGAAAATCGACGATTGGTGGTTGGTGCAACACGAGGAGACGGCACAACGGGAGAAGACGTTACATCCAATGCACGCACCATCCCATCGGTCCCCCTCAAGCTAAGAACGGTCTTCGGCAAGGAGGTACCTGAAAAATTGATCGTCAGGGGCGAGGTGATAATCGAAAAAAAAGACTTCCTGGAACTCAACAGCAAAAGGCTCGAAGAGTCCCAGCCTGCTTTTGCCAATCCCAGAAATGCCGCAGCAGGCAGCCTTCGCCAACTCGATTCACGCATAACGGCCAAAAGACCCTTACGTGCCTATATGTATGCTACAGCCCTTGCAACGGTTCCGGTAGACAGCCAATGGGAGTTGCTCCGATGGCTCAAAGACCTCGGCTTTTTAGTAAATCCACTTGTGCGAATATGCACAGGCCCTCAGGAAATTCTAAAGTCTTACACCCACATGATTGGGGACAGAGAGCGACTTCCGTATGAGATCGATGGAATGGTGATAAAAGTAAACGATTTCGAACTGCAAAAAATACTCGGCCAGGTATCCAAATCCCCCAGATGGGCCATTGCGTATAAATTCCCCGCTGTCCAGGAGACTACCAAAGTTACAGACATAATTGTACAGGTAGGAAGAACCGGCACACTTACCCCGGTAGCCATTCTCGAGCCGGTGCGTATTGGTGGAGTGGAGGTATCCAGGGCGACCTTGCACAATCAGGACGAGATACAACGCAAGGATGTAAGGATTGGCGACACGGTGGTGGTGCAGCGTGCAGGCGATGTAATCCCGGAAGTGGTCTCGGTGGTACTTCATAGGCGACCCGACAACACCACCCGTTTCATGCTGCCTGCCACCTGTCCGGTATGCGACAGCAAGGTAGTACGCATCGAAGGAGAAGCTGCCACCAGATGTCCCAACGTGTCCTGCCCTGCGCAACTAAAACGTGGTATCGAACACTTCGCTTCCCGTGATGGTATGGATATCGATGGAATGGGCACCAAGCTCATAGACCAGTTGGTGGAGACCAAGATGGTCGGGAACGTGGCGGATCTATATACCCTCAGCCATGAACAACT
>CAYSLH010000292.1:0-6313 GCA_964431605.1 uncultured Myxococcales bacterium
CCGTTTTACGGGAAACAATGAGGTATTTTATTTTAATTCACTGGAGGATCTAGGATCAGGAGCAAACGGCCCCCCGGAATCCACCCCAAACAAGACCCCAAGTGTCAAGAAGCTCAGTAATAAGCCCCCTCCATGGCGCAACCACTTGGGCAATGGTGAAGCTATGCCCAGCACCACAAATATCAAAGCCACAACAAGAGGCCACACCACCAGATAGGCCATACCCTCAGTGTTGCCCAACAGGTCCCAGGACCAAACGGGGCTGTAATCACTCCTCGTTCCGAAGGGTATGAAGAACAATACGAGCCAAAGAACCCCAAATATCAGCATCACCATGCGAAGCATGGAGTCAAGAGCTTGATCGTGATCTTCAGGGATCGTTGAATGGCGTACAGGTGCTCCGCAGACCTGGCAATATCTGGCATCGACATTGTCTTGTTCCTCGAACGTAGTCTTGCACTTAGCGCATGTCCAACTCATGGGAACCCTCCTTTACCCTCATATACCCATTGGGGACGGCCTGGTTCCCTGTATGGTCTAAATTGTTGGAACTATTTTTTTAAAAAGCCTGACAAAGTGGCTCTGTCCACTGCTGCGGGAGGAAAAAGGGTAAGTTGAACTCCAAGTCCCACGTCTATTGCCAGCCTCATGGGATCATCTCTTTCATAACCGGCACTCAACTCCATATTGGATGAAATGGCCACCATGGACAGTAAGTCAGGAGCAAGGATGAACGAATCCGCTCCAGACATGCCGGTTCGAAGCAATTTTGCTGCTTGAGAAAAATGTCTCCTTTCCATTTTTTTATTTTTGTTTGCCTTGGCTGTCAATGCAAGCCATAGCCTTGCTTGTAGACGGGCTTGAAAACTAGGTAACACATCCACCACTTTGTTCAAAACTGACAAAGCTTCTTCCATCTTTGAATCATCCCCGGCTGCGATGTCCATGACGGCTCGAACAGCAAGACTCATGGGGTAATCCTTACAAAGAGGAGCTAACTGCTCCATCAGTCCACGAGCCTGTTCCAAGGCACCGCCCTGCATCATCAAGGTAGCAAGTGAGGTACCGGCACTACAAAGTTTTTGTGAATCAAGCCTTGATCCCCTTTTGTTTGCCGCACTCGCTAAAACGCCACTATAAGCGTTCACTGCCCTTTGCAACTGTTTGGTCTGGGCGACACCTTTTAGTAAGAGCCCCCTTACCGCCGTCAGGTTGGCGCTCCAAAACTTCAAATCCATGTTCGAGTCCATGTCGGCTTGAGTCTCTATCCTGGCGTTTGCTTTCTCCAGTGCTTGTGAACTCTTTGTCTCTATTGCATTTTCGATTGCAGCCAAGCCCAGCAAAGAGACTCCACCAGGTGGCAACTTCCCACGGGAGCTATGGATAAAATCTTCCATCAATTTCCAGGTATCTACGGACCCTGCTCCAAATCTCCGAACGACGAAGGCCAAAGTCAACGCCTGGAAATCTTTATTGTTCCTGCTCACAAACTCCACCACCGGCCCGGCCATGGTCTTTGCCAAGCTGTGGGCGTTCTTTCCGGCCACCACGTCCATTAGATTCAAAATGAATCCTGTCCTAGTTGCGAATCGATTTTTTCCTGCAGACAGTTGAATAAGGTCCTCTGCGAGAGTCTTTCTTATGCCTTCATCCATTCGGTGAGATCCCTTTGGAGAAAGAAGCTGATGCAGTAACATGGCCATACCGGCACCGATCCGAAACCCCCAAAATCCACTAGTCCTCGGAGTCCCTTTTGCGGTAGAGACAAATTTCCAGGCGTCCTCGTATCTGAAACCATCATCGAGCAGAGACTTGGCATATAGTTCATCCAATACCGGGCTCTTGAGGTTCAACACCTTAGCAGGTGTCCAGGTATCCAGGATCAGTACTGGATCACCCAACGCATCCAACGCCACCGCAAGCTTGCCGTTGTTCACACCATCATTACGTAGAGTGACTTGCTGCCTGGCTAAATAGATATCCCTGTGAATAACGATTGCCCTGGGTAGTACTCCGTGATTCTTCTTCGACGCAATTTTTAAAAACTTTTGCGCTCGGTCACCATCACCCAATTCGTACAGGGCTTCAACTATCCAGGAAATGCTCTGTTTCGTGGATTTGATGGCATCGAGTTCATTGGCTGTTTTATAAAGCCCATTCCAATCACCCGTTCCATGCTGGGCCCTACACAGGCTGAACAGAAGCGACTCTTTAAAGTCGCCGCCTGCGCCTTTAGCCAATTCCATCTTCGCTAAAGATTTAATCTTCTGAAAACAATATCCGGACAAAGAACCGAGGCTTTTTGCAAATTTCGCCAAAGGAGCCGAGGCATCTCCTCTTTGAAGTTCTATGGCGCTTACGACACAAGCAATATTGCGATACTTGGCCCTGGCCTTAGCAAACTCTAAATACATCTCAAGCAGCTCTTCAACCCATTTTTCAGAAGGAGTTTTGCTCTTGCCAACCGCCCGTTCCATCATGGCCAAAGCTGCCAGGGATTTCATCCACTTCCCATTATCCGAGAGAGGATCCAATTTACTCACAGGCTCGATACTGCTCTCGAGGCTGCTTGCCCTGGACCACAGCTCTTGAGGTTTACCGGCAAAAAGCAACATGGTGTCAAACTGGTCAGCCAAGGCAGGGACCACCTCGACGATGGACGATCTACCCGAAGCCCCGAAGGCGACAGCCGGGATGGAAAAAGCAGCAATACATAACATAGACATGGAATAGTGCAAAGATCTCATCAAGATCTCCCCTGGCAAATTGATGTCACAAATTATAACAAACAGGCGGAGAGTACAATCACGCAGATCGACGAATGGCCAAAGCAAACATCCCGACAAGCACCAACAACAGCAAGATACCGCCTGGTCCGGTACCAGCCTGGTCTCCAGTGGAACATCCTCCTCCTGCATCACAATCAGCAGCCTGGCACACACCCTGTTCGCAGGCCATACAGTCACCACACGGGTACCCATCCGGCCATGGATCATTGAGGCACCCGAGGGTCGGACTGCAGACATCATCGGTACAAGGATCATCATCCACACAGTCCAGTGGAGTCCCAGCTACACATTCACCGAGTAGACAGACCTCTTCACCATTGCAAAGGTCACCATCGGAACAAGACGCTCCGTTTTGCTCCTCTACACACAAGCCTTCCTTTCCAGGCAATGAGCACGAATGACAAGGGGAGTCACATTCAGACTCACAGCACAATCCATCAACACAATATCCGGCAACGCAGTCATTGTTCGTAGCACAATCAGAACCAAGTCCTCCGCCGGTATAGTCGGTTATAAAATCCTGGAAAGCGTCCACCTTGGTACTGCAACCATAAATGGTACATCCCTGGTTGTCACCATAGGATGTAACCGCCGCCACGAATTCCCTGCCTTGACGCTTGATGAACCCAGGTCCGCCGGAATCACCTTCACACGCACCACCCAATTGTTGATCGAAACACAAGGTATGGGGCATTCCATAAATGTTTGCGGTGTGAGGACAATAACTATCGCTGTCGCAAAGCCACTTAATCTCTCCGGTAAAGTGCATTTTCTTTCCCGCGGAACCAGCTTCCGTCTGTCCAAACCCCACGAACTCGATGGGTGAACCAATGTCGCTATCGGTAATTTTCAAGGCTTCCGGAAGAAAGGGAATAGGGACGATGTCGTCGGGGGCAGGCTCACTAAGACGCAACAAGGCTATGTCATTGATTACATAATTAGCATCATAATCAGGATGGCGATGCACTTCACTAACACTCCTGGTGGCGGTGGGCATATAGATCAATCCATGTGAAAACTTCACCGAATAAGAACTCGCTGGGCTTCCTGCACAGTGTCCTGCGGTAAGAACCACGTCAGGCGCGATAAGAGTTCCGGAACACATGTAGTTTCCAAAAGTGATGCCCACTACCGCCATGTGTTCATCGCTGGTATCAGGCTGTCCATTGACGATGGGCAAACCAAGAGTTGCAACTTGTGGCGGTATGTCGTGACCACATCCAGCGCCTAAAATCCATCCTGTCAGACCAAAACAAAAAATAAACCACCTCACCTCATCCTCTCCCTTCCCTCCCCTTCTTTACCGCGCCGTTTAGCACGGACCATGAAAACAAGTAGCAATCCAAACAATGGAAAGCTAGATCCCGGGGCATCCTGGCTGCAACCGCAGGAACTTTTGCAAGCAGGTCCGGGATCACATTCTCCGGAGACACAGACACCACATTCACCACATGGAGTGCCATCATCCTTTTGCTCTGCCATGCACCCGACTCCAGGATCACAAAAGTCCTTGGTACATGAGTTGCCGTCATCACAATCTATGGGGTCTGTAACCGTACACTCGCCACCAATGCAAGCCGCCTTGCCACAAGCGCCACCATTGCAATCAGTACCATCTGCAAGGGGCTCGAACCTGCAACCTGTGTCAGGTTTACAAATATCATCAGTACACTCGTTGTGATCATCACACTCATTCGCTGATTGGAATTGGCAATATCCCGAGGAGCACTTGCCGACACCTACACAGAGATCGCTGTCGTCACAAATGGTCCCGTCTGGTTCAGGTTCATGTACACAGCCTGTAACGTTGTCACAGGTATCTACGGTGCATGGGTTGGAGTCATCGCAATCCTTCATTCCGCCAGGTTGACACACCCCTGATTCGCAAACTTCCTGTCCGTTGCATGGATTTCCATCCGGGCAGGGCTGCCCGTCCGGAAGCTGCACACAGTCTCCGAAGCTACCGGGAATCGCACAACTGTAACACTGGCTGGTACACTCCGGAACACAGCAGACCCCGTCCTTACAATTACCAGAATCACAATCGCCGTCAGCAGAACAAGCCGAGCCCAGCGTCCCAAACACCACACTGTCTATCCAGTCGTGATACTCATCGACCTTCGTATCGCATCCGAACAACGAACAATCCGTATCTCCATAGGAAGTCAGACCGGCAATGTACTCCGTGCCTCCACGCATTATAAAAGCCGGCCCACCACTATCACCGTTACATGTTCCTGCATCGTGCATATTGAAACATATGCTGTTCTCAGAGACCCTGACAGGTCCCTGGTTGCATCCTCCCTGAGTTGTGCACATCCAACCCAGGATTCCGCCTACCTTGAGCCTGGTGCCAATCGTATTATTCTCCGTCCTACCATAACCTACGAACGTTACGGCCGTACCGATATCAGCCTCGGTTATCTTCATTTCCTCTGGTAGTATTTTCAGGGGAGTCACGTTCGCTGCAACAGGCTCCGAAAGTCTCAGCAAGGCAAGATCATGGACTGACGGTTCGGTGTCAGAGCCTGGATCATGATCCGGGTGGATAAAAATTTCATCAACGCTCAACCTCGTTCCAGTGGCCGCATCAGGACCAATGCTCACCAAAACATCCGCAGGATTGCTTTGTTCTACACAATGTGCCTCGGTTATTACAAACCTGGGCTCTATGACTGCACCTGAACAAAACATGAAATCTGTGGGGGTGACCAATGCCACGACTCCCTCGTGGGCAGGATCAGTATCAGGTTCACCATTTATGATAAAGTGAGAAAACACACTAAAGCCCTGGGGCGAGTCCGATAAAGCACATCCAGCACCCACAAAAACCAACAGTAACATTACACCACGCTCGCTCCAGTGTCTCATTCCGTCGGCCCCCGTTCTTTCGATTTTTTCAGAACCTTCGTCTGAAATTCATGAATATAAAAAGTCCAAACAGCAAGCCAGCCAGCCCAAATGGCCCGGAACCGGAGGCAGAGCATCCACAACCATTTTCGCTCGAGCAAGTATCGAGCTTTGAACAAGCACCTGAAAAGCATGCTGCACAATCTCCACAGGGGAAACCATCCGGCTTGTTGTCATGCATGCATCCTACACCCTCGACACAGTAATCCTCGGTACAATCCAAACCATCATCACACAATAAGCCAGTGGCGCTGGAACACTGTCCGTTCTGACACGTACCGCTTCCACACGATCCCATATCGCACGGTGTTCCATCCTGCTTTGGAGAATGCTGACAGCCTGCCCGCTCGTCACAACTTTCAAAAGTGCACGGATTGTGATCATCACAATCGAGCCATCCTGGTGAGGTGCAAACCCCGCCCTGGCAGGTTTCTTTGCCGTTGCACACATTGCCATCCGAACAATCCATGCCATCCGCATATGGACTATAGTGGCAACCGGACCCGGCCAGGCAGGAATCCTGGGTACAAACATTGTTGTCGTTGCATGTTGGCGCATCTCCTGTAACACAGGTTCCGTTCTGGCACGTATCTATGCCCTTGCAAGGATCTCAA
>CAYSLH010000293.1:0-6296 GCA_964431605.1 uncultured Myxococcales bacterium
AAATCCTTGCCGGGAAAATCGAAGACAATCCCTACGACTCCATATCATCCGTCATGGCTGCCATGTTGTTTTGGGATGCAGGTGACATACAACGAGCGGAAAATTTCTTGAGCAAAGCTCTTGATATCACTCCTACTTTCGCATTCGCTAAATACCTCATGGCGATCGTTTTCCTGGACGACAGCAATATACCGGCAGGAATGGACAAGGCCCGTGCGCGAGAGATTCTCAAATCATTGACCGAGCATCAGCCGGACTTATACCTTGCTAATTTCCGGAGGGCGCTGTTGCTGGCTGACAACCAGGAACAAAACAAAGCATTGAACATCCTGGATGAATTGGAGAAAAATCGACCTGACTGCGCACTCTGGGAAAACTACGCTGGAAAGATTCAGCAAAAGGCAGGAAGGCTTCAGGAGGCAAAGCTATCCCTACAAAAGGCGCTTCACAACCTGCCGGATAACGTTAGTCTGCTGGCGACCTTGCTGGACATGGCCGGGATAAGGTCGGCTTTTTCCGATCAAATCCTTTATGCCGAAAAACTAGAATCCATCGGTCAAGACGCCATGGACGTGGCTGAACTATGGCGTCGCCAGGGGAAAGTCCACAGGGCGATAACCGTACTGGAAAATGAGCTACAGCACAATCCTGGCAATATTCAAGCCAGGCTGCAACTGGCTGAAATATTTCAAGCGAATGGACAGACCAGGCAAGCCGTGCAACTGCTGGAAAAGACCAGGCGCCTGGCTCCATATGAAGTGGCGGTATCATTCAGACTGGCAGATGCCCTGGAACGTGTTGGCAAAAACCGGCAAGCAGACTTGATAATAGATAAACTCTCCTGGGCCAATCCATGGCACATGGGCCTGAGAAAAGTATTTGCTGCCCAAAAAGGCCTCAGGAGAATTAACATTGCAGGCGACCAGCCAATGGATGGTCTTGAAATAATCCACAGATTTCAGGCCGAAAACAAATCTTATACCGGAGACTCTCTGCTTCTATTAGACAGCGCAGCCATGGAAGTAGCCCCTAATGGTTCCTTTATCGTCAGGGTTCACACCATCGTAAAGGTCCTGTCCCCGGATGGTGTAGAACGTTGGGGAGAAATAACCAGCATACCTGCTTCAGCACAAATCGAAATCATACGAACAATCTCAAGCGACGGTAAGACGGTGGACGCGGAAGTAATTCCTGGAAAACAGAGTGTATCCCTGCAAGCACTTCAGGTTGGATCGTTTGTTGAATTTCAATACGTCGACACCATGCCTCCATCTAGCTCCGCCATCAACGCTTGGCTTGGAAATACTTTTCTCATGGCGCTGCCTGGCATCCCCATCATCAAATCCATATATTCAGTGGCCATACCAAGGGGCACCGATCTCTCCATTGGATTGGCCAATGGGGCTCCTCGTCCAAAGCTATCACACCTGCAACATCACGATGTCTATACCTTTGAGTTAGTCAATGGTCCATCCATCCCCATTGAAGTGCACGCACCTGTGGCACGTGAAATCGTCCCTACCGTTCGGGCTGCTTTTGGCGTAACCTGGCAGGACATAAGAGATGGATTACGATCGAATCTCCTGTATTACTCTCGCAGCACCAACGAACTCGAGCGCTTTGTTCGAAACACGATCGGACATCAGGAAAAAGTGCAGGGAATACGAACCTTGTTCCGAAAGATCTGTTCGGATATTCGCCAAACGACTCGATCTTCATCGTTTTCTCAACCCGCCTCTCACATACTGGCTCTCAAGGAAGGCAACAGGCTGTTGCTACTATATGCATCGCTGAGAGCCCTTGGCTACAAACCTCGCGTGCTGTTGGCAAGGACCATAGCCGACCCCCAGACATTGCAAAAGGTGCCATCTGTCAGTGATTTCCAGTACGGTTTGATCGCCTTGGACATCAACACAGACGGCGAGAAAAATACCCTTTGGATGGATCCATCCAGCAGGTTTTCTCCATTCGATGAAATCTTCCCTTTTCTAGCCGGCATGCAGGCTATGGACGTTACGGCAACAGAAGCCCAAAATATCTTTGTGCGTCTTCCTTTGGATCACACGAACGATTATAAGAAAAACAGCCGATTGGATTTTACCCTTCATCCTGATGGAACAGTCGAAGGAACCGGGCACGATACCATAACCACTTGGCAGAGCGTAAGTTACCGAGAGGCTCTTCAGTCCATGAACAAACCCTTGCAACAGCAAGCGTTAGAGGCAGGACTCGCTGGAACATTCAGTGGAGCCATACTGGAAAAATTCGAGTTTGTGGGCCTGGATAATCCCGACCAGCCCTTGGAAATAAGGTACAAGTTCCGCGCCCCCGCGTGGGCCAGGAGAAGGGGAGATGTGCTGGCATTACAGGGAGGTATCTATCCCTATGAACTGGGACGAAATCTCATTGCTCACAACGTGAGAAAGACTCCCCTTTTACTGGCCGATAGAACCGACACCCTAACCCATGTATCCATAAGGCTACCTGCAGGCGCCAGAATCGAACACGAATTACACAAAAAGCTTACCACAACGAATGCAAGTTTCCTCTTCGAACTGGCACAAAAAGGTTCTCTCATGAACATGGATAAACGCCTGGTTGTGGAAGCAGGTAGAATCGTCCCCAAGCAGTATCCAGCATTTAAAAACTTCTGTCACCAAGTAGACAGTATAGATACCTCACCCATATCCATCAAATTGCAAACCAGCAAATAAACCAGTTCCAATCTACCTCTCGTCCGCACCCACATCATAACCCTGGCCGGATGGTCTTGCATCTCCTTCGTAGTCATGATCCGGAGCGTCCAAGTCCGTTCCTGCATCGATGAGGGGAGATGAATCGTTGAGATGAAAATCGCCAAACGGTATGGGGTTTACCAAGTCAGGATACACGCTCATGTTCGAACCTGTCTCCATGTCTGAAAGAGCGTTTACCTGATCGATGGAAACAAGCCAATCTGAATTTTCATCCACATACAAAGCGTCGGTTGCACCCACCAGGTCGTTGTAATCAAACGACCGAGGGTCGGACATCGAGTCTTGCTCGAGCACGCCGACTCTGTTGGAAGCATACCCGGCATCCACAATATTGTTCCTGAATTCATCCATGGGCGCGACGTTATCTGATTCAGAACTAAGCGAAATCCCCACCGACTGAGAACCCCAACCGTTGTCTCTGCCGGCTGCATTGATGTAATTGGAGTTTATGATCGAAGCTTCCACCAACCCCTGGTCAAGTGGTACATAATTGACATGCATACCGATAGACGCTGAACAGAACCCTCCAAATATTATGTTATTCACAAGCCTCGCACCAGCCGACTCCATGTAAACTCCTATGCCACCGGTGGAAATGAAATTTCCTTGCGAACACTCTCCTGCGTATACGTTGTTCGAATCAACCAACGGAGCACTCAAACCAGACAACGTGATTCCATACAGTTCGTTTGAACGACCTCCGTAAATCACCTGGTTGCCCACTATGGAATTGCATGAATCATTACAAGAAATCCCGGCGGCCCTGGTCGAAGCAGTCTCATCGGACGGGATTATTCCAGCGATCAAACTGTTTCCTGTTATATTGCACATAGAATCATCATCACACACCACGCCCACTGCGGAATCGGCGGAAGAACCAGAGCCCACGATGAAACCGTTGGAAGAAATCTCAGCATCGCATTGTCCCGTGACGGCTACGCCATAGCTATGTCCATCTCCACCAAAAAAATCCGTGGCGTTATTGCCTGCGAGATAGGCATTGTCAACGATGGTCGCCAGGCCTCCGTTACATCCAGTTAGCAATATCGCGGCACTTACTGCATTGTTTCCATTTACCTCTCCAGCAGCGACGTAGTTAGTGCCTATGGCGAGTTGTGAAAAACCACCAGTAGAGTGTATTCCCGCAGACAAGGACCCCTGCGCCACGTCCCCGCCTTCGATTTGATTGTACCGAATCTCCACATTCCCGACTTCCACGAGTTCGATCCCCACGGCCTTTCTCCCGGCATCGGCAACCTGGATATGGGTCCCAAACAGCCCCATGCTGGAATCTTCGACCCTAATCATCTCCAACACTCTACAACTGCTACCCATGATATCCGTTGAAGCGATCACGGGTGCCGCAGCACCGGATATGCTTATGGCATGACACGTGGTTGCATCACCGTTGAAAAAACGGCAATTGTTGATGGTAGGAGAACATCCATCTATCGAGAGAGCGGTAGTCTCCGAACCTTGCCCAAAACCATCCACTCCGACTATGGTCACTCCATCCAGCACAGTATCTACATCGATCCCGGGATTGACGAACATTACGCCTCTAGGGTCCACTGGTTCCAAAATAGTGGAGTTGAGCACAGGATCGTAATCCCAATTACCATCAGTGGAATAGCCACCGTACACACTGACACCTGGCTGCATGATAACATCTTCGTTGTATTGATAGCTGTCATCTCCCGCCACATAGACCACCTGGGGAGGCCCGATGAGAAGAGCATTGCTTATTCCGGCACTAATGGTCTCTAAAGGCTCATCCATGGTGCCGGGATTGGAATCATCACCCCATGGCGCCACAAAGGTACCGATGCCTCCACAACCGTCATCCACCGTTCCATTGCAATCATTGTCCAGCCCATCACCACATATCTCCACGCCTACTCCCACACACACACCATCTACGCATCTATCATTGGATGTACAATCATCACCGTCGTCACACACATTGATATTGTTTACGTTCTGGCAACCTTCTGCGGGAACGCAGAAATCAGCGGTACAAGGATTGGAGTCATCGCAATCAAGAGGCACGCCTTCCTGGCAGGCTCCATTGGCATCGCACACCTCATCGCCATTGCACCGATTTCCATCGGAGCATGATGTGCCTTCAGGGGCAGGTTCCACCATGCATCCTGCTGCAGGAGCGCAGTAATTTACAGTACAAGGATTGTCGTCGGAGCAAAACAGAGGAGCACCGGCCTGGCACATTCCATCCCGGCATGTCTCGTTACCGTTACACACGTTATCATCGGAACAAGATGCGCCATTTTCCAGGTTTGTGTGAGTACACCCTGTTGCGTCAGGCGAAATCCCCGGGCTGCACCTGTCATCAGTACAAGCATTCGTGTCATCGCAAAGCATGTCCGAAGGAATCGACACGCATACATCGTTATCTTCGTCACAGCTATCTTCCGTGCAATCCACCCCATCGTTACAATCGGGCGAAGTACCTGCCTGGCAGCCATTTACATCATCGCACGTCTCGGCACCATTACACCATGCGCCGTCATCGCAAACAGAATCATCTGTCACATGCACACACGCATCTGCGTCTTCGTCACAGATATCTTCCGTGCAATCCACCCCATCATCGCAATTCGGAGCCACGCCATCCTGGCAACCGTTCGTAGCATCGCAGGTCTCGTCACCATTACACCATGCGCCGTCATCGCAAACAGAATCATCTGTCACATGCATACACTCATCTGCGTCTTCGTCACAGATATCTATCGTGCAGTCCACCCCGTCATCACAATTCGGAGCTACGCCATCTTGGCAACCATTCGTAGCATCGCAGGTCTCTGCACCGTTGCACCAGGCTCCATCATCGCAAAAAGAATCGTCCGTCTCATAGACGCAAGAATCACTGTCTTCGTCACATCTATCCATCGTACAAGCTATGCCGTCATCGCAAAGCATGGGCGCACCAGCGGTACATGTTCCATTGTCGCAAGTCTCTTGGCCGTTACAAAAAAGACCATCATCGCAATCACCATCACTACTACATGGTACGGCCACACACCCTTGCTCAGGGTCACAGAGCTGTCCATCTTCACACAAGGAATGGTCTACGGTGTTGGTACAACCATCAGTATCTTCATCACAGGTATCTACCGTGCAATCCACGTGATCGTCACAATCTACAACACTACCAGACACACAAACGCCGTCCTGGCATGTCTCTTTGCCATTACAATACTCGCCGTCATCGCAATCGGCATCCTCGCTACAAGTCTGGTCGGATACGCATCCAAGGGCGGGGTTGCAGACCTGTCCATCCTCACAAAGAGAGTCATCCGCCGTGCTCATGCACATTCCGGAATCCACGTCACAACTATCGACCGTGCAATCGACGTTGTCATCGCAATCCGCATCTTCAGTACAAGCCTGCCCCCCTGTGCAACCCAACTTGGCATCGCAGGTCTGCCCGTCAGAACAAAGGGAGTCGTCGGGGGAGGACTCGCATTTGTCATTTTCCTCGTTACAGCTATCTACCGTGCAATCGATGTTGTCGTCACACAC
>CAYSLH010000294.1:0-6284 GCA_964431605.1 uncultured Myxococcales bacterium
GGCAGGAGGATCATTCCTTACTTGATTAATGTTTTTAATGTACCAACGTCCCCTTTTACAACAACTGTGACAAAAACGTCCTGGCCGGAACAAGCATCGGCCCGCGTGGTCTGTCAAAGCAGTCAGCGTCCACATAATCTGCATCGACTACGACCTGGAAGGCAAAGGGGACCGCGAGCCTTTTTTGGAAAAACTTCAGAGAGCCACCGATGCTCTCTGCGTGTTGTTTGACCTCGACGAGAAACCATGGTTTGCCATCGCGAACCACTACGAAGTCCACCTCTCGTTGTTCCTTGTCCCTCAGGTATGCAAGTTGAAACTTT
Organism: uncultured Myxococcales bacterium; assembly: GCA_964431605.1. Taxonomy (GTDB): domain Bacteria; phylum Myxococcota; class B64-G9; order B64-G9; family B64-G9; genus JALVPF01. The sequence goes on from CAYSLH010000294.1 coordinate 324, forward strand.
CCGAATCCCAGATCGTCCCATCCCTCAACTGCCTTTTGCAGGTGACATCCCACAAATGTCTCAGCCTTGGCACCCGCGTCTTGTATACCTGCCCAGTCCCGCAGAAACCATTTTGGTTCTTTGCGCAAAGAGCGCGAGACGTTCTTGAACCACGGCTTGATCAAAAATCCCAGATGCAAGCGACCCAGAGTGTCGACCCAGCGACGCACGGTGTCGATGGATACTCGCACATCTCTTGCCAGTCTGCTGTAAATGACTTGCCCGGCAGAGCGACGGCCAAGGAGTTTTGCGAGCATCTCCAGTTGAGCCATATGCTGTATTTGCGTCAGGTCGCGAATGTCTTGCCGAAGGAGTTGTTCGTTGCGAAGCGATTGCCAACGGCGGCTAAACCGGATATCACGTTTGAAGAACGGCTCTGGAAAACCGCCGTGGACCCATAGAGCATCGAAGTCCTGTCTCCTGATTTTTTTCGGGAAACGGACTACACGTTTTGAATCTGGGATGTCCTGGTATAGCGTCTCGGCCACGGAAAACGGGTGCATCCGGTAAAGGAAATAGCGGCCCATGAGGCTGTCGCCGCCGCGACGGTATACGTCCATGCGACTCGAGCCTGTGACAATGATGCGAAGCTGCTCTGAGTAGGTGTCGAAAAAACCTTTCAAGAACTGTTTCCAACGCGGATACTTGTGGAGTTCGTCCAGGAGCGCAACAGCAGCACTCTTCGTCAGGCGATTCATATTGAGGTACTCGACGAGCCTGGCCGGGCCGGCAAGTATTTGCTCACGGTCGTCCGAATTGTCCCAGTTGACATAGCCGTCAGAGTGATTCCGGCAGGTCGTCGTTTTGCCCACCTGGCGTGGGCCACTGATAAAAGCCATTTGCCGATGGGTGGCCAAATGCTCGTCCAGCAAGGCATCATAAAAGCGTTTTCTGATTCTCATGCTGACTATTATCGCTAACGTCGTAAAATGGTCAAGACTATTTTACGATAGGCCAAAAAATGGTCATAGATGGGCGGGTCGAAACAAGCGGCTGGCACCTGTTAAGGCACCTATTAAAGGCAGTCGAAACAAGCGGCTGGCACCTGTTAAAGGGGCACCTGTTAAGGAGCACCTGTTAAGAGGCACCTGTTAAGGGGGTACAGCTAAGGCAGGGTACAGCCAGAGCAAAAAACTATAATCCTAACCAGTTCGTTCTCAATGGTCCATATGCAAGGTATGCACTCAAGAAAAACAACAAGAAAAAGATCACAGCCGGAGCCAAGACCTGTCCCATGAACCAGCGATGAAAAGCCATCCCAACCACCACAAACCCTGCTATGGCCAGAATGGGACCGGTTATCTCCCAAAACATCTCAGCATATTCGGTACCGGGAAAATACGAATCCAAGATGCTTGCACCAAGCATACCGACGAGTGCGCCTAGTAACAACCCACTGGCGGCTCCGAAATACGCAGCCCACGAAACACGTCGTTCATCTTGCGGACCCGGCTCCTGTTGAATTTCATCCATTTTCACCCTTTCCATTCTCTGGAGCCATGGCCCCGGATGAATCTCTGTTGACCCCATCACACAGCCACCAACGGTACTCGGATGTTTTCTCCAAGAGGAAATTTTCCAACTTTGCTGTAACATCACTGACTCGCAAAGCCCCCTTGCACAGATTGGGAACACCCTTGGTGCTGCGCGGCTGGACGAACAACAACCTTCCACGCACTACGTCCTTTGGCCAAAGATCAAACTGAGACAAACGTGAAGAGCTTCGCTGGTAAAATACAGGCCTGTGAGTATAGAATTTCAGTTCACTCACCGGCCCGTATCCCTCTGCCGCCAAATGGGCATCCAGCGAATCAGCCAGGCTCACGGAAGCCACGGCCATGGCCTTCCATCCTCTGAGCTTGGTGGTGGGATCCCGCCCTGCATCCAGGGGCAAAACTGTCCACAGGGCCTGTGCGTGTATCAGCAACGTAAGACACAGCCCCAACCCGACCCCCAGCCCAGTCCATAGCTTTCGTCTTTTTATGTACCACCAACCGCCTGAAAAAGCCCACGCAGTCCCTGCAACGGCACTGATATACCCAACCGACGGCCAGTTGGCTTCCACCTTGTGCACAAATGACAAGACGAATGTCACCAACAGCAAAGGAGCAAAAAGACACCACATGAGATAAGCTTCTGTGTGTCCGAACCTCACCCGTCTTCGCCATCCAACCAGACCAAATGCGACCGCGCCCACGAACAAAAATGGTCCCATCACACCAGCCTGGCCCAGAATAAACTCCAGTGGTCCCATGGGCCTGAAAGTAAGGGTTCCTGCTGCGTGATTTACCTGGAACAACAAAGATCCGCCCTGGTGATGAACATTCCAGATTAGGTTGGCGCAAGCCAGTATCAAAGCGACGGATAAGCCTATTACAGGTCCACTCGTCTTCAGGCAATCCCTGCCGGCCTTGCACGACGATGCATAGAGGCCCAAGCCAGCAACGAGCAATATGGCGCTTGCTTTGGCGAGAAAAGCGAATCCAACAGCAATTCCAAGACCGATCCAAAACTTGGGACGATTGGTCTCAAAAGCCATGAGCGCAGCCCACGCCGCACCAGCCCAAGCAAGAGACAACTCTGCATCCGGCGTGTGGATAACGGCCCCTGTGGACACAACGGGTGACACAGTGGCCAAAATGGCCATCCAAAACGCCCAGGCCGAAGAACGCGTGATACGCCGTACCAACAAAAAAATCAACCAGGAGGTTGCAGCCGAGCACCCAATGGCCCCGATCCTAACCCCCAGGGTAGTATCCCCAAACAAAACAGTTCCCAGGCGAATGAGCCAGGCCACTGCCGGGGGATGATCGAAATAACCGAAAGCGAGGTGGTTAGACCATGTCCAGTAATAGGCTTCGTCAGGCACCAAGTCCACCATCGATGCAAACACGGCCCGTAATAAGGACACAGCTACTAACACCAACACAAGGGCTATGGAATAACGATCAGGTCTCTTCATTCATGGCTCCCCAACCGAATCTTCCACACCGCCACCATGCCTTCCATGAAAATTTTCGCAGACATCTTTGATTCGCCCCTGGTTCGATCCACGAATCGAATGGGGATCTCCTCGATACGAAGGCCGGCTTTGGCTGCCCTGAAGTTCATCTCTATCTGAAAAGCAAAACCTTTCGAATGGGCATTTTGGGGATTGCAACGCATCAATGCGTCCGCTCGCCAGCATTTGAAACCACCTGTCAGGTCCCGAACTCCCATTCCCAGCACCTTCCTTGCATAAAAAGAACCGCATGTGCTGATGAAGCGTCTTGTCATGCTCCAGCCTGGAGTGCTGCCGCCTGGAACATAGCGGGAGCCTATGACCAGGTCAGCTTTTTCAGCAGCGGATCTCAATCGTACTATGTCCGACGGATCGTGAGAAAAATCAGCATCCATTTGGATGATGAACCGAGCGCCCATCTCTATGGCCTTTTCGAATCCATCCCTATACGCACACCCAAGTCCACGTGGTGCGTCTTTCCTGTGAATAACACTGATACGCGGGTTTTTTTCAGACATGTCGTCTACCAACTGACCCGTTCCATCCGGACTTTCATCATCTACCACCATTACATGCACGTCAGGCGATACCAGGACCGCTTCGATGATCAATGAAATATTCTCTCGCTCGCAATAGGTTGGTATGACCACAATCGTGTCTATGTCGGTATTGCTCACGCACATGCCTCCAGAAAATCCAAGATTAGGCGAGAAACCTTTTCAGAAGGTTTGGGCCCTTTCAACCTGGCAACTACCTCTTTGAGTTCCTCTTGAACCAGTTGACGGCCAGGCCCGGGTTCCAGCATGGGTTCCAATTCAGTGGCCATTATATCCGGCCTCACCGAGCCCTGAAGCAGCTCCGGGACCACTTTCTTGCCAGCGAGTATGTTGACAATACAAAAGTACTTCAAGTGATACATGGGTCTGACCATGGCATAAGTTATCCTGGAGACACGGTATACCGCCACCATGGGAACCTGGCAAATGGCAGCTTCCAGGGTGGCCGTACCAGAGGCTACATAGGCGGCCCATGCTCCACGCAGGGCTTTTGTAGCACCACCATCGACGAGCCTTGCTTCTATGCCAGCATCTTTTATAATCCCCCTTATCCAACCTTTGTCGAGCCCAGGAGCCACCGGCAAAACGATATCAAACGGTCCGGACCGATCCTGCAACAATCTGGCAGCCTTGGCCATGGCAGGCAACAGGCGTAGGATCTCAGTACGACGACTACCAGGCACCAAGGCGAGTTTTTTATCATGGCCCGCAGGTATTGCCCTGGCATCCTCCTCCATCAGAGGATGGCCTACGAATGTCGCGGCCACACCAGCATCCTTGAAAAACTTCTCTTCAAACGGAAAGATCACGCAAAGCTTATCAACTCTACGACGAATTTTTTTCACCCTACCCTTGCGCCAGGCCCATGCCTGAGGCGCAATGTAATAAACCACTCTCACTCCTTGCTTGCGCAGATGAAGAGCCAGGTTCAAATTGAACCCAGGCAAGTCCACCAGCAGGGCGACGCGGGGTTTTCGTCGATGTACCTCGGCAAAGATCTTTTGTCTCAAGGCGAGCACTCGAGGCAGACCCAATAGCACCTCGCTCAACCCAACCATGTTGAGACACTCAGGATCACCAAGTTGTTCTAGTCCCTGTTCGACGAGCCTCTTTCCTCCAACGCCGAATAATTTCAATCCGGGGACTTTTTTCTTTAATTCAGAAGCGACCCTTGCACCGTGCAAATCACCTGAGGCCTCTCCTGCCACAACCAAAACACTATCGGAATAGTCAGCCACTAGGTATGTTCTTTCAATGCGGAAACAATCGTTTCAGCTAGCGCAACCGCTCCAATGGCAGCCTGGCCCGAGACCAAGGGTTTCTTACCGTTCATGGCTACCTGGACAAAAGCGCGATCCTGCTCCAGAAGCGGGTCTGCTTCCAAGGAATCGGCCCTTTCAATGACTTGCTTACCATCCGTGAATGAACTCCTGCTCATGCGCCTTGCCATCAGGTCCACATCGAGCACTCCACGGGAATCGAGAACAGAAAAATTTCGTACTTGCTCGGATGAAATCCTCGATGCATTGAGTTCGGCCACGAGGCCATCCTCGAAATCGAGCCTCGCCACAACCATGTCCTCACAATCCGTAACCACTTTCCAGCCCTTGGCCCAAACACCTATGAGTTTCGAACTGGTCAATTGTTTCAATATATCCAAATCGTGAATCATAAGTTCGTACACGACGTTCATGTCCGCGCCCCGTCCTGGAAACGGACCGAGGCGATTCATCTTCACGAAACGAGGACCTCGGATGTCATCCAATGCCCTTGGCAAAATTGGGTTGAACCTCTCCAAGTGCCCTACCTGGATCATCGAATTTATACTTTGGGCCAAGTAACAAAGTTCCCTTGCATCGGCAAGAGAAGTTGCCAGGGGCTTTTCAACGAGAAGGTCGATACCATCAGCAAGCAGTGCCGATGCCACCATGTGGTGTTTTTTGCTCGGCACGGCCACCACCGCTGCATCCACCCTGCCGGCAAGTTCGCCCACAGAATCAAGGGCCGTGGTTTTGAACCGTTCGGCTACACTCCTTGCCTTTCGCATGTCTACATCCACGACCGCCTCCAGGCGAGCCTCAGGTAAAGCAGCTATCTTTTCGCAGTGGAAAGTGCCGAAATGCCCAACTCCCACAACGGCTACTTTCAGGGGTGGTGCTTGGTCCACCATGTCCATCCTCCTGTCAATAAATCCATCACCGACCTGACTGGTGCTCTCTTACAACTCCGGTCCAGGACACAAGGATGGATCTAGCACGGGCAAGCATGCAGGGCAAGGCAGGTTCATGGATTCACTATAAGGAACCGATTCTGCAATATCCAACTATCCCCCTGGACATTTGCTGAGCTCCGATATTGGCGCCA
>CAYSLH010000295.1:0-6213 GCA_964431605.1 uncultured Myxococcales bacterium
AACGGAACTCAACACTAACGGCGTTACCAAGGAACGACTCAAAGCAATGGTCCAAACCGCATGCCAGTTACTGGCGTCAGGTGTCCCCGAAGTGGACAAAGATCAACTGCATCGCCTGGACAAGGCCGATACCAGAAATGGCATTGATAGCATAAAGAACCTGGCGGGGATAGGTGTTCCCTATGCCATGCTGCTTTATGAACGATTTCTTGGAAGGCCCTTTGCTGGGCACCGTGACTCTGTAAGTGAACTCATCGGCGACAGCCTTGAATCCGCAATTGAGGATGTTCTCTCCAAGGCAGGTATCAGTTTCCGAAAAACCAAACGCGCCGAACGAATCGAGGGTTTCGATCAGGCACCAGATTTTATTATTCCCAGCGAGTTCAACCCGCAGGTCATTATCGAAGCAAAAATTACGGAGGATGACGGCACGGCCCGCGATAAGGTGACGCGCATTCAACATCTTGGTGAATTGAGCCTTGCCGGCCGTTCTGAGGACAATCCAAAATACGAAGTCATTGCGTGTATCGGCGGTCGGGGCTTCGGGGTCCGCCGGGAAGATATGAAAAAGATGATCCTTGCAACAGGAGGAAAAGTGTTTACTGCAAAAACACTAAATCGGCTTGTTGAGTGTACCCGACTGAAAGAATTCAAAGCAAAATAGCATCGTAACTTGTTGGAATGACATAACAAATCGCTGCGATGGATTTTTATTCAACTGTGCTACATTGCCGCTGTTGAGCTTAATCGTTAGTTGCCAAAATAGTGAACCAATGCAACATATAAACAAGCTCTCGTGGGACAGGAATCATGAAGGAAGGTGTTCGAAGCATAGGGATCGATGATGGCCCTTTCGCGCGTGACAGCAAAGGTGATGTGCTGGTAGTGGGTGCCGTATTCAAAGGTGGAACTTGGTTCGACGGGCTTCTATCCACCAAGGTTAGAAAAGACGGATGGAATGCCACCGACAGGCTCGTAAGCATGCTGTGCGCAAGCAAGTTCATACGGCAACTTCACTATGTGATCTTGGACGGAATAGCCTTTGGTGGGTTCAACGTGGTGGATCTGGACAGGTTGAACAAGGAGACAGGCTTGAAGATCATGGTATCCATGCGCAAGATGCCGGATATGCGGGCTGTGAAAAAAGCAGTCATGAATCTCAGTCGCTGGAAATCCAGGTGGAAAATGATTTTATCCGCAGGCCGCATTTATCCGGTTGGTGGTATTTTTTGTCAACTTAGGGGAATGGATGAAAACGAAGCCCTGGAATTGCTCAAACTTACGACCACCAGGTCCAATCTGCCGGAACCTTTGCGTGCAGCCCACCTGATTGCAGGAGGCCTGGTCAGGGGCCAGAGCGGCAAAAGGGCATGAATCGCAAGGAGTGCAAAGTGAAAATTCCCGGTATTCAAGACGTCCGTGAGGCAGCCTCCAGGATCAAGCCATTCATACATCGAACCCCTGTGCTGACATGCAACGCCATAGACAGCATGACCGGGTGTCAGGTCTTTTTCAAGGCGGAAAATTTTCAGAAGGCAGGTGCTTTCAAGGCACGTGGAGCTCACAATGCGCTAATGGCAATGTCTGACAAAGATGCATCTTTAGGTGTGACTACCCACTCTTCCGGTAACCATGCTGCAGCACTGGCCCTTGCTGCGCGAAACAGGGGGGTGGATGCCTGCATCGTGATGCCGTCCAATGCACCGATGGTCAAGCGGGCGGCCGTTGAAGGATATGGAGCCAGGATTGTGTTTTGTGAGCCCACCCTCGATGCCAGGGAAAAAACCCTTGCACGACTGGTGCAAGAGACTGGTGCTGCGGTCGTCCATCCATATGACGACCCGTTGGTGATCGCCGGACAGGCGACAGCAGCCCTGGAGTTGCTTGAGGATGTCGGAGATCTGGACATGGTATTGGCACCTGTGGGGGGTGGCGGATTGATGAGCGGAACCGCTATCACTGTCAGGGCATTGTGTCCTGCGGCGTCGCTGGTGGGGGTCGAACCCAAAGGTGCTGATGATGCTTTTAGATCTCTCGAGCAGGGCAAGCTGGTGCCTTCTGCGAATCCATCCACCATTGCCGATGGATTGCTGACGTCCCTTAGTCCCAGGACATTTCGGATTTTATCAAGGGAACTAGAGCGGATAGTCACAGTAGGAGAGGACGCCATACGCATGGCGTTGAGAATTATCATGGAGCGCATGAAGATAGTGGTCGAACCTTCTGCCGCAGTAACTTTGGCGGCACTGTTGGAATCGAATTTCGGACAGTCTGGTCTAAGGGTGGGGGTGATCCTAAGCGGTGGGAACCTGGAATTAGGCACATTCATTCCTTAGTTTTTTACAGATACCCCTGCTGGCGCAAGTAATCGAGTATCTTCTCTGTACACTCCACCGGGGAAGATTCACTGGTGTCCACTTCGACCTGGGCATCGTTGGGTGGCTCGTAGGGATCGGATACACCGGTGAACTCCTTGATGAGACCGGCCCTTGCCTTCGCATACAGGCCCTTTCTGTCACGTTTTTCGCATACGCTTACCGGGGTCGAGATATGGACCAGGATAAATCCTCCCTTTGCTTCGATCATTTCACGAACTTCTCTCCTTACCGTGTCATAGGGAGCGATGGGAGCACAAATGGCCACTCCGCCGTTTTTCGTGATTTCGGATGCCACGAATCCTATCCTTCTGATGTTCAGGTCTCTATCATGCCTTGAAAATCCCAGTTCACTCGAAAGATGGGTGCGAACGATGTCTCCATCCAGCAGTGTCACAGGACGATTGCCTGACTCGAGCAACCGAATCATCAGCACCTGGGCAACGGTGGACTTTCCTGCGGATGGAAGGCCGGTACAAAAAACTGTAAATCCCTGGCGCAACCTTGGAGGCCTCGCCTTGCGAAGCTCATCGAGAACTTCAGGGTAGCTAAGACTCTCAGGGATGTCTTCATTTCTCTCCAGACGCTTCGAGATTTCATCCTGGGACAAGCTTTGTGTCTTTTCACCAGAAGGTGCCTGGTCTTTTGCACACCACCGTCTCGAAGAGGGCAGGTAGACCATGGTTTTGCAAGGCAGGGGAATGATCCCTATGGTGTCTTTATGCATTTCACACAGATCGTACGCTTCGTCCGGTTTGTAGAATCGTCTACTGCCGTTATGAGGAAAAGGACTCGCCAAGTCTTCGTATATGAGCATATGGGTGCAACCATGGTTGCGATGGATTATGGCCAGTAGTGCCGCTTCCCTCGGGCCTGCAAAACGGGATGAAAAGGGGAGGAGCGAAAGGAGAACGTGGTTTTTGGGATAACGAGGTATGACTGACTGGTAGCACCTGACCCTGGCAAAATGCTCTACGTCTCCGGTTTTTGTCTGGCCCACCGTAGGGTTGATGAGTAGCTTTGCTCCAAGCTCGTTCATGGCTGAGATGGTTTGTTCCACCTGTGCCCTGTGCATGGGTTTTCGCGGATCATATGCTATGACCTTTTTCCATCCCATGGATTGAATCCTGCTCCTGACCTGCTCGGGGCTGAGGCGAATCTCCGAAAAATCATAGTGCAGGGGACGCTCGATTCCCCGTACATCGCCTCCCACGTACCACCTGCGCACATGTTCCCTGAGGTATGCCACTCCAGGATGCAGAGGATCGTCGGTTCCATAAACGTTTTCAGCTTCTCTGGTCAGGCCGGGTTGCCAAAGATCTTCTACCGTGAGTATGGCAACAGCGACTCCAAACAGGTCTCTGAGTACGAGTTTGTCGTTTTTGCTAAGGCCCCTTGCGAGATCTTCTGAAATATCAAGTGTTACAGGTATGGGCCAGAAAGTGCCATCACTCAGGTGCATATCTTGCAAAACGTTGTCGTAATCTTTACGGCATAAAAATCCCCTCAGGGGAGAAAAACCTCCGGTTATGAGCAACTCCACATCTCCAAGCTGTCTGGGGGTTAGTTGCCAGGACGGCCAATGAATGGATTCGTCTTTGATTTTTGTTTTTTGCTCGTGATCCATGAGCAGGTTTACGAGTTCGCCGCCGTAGGGCTTGGTAGGTTGCTCTGACATGGTCCTGTCTCCCGTAATACACGATTATCCAATAGAACATGGAGTATGGAGCTATGTTCAATTTTGGTCAAATGTGGAATTTTTCCCTTTGATGTGCCGGATATTGTTGATTTATCATGCTAGTCCGGAAGGCATGATGGCCACAAAATCGAACAGAGGCAAAAAAAGATTATTGGTGATAGGACTGGATGGTGCCGAGCCGGGCGCGGTCTTTGGCCCTCTTATGCCTGTGATGCCCAATCTCACTTCCATTTGTCAAAAGGGCGTTTTTGGCCCGCTTCAGAGTACGGATCCACCTGTGACCATACCCTCCTGGGTAAGCATGTTTACAGGAAAAGACCCGGGACAACTGGGACTTTACGGGTTTCGGATCCGTCGTGATCGCACTTACGGTGGATTGGCCCCCACCACTTCACGTGATGTCCGTTCTCCCAGAGTCTGGGATACACTGAGTTCTTTGGGGCTCGAATGCCTGCTCCTTGGGATCCCTGGAACATATCCTCCGTGGCCGCTGCGGGGAAAAATGGTCTCAGGGCCGTTGACACCGGACCGCCGTAGCACCCTGGTCTGGCCTGGCTACTACAGGGACGAGTTGGACCTATTGGCTGGCAGGGGAGGCTATGCTCCTGACGTGGAAGATTACAGGACGCAAGACAAGTCTCAACTCATTGGACGTATAAAGGATGTTTCGAATCGCAGGTTCAAAGTGGCAAAATCCTGGGCCGCACAAGCCGATTGGGACCTGATGGTTATGGTGGAGATGGGCACGGACCGCATCCACCACGGGTTCTGGAGATTTTTCGATCCGACTCATCCCGGCTACCAGAGACACAGCCAGTTCACCAGTGTCATTCCGGATTACTATTCCATGATCGATAGGCAACTCGGTCAACTCCTCGCCCTGGCAGGACCTTCCACTTCACTGCTGGTGGTAAGTGACCACGGCTCCATGCCCATGCACGGCTCAGTGGCAGTAAACCAGTGGCTTATTGAGCAGGGTGACCTGGTCCTTAGACTGAAGCCCGAAACACCACGTGCGCTTTCCCCGGAAATGGTCGACTGGGAAAAGACGAAAGCCTGGGCCGACGGAGGATTTTATGCTCGTATATGGATAAACCTCCAGGACAGGGAGCCGTTGGGTAAGATTCAGAGAAAGGATTATGATTCGTATCGCAGGGACTTGGCTGAGAGGTTTTCAAAAATGGAGATTGGCTCGACCTTGCCATCGAATAAGGTAATTTTCCCCGACCTGGAGTACTCCCAGTTGAGAGGTCTGGCCCCGGATTTGATGGTCTATTTCGGGGATCTTGCTTTACGTGCCACGGCCCAGGTTGGTTTGAGTTCGGTTTTCGGTGACTCCAATGACACAGGCCCTGATGATGCGAACCATTCGAAAAATGGCATTTTTGTTTTTTGGGATCCTTCCATGAAAAAAGAATCACTCCCAAAACCTGCCTCTGTGACGGACATCCATTCTTTGATCTTGCGGTATTTTGTAGAACATATCTAACGGTTCCTTCCTTGATGGAATAACCTGGCTGCGACGGTGGTTGAATATATGAAAGGCCAAAGCCGAAAGGCCAAGCAACCGGAGCCTTGGGGAAATGACTGAACGAGTAACTATCAAAACCTATTCCAGATTTATGCGCGACCGCTCCGTACACCGGGGCATCACTTGGTTGTTGTCATGGGCAGCGCGTCAGGATGACACATGCAGAGTCCTTGGTGTTACTGCCAGGCAGGTGGCCAAACGTCAGTTTTTTGAATATACAAGCGATGATTACATCCTGCTGGTTGCACTGTCTAAAAATCGTCTGGTGGGCCTGGCAGTATTAAGTCACGAGTCCAGAGAGAGCCTGCTTTTGGGTCATCGGGTTTGGGAGATAAGGAAGATGATCGTTGCTCCCAAAGCGCCTCACCTGACTTCCTTTTCTCTTGTGACCGGTGCGCTTGAGCATATGGAATGGGAACAGGGTCTGTTACGGGCCAGGGTAGCGGCATGGGACGGCGCTTGCATAAACGCCCTGGTCGCAAATGGATTCAAGGTTGTAACTGGAGAGGCGAAGTGCGTCTTTCATGGGCAGGCGCCTCGTGATGTCAGGCATCCTGATTTTTCTTTTCTTTATATGAGCCGGGATCACTTGAGGGAAGCAATAAAGC
>CAYSLH010000296.1:0-6174 GCA_964431605.1 uncultured Myxococcales bacterium
GAAGCTCCCGGGATAGAGCGTGAACCAATAATGATCGAACAAGATTCAGTCCGTTCCCATAAGGTATTGAGCTCTTCTATGGGAGTTGAGAGATCGGCATCCGAGCATAGTATCCACTTGCCCCTGGCCTCCAAAACTCCTTTACGAGTTGCAAATCCTTTTCCATGGTTGGACTTGAGAAAAATGGACCTGAGTTCTTCCCAGTTTTCTGCGGAGGTCATGATCGTGTCAGCGCTACGATCAGTACTGCCATCATCCACTACTATTACCTCGTATGATTTGAAGTTTGCCTCGAGGTAAATGTTCAGCTTCTTCAGGGAAGGGCCTAAGCGAAACGCTTCATTATACGCAGGTATGATAACTGAAAGTTCGAGTTCATCTCCTGGCATCTGTCTGACCGTCTCCTGAAGCAACTGAATGAAAATGAGAAGATTGGGAGTTGATCGAGGATACGATTGACTCACCCCGTACGATTCAACTCTGCTTTTTCTTTTTTGCCTTGTGAGCCTTTACTAATTCCTGGGCCTGCTTTACCGCTGACATAAGCTTTTTTTCTCTGGCTCTGAGTCGTTGTTCTTCGTTCTTCGCTTGTTCTAGCTTCTCCTTCTGATCAGAGAGTTTTTTCTTAGCCTGTTCCATGGCGTCTTGAACTCTGGCAAGTTTTTTATCATTGATGGACTTGAGTTTTTCAAGTGCGGATTTTTTATCATCTTCCGCCTTCTTCTTTATTTCCTCAATCTTCTTTTGGAGTGTCTTTGCTTGTTTTTCGGTTTTACTCTCCATGGTGGCCAACTGTTTCTGATATGATGCTTTTGTCTCTTTAAGCTCCTTTCGGAGAGCTTCGAGTTCGCTCTCCAGATTTTTGATCCGTTCGGACTCTTGCTCCTGCATGCTTTGGCGGTCTGAAGTCAATCTGGAGATCTTTTGATTCGCCTCATCCAGGGCTGTCTGAGCTTTTGCTGCAGCTTCCTGGGTTTGATCTACTTCGCCTCGTAACATGGCAACATCGGTCTCGAGGCCGTTGAGGATTTCATCTTTTGCATCCAAGGTCGCCTGCAGTTGTTTGATAATCTCATCCCTCTCTGTGATGGCCTGGTCTCTCTCCTCGATCATCTGATCCTTGGCTGTGACCGTACTCTCGAGCATTTGGTGACGATCCGCGAGATTCTCCTGGAGGTGAGAAACTTCAGATTGAAGTTCTGATGCTTTTTTCTCCGCAGCAGATGCGCGTGACTGGAGTTGTTCTATGGTGACAGTGGATGATTCCAATTCGCTTGAAGTTTTTTTCAGATCAGTCTCCAATTGAGCGGCGCGTTGTTCGAGATCCGAAGACTGCCTTGAAAATTCGTCACGTTCCGAAGCGGTTTGTTGTAACTGTTCTTTTAGCTGCTGTATGTTCTTTTCGTACTCCGAGATCTTTTCTGAACTCTCGCGCTCCAATTTTGAATGTTTGAGCATGAAGGATTCAAGTTTTTCTTCCATGGATTTCACAGAAGACTTGGATTTACTCAGCCTTTCATTGAGTTCTGCAAGAGTGGATTCATACTCGGCGCGTTGTTGGTCCGTTTGTTGTTTCAGATGTTCGATTTCCTTTTCGCGATCCTCGATCCTTCCGCGCAACTCGGCTTCTGTTTGAGCATGTTCTTCGGCGGCGGTATCCGCGGAGGTTCGCAACGCCTGATAGCGATTTTGTCCCTCTGCTACGTCATTTTGGAGGCGCTCGATTTCCTCTGCGTGCCTTGCCTGAAGCTCTTCATGTTCACGGGAAAGTTTGCCAAACCGTTGGGTCCAATCCGAGTTTTGTTCTTCGAAGTTTGTGCGTTCCTGTTCCCATGAAGCCTGCGCTTGAGACAATCGTTCTTCTAATTCCGCTTTTTGTTTTTCCAACTCCTGGATCTCTGAAGTAAGACGCTCAGTTGTCTCGGCGAGTTCTCTTTTGGTATTCTCCAGGTTTTCTTCCAGCAGTCCGATGTTACGCTCCCTGTCCTGGATTCTTGCATTGAGTTCCTGTTCTCGAACTTGTATGGACTGGGAGAGTTCTTCGACCTGTTGCTGGAATACGGATTTCTGCTTGTCCCAATCCGCAGAAGCCTGCTCAGCTTTTGACTCGAGTTGAGAATACATCTGAGCAGCTTCGGTCAAGGCTGTCTCAAGTTCCTCTATGCGATTTTCCATGCCCTGTTTTTCTTCAGTCATGGCGTCGATGGAATCCTGAAGGAGATCTGCTCTTCCTCTTTCGAGTTCTATTTCCTGAGTGAGTTCCTCGTCCCTCTTTTCTTTCTCCTTTGTGATTTCATCCAGGGTATCTTGAAGAATAGTGATCTTTTTATTTGCATCGCTTAATTGTTCTTCGTATTCCTGGTTTTCCTCGGTCCTCTTTTGGGTCAGCAGCTGTAAGGTCTCCTGGAGAACCTGGATCTTATTGGTCATCTCTTCTATCTGTAAATTTGCCCCGGAAAATTTTGCATCAAACTCCTTTGCCGATTCCTGGAGTTGGTTGGCCAGAGCTTTGGCTTCTTCTTGAGATTGGGATATCTTTGCATTCAGCGAAGCGTTGGCTTCGGTCAAGGCAGCGATCTGTTTGGCCTGCTCCTTACCGTTCTCAATCGATGTCTTGAGTTCCTTCTCCAGGTCCCTTAGGCGTTTCTTGGCACGATTTTGATCCTTGCGTGCTGCATCAAGCTCTTTTTCTCGCTTCTTGAGGGTTTTTCGTAAAAAATTGAGTTTTCCATCGAATCCGAAATCATCATTGTCGATCTTTTTTTTGCGGGGAGGGGGGGGAGGAGTAGCGGTTGCAGGAGAACTCTTCTGCTTGGGGGCCTCGGGTATTTGGTTGAAAACCTCGTCTAGTTCCCCATCCTGAGGCGGTGTAACTGGTGATTGCGGAGCTGTTTTGGGTTCATCTTCAATGGGCTCTAATTCTTCGATAGGTTCGAGATCAAAATCGTCCACCTGTTCTGATACCACATCAGGAGACTGTTCGGGAGGTTTGGATGTCAGGGACTCGAAGACATCATCGAATTCATCATCATCCTGCTGTGGTTGAGATGGTTTTTTCTCCACAGTAGACTCTCCGTTTGTACCCAACATGGAGATCACCTTGTCGGAAATTAAGCTGATATCGCCGTTCTTGAGCATATATCCGTCTGCCCGGTTTTTATGCTGCTGGTGCTGCTGGAAAGTCTCTGGTGTATCGCCGGAAGAGACTATCAACAAGGGAATATTCTTTAGATTGTTAGTCCGTTTAATCCTGTTGCAGATGGAATAACCACTCATGTCGGGCAGTTCTGCAGAGATCAATATGAAATCAGGTGGATTTGACTTGGCTTCTTCAAGGCCTTGCTGCCCGGCACTGACTTTCTTTACATTGAACTGAAATTGCTCCAGGCGTTGGCCGATCTCGGAGGAAAATGCGGAGTCATTTTCAATTATCAGGACGCTTTTCACGTTAGGCACCCCAAAACGAACCGGTTAGATTTTAACTTCATGTATCATGATGGATATACTACAATTTTTTAACAACTTCAACGAACAATTACCTGGACAACTCCGTGAGTTGAGCAAGAGCACGTTGTGTTTCACTTAGCTCCAGGAGGGGTTGGCTGTTCGGAAAGCCAGGCACACATGCAAGTAGTGAGACGATGTTCGATCGCAAGGATCTATTAGTAAGAGTTGGTCAGCTTGAATCGCTTTTCAATGGCGGCCCTGAGTTTTTCCAGTTTCTTGGTCTTGGCTTTGAGCAGGGTGGCTTTGGTTACCAAGGCGTTTAGCTGATCCTTGTTGTTGGATTTTACGGCACTGGCCAAATCATCCATCATGGACATACTGCCATCTAGCAACTCGATGGATAACCTATGATAGTCAACACATGGCTCGGGCGGTTCTATTGCTTTCATCTTTGTCCTGATGTCCTTCATTCCCGACATCAGGTTGTCCAGATCTTCGTTATTATTCTTTGCCATGTTTGCGAGAAGTTTTTCCGCAAATTTTCTTGGTTTAACTCCCACAGGCCCTGCTTGGAAATTATCCATGACAAAAAAATAGTCCTTGATTTTGTCTGCCATCCCGGCATTCGGGTCTGACTTGGTTACAGGGATGGTTTTGTGGGGTACGGTGGGTTCAGGTTCAGAAGGTTCTTCCTTGGAAGGCTTTTCTTCCAATACGAGGAGTACACCACCGTCGGAATGCACAATTTTTCCTTTCTGCGCATTGTTGACAATGAATATTCCGCCGTCTCGATGTTCCACCCTTAGCTCGTTTGGATTTTTTTTCGTGTTTGATGCATTGTTGTCAGTTGGTAGCACGGTCTTTGGCTTTTGGGGTTTCGTGGTTACGACTGGATTTGGATCTGTGGCTTTTGGGGCATTTTCAATGCTTGGATTTTTATTACATGCCACCAATAAAAATGAAAAACCAATCCCCGTTAGAATCAAACTTCTGGAAAACATGTCCTGAAGCCTCCCTGGAATGAATGTCCAACAGAATAAGTGGTTACGCTTTCACACTATGTGATTTGACTAATTTTGTTAATTCAAATTTGCGTAAACGATCTGTAATTCTATTCCGGGGTGTAAACTACTTCGATGTGTATTTCACCTTCAGTTATTAAATCGCATGGGTTGTAGTGTGGTGCAAAAATGATTTTACCGCCCGGAGCCCCTGTCTCTGGTGGGTCTGATGGAGGTATGAAACTCCAGGTCTCTATGCAGGTACCTGCAGAACAGGTATCATCGT
This sequence comes from uncultured Myxococcales bacterium, assembly GCA_964431605.1. Classification (GTDB taxonomy): domain Bacteria; phylum Myxococcota; class B64-G9; order B64-G9; family B64-G9; genus JALVPF01. Next base: position 4,735 of record CAYSLH010000296.1, read on the forward strand.
TTGGTCCATTGCAGACTTCGACGTTATCCTTAGTGGAACCTGAGCATGAGTATCGTGGAACTTCCACACCGTTGACCAGGATATTTGCCAAAGCTGGATCGAGGATTTTTTCAGAGAGCTTGAAGTCTGTCGGGCATGCCACGAAGGTACCTAGTTTTTCCAAAACATCAGAAAAGTCATCCTGGCAGATGGTGCCGATGAATCCGTTGTCGCCAAAGAGGTTGGCCAGAGCTATGTACCTTGTTCCCGGGTATGCGTTGCAATAACCCGACTGGTTGCTGCAATTGGGGGTGGTGCAAGATGGGACAGGTTGAGCGTTTGGATCGTTGGATTCAAAGTTGATCTTGGTGGCTGATGGGTTTTGTTCATCTTCCATGCCAGCGATGGTTGCGAATTTCACATATCCATCCCTGTTGTCCTTGAGACCCATGAGAAAATCATAGTAGTTGCGGACCGGCTCGAGTTTATAAAGGCGACCTTCCTTTGGATCGGAAAACGAACCATCAGGGCCCTCTCCGTTGGCTGCGTAGTAGCAGACCTTTCCTTTTATTCCTGAGATGCCCTCAGTAACGTCACCGACTTCACCGCAATCTTCTTCATCTGAAATCACTACAACTGCCAGGATTGCATCATCCCTTAGAAACGTGCTTGTGGTGGTTACGTTGTATGTGCTGATGAGTGGTTCGCTCAGTGCCACCCTGATGGGGGCAAGGCCTCGTTCGTAACCGCAGCCGTTTACTCCGGTAAAGATCACACCCTGATCCTTTGTGCGATCATAAAAGCATCGATCGATATTGGACGAATCCATTATCTTGCAAGAGCTGTCTGTAGTGAACTCAAATTCCGGCATGTCGATTGAGCCAATGTTGTGTCCCAGCCTGTCCTGGAAACGACCGTTTTCACCTGTCTCGTTTACACAGGAATAATAATTGGGATCATCCGGTGGACATTGTTTGCAATCAGCAGATTCCATGCCAGTAGTTATTACCGCAATCTGGTATTTTCCCTCACCGAATTTTTCATCCAGGATATCGGTAAAAACCTGGAAGGATTGAGCTATGGCTGTCTGTTCGCCAACCATGGAGCGGGAGTTGTCCACCACGAAGAGGATATCCACCTTCTGCGCTATTGCAACGTCATAAGTTTTTCTTTTTGTGCGGATCACAGAATTAGGAACTTCCTCGAATCCATAATCCTGGCAGGATTCAAAAAGAAATGCCCCAGCCATTACGATGGCAAACAAAGCCAAGGGTTTATGATTCATAAATAACCTCCATGTTCACCCACTAGTCTACTCCAAAAGTATATACCTAGTCATCTTTCCTTTTCCAGAGTTTTCGAGCACTACAGTTTTTGAATTTTTAGCTTTGTTTTCTGGAAAAACGAAAAATAACGGCCTTGGTGAAGACAAAATCAATCTAGGGTAAAGAAACCACACCA
>CAYSLH010000297.1:0-6147 GCA_964431605.1 uncultured Myxococcales bacterium
ACGCCCCGTTCCAAACAGTCCGGCCTGGCCACTGACCCCACCGCAGGCCCAGGTGTTTTGATCGTGTACCTCTCCTATCAATACCTTTTTTCGCCACGAGCATCGCTCGGTTGCGGCAAAAGACCTTCCCTCTCGAACTGCATCGGCTACTTCCGGTCGCTTCAGGTCTATAAAAAAAAGATCGTCTATGCCAAGGGGCTGTACAACCCTGGTGCGAAAAAGTTCAGCCAGTTCGGCTCCGCAAACGCTCTCGAGCACTTGCTCCAAAAGGATAAACCCGAGGTCTGAATAAAGAGCTTTTTGACCAGGGTGATTCATCAGTGGTTGTGCTGTGACCAAGTCACGGATGAAGTCTCTAGCACGGCTCGTACAGAGCATCTCCTTACCTAGTTTATGCTCTACACGTTCGTAAAGAGGAGCCCATGCAGCAAGGCCGGAGGAGTGCTCCAAAAGATTTTCAGCGGTAACCTCTCCCAATGCTTTTCCGTCGAGATGAGGCAGGTAGTCCTTTACAGCAGAAGACAAGTCCAATTCGGCTTTTTGTATAGCCAGCAAAGATAAAGTGGTGGAGGCGAGCACCTTAGTCAGAGAAGCAAGATCGAAAAAGGTCTCATCCGTTACAGCCACACCTTCAGGCTCCATGGACGTAACACCGTGATACGATTGATGGACCAGACGGCAATCATCAAAAACCACCAACGAAGCGCCTGGAAAGACCCCTTCGGAACATCCTTTGTCCATAAGCCTGGTTACAGCCGGAAGCATGCCGCTCCTATCGAACAACTCTATCCAACAACTCGACACGCCGCTCATGTGCCACGAGTCTGGCCCGAACTCCCTGCGCAAGAGCGATATTTGCCTCACCATGGCCAAAAGCGCCACAGGAAACAGCAGGAACCCCAAGCTCCCTAATGGCCCGCTCTGCCACGGCCCTGGCAGACCAGTTGCCCCTGCCGGAGGGATTACATCTCGTCAGTTCACCCAGCACCACTGCCCTGACCCCGTCGAGAGTTCCACTGTGTAGAAGCTGTTGCCACATCCTGTCTATGGAATATGCAGATTCTGCCACGTCCTCTACAAAAAGTATGCATCCTTTCAGACTAGGTATCAGTCCGGTTCCCACCAGGCTGGCCAAAATACTCAGATTGCCTCCAGCCAAAATACCATCTGCACAACCACGACGCAGGGTCTTTGTCCTGGCCAAAGGAATTCTTCCCAGGGGATAAGGATGGGTCATGAGTCTTTTGAGCCACTGTATATGGGTACGAGGTATGCGCGGCAATTGCGTCACAACGGGGCCGTGAATAGTCACGAGACCATGGTCCAGACTCAAGCTGAGCAACAAACTCGTTACATCGGAAAATCCCACCACCAGCTTGTCACAGGTATCTAACAACTGCCTGTCTATCAACCTCAGCATACGGAACGTACCGTACCCGCCCCTGATACACCATATGGCTCTGGTCTCCTGATTTCCAAACGCCCTTGTCAGACGCCTTGCCCTTTGTTCATCACTTCCTGCAAAAAATCCCTTCCGCTGGAATACCTTTTCATCCCAAACCGGCTTGAATCCCATCTTTTTTACAATCCGTGCTCCTGCTTCCATGGAAGCGCGGGAAAACGGACCTGCCGTCGCCACCAACTCGATCTTGTCACCTGGCATCAGGGCCGGAGGATTCCTTGGGGTTTTCGTTTTTTTCACCATGTGAAGGCCATGATAACCGGCAAGCACCCCGGACGGCAACTTTGATTTCTCTCCATGAATTGACCCGACTGTCGATTCGTTGCTAATCTTTCCAGTATGATGAAACTTCTCGCCACGGGGTGTACAGATGCATAAAATTCTCGCAAACCTATCCCTTGTACTTCTCGTAACCTCATTTCCCAACGGATTATGGGCACAAGACGATTTCGAGCTTCCTGAAGATCTCAAAGAAACACCTTGCCCGGAAGGGACCATTCCAGACGGTAAGGGATTTTGCATTCCGGAAAAAAATACAAACTCTGCACCCACTCCTGGCCCGGCTGCGAAACCTGCTCCTGCTCCGGCTGCGAAGCCCACTCCTGCTCCGGTTGCAAAACCCTCTCCTGCTCCGGTTGCAAAACCCGCTCCTGCTCCGGCTGCGAAACCCACTCCGGAGCCAAAACCTACTCCTGCCACGGCTGCGAAACCCACTCCGGAGCCAAAACCTACTCCTGCCACGGCTGCGAAGCCCGCTCCCACTCCGGAGCCAAAACCCACTACTGCCCCGGTTGCGAAGCCCGCTCCTGCTCCCGGCAAAAAATCACCGCCTTTACAAAAACAACGGACAGGCTCAGAGGAAAAATTTACGGTTCAAAAGAAAAAGCCTTCGGACAACACCACGAATAAGCATAGCTTGGCTTCCGGCGAAAAATCTGCAAAGACCAATGCGCCTAAACACAAATTCGTCAAGGGAGAACTCTCATCGTTTCTGGGCTCATCCAAGCTGATTACAAAAAACAACAGGGTCGGATTGAGATTGGGATGGCAACAGATCGACCTGGTGCAATATTTGACAATAAACCCGGAGATCGATCTTCGATTTGGAGATTTGTCTTTTGGGCTAGGTGTTCCCCTTGCCCTCGAGATGTTCGACGGCAACCTAAAGGATGGACAGGACTGGACCGCAGGATTTGACGACATGGGCGCTTTCCGCACAGAGGACTGGGACGAATGGCAAGAGTATGCAAGGATAATTCGCTACCTTTCCTATGGACACAAAGAAGACCACTTTTTCTTGAACCTATCGCAAGTGGGCTCCAACTCTTTGGGGCATGGTGCCATCATGCGCCGATACAGTGTCAACATCGACCCGGACTCCACCCGCCTTGCTGGACAGTTGGACATGTACAACGACTATGCAGGATTCGAACTCATGACTAACTCCGTGGTGTCGTGGGATATATTCGGAGTTTTGGGATTCATCAAGCCTCTTTCGTTATTCCTGGATTCTGACATTGCAAGATCCTTTTCCATTGGCTTTACTTATGCTGCGGATCGCGCCGCACCTGTTTTGGTGGCAACCAAGCAGCAGGATGCCTCCTCTGGCTCCCAACCCTTCTATGCTCTGGGAGACGCAAAGCCGGACGTTGCATCAGATGCCTTCCTCCACACAATGGGTGTAGACATGGAAATCAAGGTACTCAAAACCGAGCACCTGGATATCAAACCGTTTGTAGACTTTTCATGGATGATGCCGCAGACTCCATCCGGTCCCGGTAAGAACCTGGATCCCGAAGGCGGAAGTGGTTTCACGGCCGGTGTGCTGGGAAGATTCAACTTTGGAAAAGACACTATCCACGCTCTTCGGGTAATTGCTGAATTCAGAACGTTTTCCTCGACTTATCTCCCTGGATATTTCGACACCTTCTACGAGGTACAAAAATACTTTGCCCATCAGCGTTACGAGCAAGTAGGCACACAGCAATGCCCTGGAGCCATATCTCCAAACGACCAGAGGATTTGCCTCCCTCCAACGAAATTCAACGAGATCTTCGTTCAGAGAAAAGGCCTCGACAGGCATTTGGGATTCTATGCGGAGTTCAACTACTCCATTGTAAACTACCTTTCCCTGACCCTTGCCTTGGAGGGTTCCGACGCGGCACTGGGAAATAACTTCTTGGCACACCTGGAAGTTCCCGCCCTGGACTGGCTGCAATTCTTCGTAACATTCCATCAAAGGTCCATGGGAGACCTCGGAGACCTGTTCTCCAATGACTCAAGCGACAAGATTCTTTTTGCAGCAGCACGACTGCATCTATTGCCTTTTCTCTTCATCAACTTTCGCTACTATCACACGTGGATGCTTCGCGAAGGGGCAACAGATCTCAATGGGGACGGGCTGGAAGACTCCTATCGCTTGTATCTTCCTCACCACGCGTGGATGGGAGATCTGGAACTCGGCTGGGAGTTTTGACGATAGAGGCTAAAAATCATTACTGCCAGTCTTCAGGAGCAATAAAACGCTCCTTGTTCGCCTGGATGTGAACCTCGAATTTTTTCCGTTTGGAACCTTCACGAAACTCCACCTTGTGAAGTCCCCGCTCCAGGGGCTGCTTGGCAAATGCGCCGTTGCCCATGCTATGTCCGTCGATAATGACCTCAACACTCGGTCTGACGGAAATGGATAAAAATCCATCAAGTCCCTCACGAGCGGTGTTTTGCATGCTCCTGGAACGTCCGGATACTGTGACTGTGTCCGGCCCTGAAAACAGTGACGCCAATCCCAGTACTGCCAGGAGTACTACCACGAAAACCAGCACCATCATGGGCCATTCGGACAACAGGCCTTTTTGCTTTTTTTGAATTTTTACAACTGGTGCGGTGGGTTGACCAGGGGCTTTTTTCTTGAACGTGGATTGCTCCGATACAGCCCGGGGCTGGGTCCCTTCCGGATCCGTACCCGTGCTGTCTTCTTTTTGCGCTGCACTCAGGTCGATTACATCAGAGGGATCGACTTCCTCGAGACCCATGGCTTTTACAGCAGTATTTTTACTTTGCCTTTCGTGCAGCACCTGCTGGTAGCGATTATGAGCTATGGGTGCTGGAGGTATCTCGTCAATTTTTGTCACACTGTCATCCAAAAGCTCGAACCCGGTGGAAAGGATCAACTCCCTCTCGTCTTCATCCGCCTCCCTTATGGCGGAATCCCTCGCCTTGAGATCCGTGGCAAAAAGGCTGCGCATGAAATTTGCCACGTAATCAGATCTCTCCACTGCTGAGCCGTGTAGCAACTTATGCAGCGCACGTTCCATGTCCTTACAGGAGTTAAACCTGCGTTTTGGGTTGCGCCTCATGGCTTTTCTCAAAACCTTCACCACTCGCCTGGGAACATCTTTCCTCAACACACGCATGGGGGGAATCTCGCATGCGTCCACGGCCTCCATGGTTGAATAGTCGGTATCGCGTTGGAACAACCTGGTATTGGTGATGATCTCATAAAAGACCACGGCCAGGGAGAACTGGTCGGACCTTTGGTCCAAAGCCCGGCCTCGCACCTGCTCAGGGGACATGTACGCATATTTTCCTTTGAGAATACCGGCTTGAGTGTGGCTCAACCTGGCCTCTGCCTTGGCTATTCCAAAATCCACTATCTTGGTCACGCCATCAAAGGACACAAGGATATTTTGCGGGCTGACATCGCGATGAATGGCTTTTAGCGGTTTATCTTCATATTCGGCGATCTCGTGTGCATAGTGAAGCCCGGCAAGGGCCGAACACATGACCTGGATGATGAACTGCATTGGAAGTTCTCGTCCCATGGCCCTGGCTCGTTCACTGATCTGCATGAGGTCACGCCCAAAGATATACTCCATGGCCAAATATGGGACATTTCCATCATCACCCACATCGTAAAGATGAACTATATTGGGATGTTTCAGGCAAGCTGCGATACGGGCCTCATCGAGAAACATGTCCAACACTTCACGCTCCGTATCCAGGTCGCCCCTGATACACTTTACAATAACGGCGCGTTCGAAATGACTGAGCCCACCCTGTGAAGCCAGATAAATCTCCGACATACCACCAACAGCCACTCGCTTGATCAATTGATACTTGCCAAGCTGTGAAAGTTTGACCATGTAAGCAAAGTCTCCCTCAAAATGACTACATGTGATAGATACCACATTTGAAATGCCGAATAAAGAACCTACATTACTCGATATGTTTGCCCAGTGTCCTGCCGGGTTGGAAAAGCTCCTGGAAAAGGAACTAGCGCCCATCGCCGATGTGCTCCATCGGACACAAGGGGGTGTCTCTATCAGTGGTGACATGGGTACACTGGTGAAGTTGAACCTCTATTCCGCCCTGGCGACAAGGGTATTGGTTCGCATAGCGACCTTTCGTGCTCACAACCTTTCCCAACTTTATAAAAAAGCATCAAGTATCAACTGGGAACCTTGGATCAGAGCCGGAACAAAGGTAAAAATACACGCCACCTGCTCCGGCTCCATCATATATCACACAAAGGCAGCCCAGCAGCGGGTGCAGCAAGCATTGGCAAATTACACGAAGGCAGCCCTCTGCTCCAAGGATCGAGATCCTGACCTGATGATACATGTCAGGATTCGTAAAAACACATGTACTGTCAGCCTCGATTCGTCGGGCCAGCTCCTTTGGCAGCG
>CAYSLH010000298.1:0-6133 GCA_964431605.1 uncultured Myxococcales bacterium
GGTACTGGAAAACTCCGTTACGTCGCAATCATCTCCGGCACCTGGACTGTCCATTCTTAGCTTGTCCGCGGCCGCAAGGTCTATACCATCACTACCATGGACAGTGGATTCATAAACACACAAGGCATCCCGGATGGTCTTGCGGATTTGACGACGCGCTCGAAATCGCCAATTGTTTGCGATCTCCTCTGCTGCATAGGCCCTATCAGTCCAAATACCGGTCTTCAAAACCTTCTTCAAACAATCTGCAATCATCCTTCTTACATTACGGCGCTTTGCCCTCCTGGACCTGTGCCTGAGCTTTCGCGTATCAGCTTGTTCAGCTAAAAGCATGCATCGTTCAACAGACTGGGGGATCCGTTGCTGTGGTGCCCAAAGAGATCTCCTCTTCTGTGCGCCCATGGAAGACAAACGTAGAACAAGTCGCGCTTTGCCGAGCGAACACATTGACACAGGGCCATCCAACGTTTTCGAAAACGATCCGTTCAGTGCTGAATCTTTTTGTAATTGCTCACGGCTCAACCGTGCTGAGACAGAGAACCCAAACTGGTCCTCTTCGCCTGGCTTTATAGTCAGTTTTCCCGAGACCAACGCCGGGGCGCCCTTTCGTTGACCTCGAAATCTTTTTTTTATCACCCTGTCTATACATCCCGAAAGTCCCATGCGCTCCAAGCCAGACTGTGCAAACTTCACCCGGTCAACGCCACCTTCCGGATACAGCAAAAAATCGAATCGTAAAGCCCCATATATCCTGACGTCCGCCCTATAAACCATGCTGACGCATTCTTGTATTCCTTTTCGCAAGTCAGCTTTCAGTAACATCTCATCCAAGGCAGAAAGGCTGACTCCGGAACGACTGCCGTCGTATGTCAATGCGTATTGTTCATCCGGCTCGACAGCCGTGGCATGTCCCGCCAGCCCGATCGCCAGCCACGTTCCCAGTATTGCAGCTGACCTCATGCAAGCCCCCACCTTCTTCGCAGAAACCACTCGGTGCCCCAAAGCAAACCCAGCAAAAGCAGCATCCACCAATGGGCGATCAACGGTCTGGAACTGCTCGCATCAACACGATACTTTTGCTTCTCGTCCACCTTAGGACTCGCGAATGAAGGGTTTGCATAGTCCACTGCATCACCTCCTGTGATCGAAGCGATCTGTTGAAGTATATCAGGTCTTGGGACTGTTTGGGCCATTTCCACGCCATGGCCCGAAATACTGAACGAATCCTGGGCAGTTGCGATCACCTTACCGTCCTGCAGAGCCTCCAACTTTACACCGTATGAGCCAGGCTGGTTCATTCCCAACTGAACGACACTTTTTCCGGAAGCCCCCGGAGACATGGATTTTCGTTCCACGATCTTTCCATTGTCCACGTTCCAAACACTCAACTGTAATTTTTCATACTTACCGTCGCCAGAGCGCAGTTCCAACATCACAGGCTCAGAAGAGTTGTATTCTGAACGTTGGGACCAGACGTTTACAGCCTCCATGGAAGGATCGTCTATCAACCAAAGAATAATGTTGTTCAGCAGATGATTGAACACTTTCGGATTCGTGCCCTTTGTCGGCGGTTCAAACCCCCATCGCCACAGGCTTGCCGTAAGCAGCGACACACTTCGTCCTCTGCCAACCTTTTTTAGTGCCAATATTGGACAACGGACGCCCGAGCAACGCTCGAAAGGATGGGCCATCAATACCACGGCATCAGTATCAACACCCGCCGCCATGTTGAAATCTCCCAGAGGAGGCATGGACTCAGGCGAAAATCCATAGCCAAGATCCATCACAGGATGGTCTTGCCCAACCTTTGTCACCACGGGTCTGAACTCCTGTTGTCGAACGTCATTATTACCAAAAAGGCGAACGGGAAGAATGTTCTCCAGGGCAGAACCTGCGTAACCGCCGGCGCCGAAAGACAAGTCACCTCCTATCATCAAAAATGCGCCTCCGTTGTTGATGTAAGAGGCAATCTGAGGAAGAAAGTACGTAACCTTGTATGGGCCATGATTGAAATTTTGAAAGATCACCACGTCGAACGTGGGAAGCTCAGATCCAAACAGTTCCTCGACGGGAAACGGTATTAAGCTCAACGCGTCCTGTCCAACACCAGGTGTGTCTGAGAGAGTTCTCAAAATATAAAAACTTATGAGATCGATGTTGGGATTTTTCTTCAGCACCTGCCTAACAAACCGGACATCCCAGCTTGGGCGCCCAACCACGTGCAAGATCCTGATCTTGTCCCTGATGATCCTTGTGATAAATATTCGACTGTTGTTTTCCGCGACCACCTCACCCTGTTGAACCGGGGTGCTGATCCTGTATGCGAATTTACCTACCCTGTCTGGAACAAATTTGAGGTCAGCCTCGCCAATACCATCATCTCCAATCTTCACAGTGGTCGCGGCCAGATGCCTTCCTTCTGTCTCCATAACCACCGGCACTGAAATCTCATCAAACCCCGTAGCCTTTATGTGCACTTTGACATTCACGGCGTTACGAATGAATGCTATGGAATCAGAGGACACAGATGAAATAGCAATATCCCTGTATCCCTTGGATGAGCCCACCGAAATGGTATTCACGGGAACAGGTATATTTTCCAGCCTTTTCTTTACCTCGTCAGACAAGTCGTGAGCTGAAGATGGTACGTCTCGCATAGAAGCGGTGTCGATGCCATCCGAGACGAGAATGATCCCGGCCAAATCTTTCTTCTCTATTCCCACGATCTGTTCGATGGCCGATATGATATCAGTTCCATCTCCCTCAGTATCGCTTGCAACATCAGACAGGATAGTCGAATGTATATGAGTGTCGAACGAATACACCCCAAGATTGAACCGGTCCTCAAGTCGTTCTAGTTCGTCCTTGTTGAACTTCAACATACGCCTGACCACAGCCGCCCTGTTGATTCCTTGCCCTGAATCAAGGGACATGCTCCGGCTGGTATCTACGAGTAAAACCAGCTTTCTGGCTACCTCCGACAGGCGCCTATCTTGTAGTGACGGCTCTAAAAACAGCATGGATAGCAGGACCAAGGATATGGCGCGCAAAGACAGCAACATCCAACGCTTCGACCTTTGAAGTTCTCCGCGCAACCCCCTGTATGCCAATACCAAAACAGTTGTTACCACCACAACACACAATGCCACGCGCCAAAGACTGACCGCCTCGAAAACCAGTATTGTATCGTATAAAGAGGTATTCATGAATCAGAGTCCGCACAACACCATGCAAACACCAGGTTGCTCATTGGACGGCGTCATGAAATCTACAATCTCCGTCTCTTCATGATAAAGGGCAAGTGGACCCTGTCATCTTTGTAGTCCAGACACAGAGCGTACATGAGCAGATTGATCCCCATCTCAAAAGACATTTCTCTCATGTCTGAACCAGACTCGATTCCAAAATCCCAACCTCCATACAAGTCCTTGCTAATGGCACCGAGCAAGTCATTGGACGAATATACCACCAGGAGCCTCCCATCCTTTGCAAGCCCCAGCAATCGGCTACGTGTTTCTACGCGCCCTGCCACGTTGTCAATGAGAAAAAATGACTTGAATAGAACATGGCTCCACGGGATAGGACCCATGCTGGAACCAGGAAAGAGTCTGTTCAATATATTGCGAACGCTCTTTTCAAATGGTCCTTGCAATGTTGCGCTGGGATCGTCAACAAACAGAAGCCCTCCCAGCTTCAGATGATTTCGAAGATTGGCGATGGCCTGCTGGCCAAGGGAAGCAACTCTTGCCGGACAAGACCATATAAGAAGAGGGTATTTGAAAATATCCGAAGATGCCGGATTCACTTCATTCAACTCCAGGGATGCCTCGATACTCGTTCGCTTCATGGTCTCCCATGCAAGCTCACGCCAACCCCTGTCACGTCCATCATAAGGGCTGGCACACGGAAGACGTGCTGCCTGCAGTTGCATATCCAGGGGAGTTACAGCAACACTATCCTGCGTCCAACACAAAAAAAGAACCAGACAAAAAAATGAAGATGTTTTCACGCAAAGCATTGTGTCTGGAGCATATCATCTTGATGCAAAAAGAAAAGTATCACTGCTCAAAACTCTTTCCGGAATCGATGAATATTACAGGCTCTCACCAGTTGACCGCCTAGTCAGAGTCTGGGCTCAAGGCATCAAACCAGGAGATTGACGCGCAACGACATACCGTGAAAAAATAGCGCATAACACAACAACAGGAGGTTCCATGAAATCAAGAGAGGTTTTCATCCTTGAAGGTTGCCGTACTGCCATAGGATCTTTTGGTGGAATGTATATGAAGTTACGTGCAGCGGACCTTGGAGTCATAGCTGCAAAAGAAGCTCTCAAGCGCGCAAATATCGAGGGTGAGCAGCTAGACGATGTTCTCGTTGGCAACTGCATGATGGTCTCGGATGAGATCAACATCGCAAGGGTCATATCCCTTCGAGCCGGCATCCCGTTCACTGTTCCAGCGGCCACCATTCAACGCCAGTGCAGCTCGAGTATGCAAGCGCTGGTTTTTGGAGCGCAACAAATACAGACGGGCGAGAACGATCTCGTACTGATTGGAGGAGTGGAAAGCATGACCCACACCCCATATTTGCTCAAGGGAGCGAGATGGGGATATAGAATGCGTGATGCAACTGTGACCGACGGTCTATGGGAAGGACTCACCGACCCGGTAAACGGGTTGATAATGGGATTGACTGCAGAAAACCTCGCAGAGAAATACAATATCAGCAGACAAGAGCAAGATGAGTTGGCTTTGACCAGTCACACCAGAGCGGCTTCGGCGATAAAAAAAGGAATATTCGATGACGAAATAGTGCCTGTTGAAGTCCCCGCAAAAGGAGGTGGCACAAAGACCATAACCACAGACGAACACGTTCGAATGAATGTTACATTGGAAGACTTGGCCAAACTCAAACCAGCTTTCAAAAAAGACGGAACCGTCACCGCAGGAAATTCCTCTGGCCTCAATGATGCTGCGGCGTTCGTTGTTCTGGCATCCGAGGAAAAAGTGCGTGAACTTGGTCTCAAACCAATGGCTCGTTTCGTATCCCACGCAGTTGCTGGAGTGGAGCCAGAGTTGATGGGCTACGGCCCGGTTCCAGCCACGAAAAAGGTTCTTCAACGCACTGGCTGGACCTTGAAGGATATAGATCTGATCGAACTAAATGAAGCTTTCGCCTCACAGTATCTTGCATGCGAAAAGCTGCTGGACCTGGATCGCTCCATCACGAATGTAAACGGCAGCGGCATAGCGTTGGGACATCCGGTAGGATGCACAGGTGTTAGGCTGGTAATATCACTTCTGTTCGAAATGCGAAGAAGAAATGCCACACGCGGTCTGGCAACCTTATGCGTCGGAGGTGGTATGGGAAAAGCCGTGTTGGTGGAAAAGGTATAATCTGGGTTTTATTCCTTCTTGAACCAACCACCCCCAACGGTATCACCTTGTTGCTGCTCTTCAGCCATGGCCGGGTCCACCACCACGCTTGAAGGATCCTGTGTTTTTCTATCAGTTAGCTCAACAGCGCCGGCTGCTTCACCAGGCAAGGCAGGTTCGGTGGTGATGGTGGTAAGAACAGGCGTTGATTTTCCGTCCGGAGGGCTTACAACCACTGCTTCGTCACTATCGGAAGCGTCTTCTGGAGTAGTGGTTGCCGCTGCCTCTGTAGCACTGTCCTGTGTAGATTTATCATTTTCCAAAGGAGGCAATGCGGCCATGTACGCGAGTATGGCTTGCCGGATGAAGGAGCCTGATGAAATGCCCTCCCTTGCTGCAAATTTTTCCAATCGCTTAGAGTCCCCATCCACCAGTCGTACTCCCAAGGTCTTTACATTGGCCAGGGTGTTTTCCAGGTACTCCAAGGCCATGCTAGCTGCTGAAATTCTAAAGTCCTGGTTCTCGATGGCCTTCTTTATTCGATCGGCCAATTCATGCCGTCCCAGCCATTCGTTGTCAAAAAAAATAGCCTCACGGTCCAGGTCTACCTGATATACGACATTATCACTCATTTTTGTCCTCCCCAGCAGTTGAGAAAGTTATAATATTCCTTCTGTGGGCATCCGTCAATCACACAAAATCAGGGACGGAGGTCGGAAATTGTACAAAGTGTACAAGAATCTTGTACACATCGT
>CAYSLH010000299.1:0-6131 GCA_964431605.1 uncultured Myxococcales bacterium
ATTCCCACGGATAACGGTCAGTAGTGCCGTGACAGTCGAAGCATTCTATTTCCACAGCGCCGGATACCGTACCCACTAACATGTTAGAACCATGCACGTCTAAGCTGGTGTGGCAATCCTGGCACATGAATCCCTTATCGTGATGGAGGTCCGCCTTGAGATGCAAATAGTGTTTGCCATGAATGGCTGGGGCTTGTTTTGCCCCGGCGGTCCAGGGAGAAGCATAGGGCGATTCCATCAAGCCCTGAAAACTCACACCGATTCGACGGCCACGGTTGTGACAGGTAGTGCAGGTATCTACAGGGACTCCAGTCCAACGTGTCTTACCTGCCACTAGGGGCGAATAGGAAGAAGACTGTATCATGTGAATAAGTGGATGGCCCGGTTTGGTCTTGTCTATTGTCTTATCATTACTGTAAGACAATCCTGAGTTCGTATATGGCATATGACATGCTGAACAACCAAGACCTCTATAGTCGCCATAGCGCTTTATACCACCAACACCTAGATGACACCTTTCACATTCACCCCTGATATAAGTAAAGGCAGCCTTGGCAGGGTCCGACAGTGGCTGAGAAGCGCCAGGTGCTTCCGGGACCTGATCCATGTGCTTTTTATAGACATTTTCGTACTTCTTACTCAGTTTGCTCATGTACCGCTTGTAAGTGTCAGTGCCAATCCAGTTTTGTTCTCCGGCATCGTCAACATCATAGTTGGCCCATTTGTGGTCATATCCTGTCATTCCCCCGAAACTCCATGCAGTGCCTTGTATTTTTCCGGCCTCAGTCATCATCAAAGAGGACCATTGTGCTTTGACATGCCATGGATGACAAGTTCCACATGTGTTTTTGTTTACCCAAGGGCTGCCGGGGTCAGGATAGAAAGTCTTTGGTCCGTCATGGTCTTTGTAGTATTTGATAGTCCCCGTGTGTGCTCGCTTTTCCAAAGACACGTGCAGTGCATTGGATGCATCAAATGGACCATTCTTCAGAACGACAGCAGGATTTCCACCGTGACAAACCACGCATCTGCTCCCTGAAGCGGATTTTTCAGTTTTCGCCTCTATCATCCTGAACATGCCGGAATTGGCACATCTAATGGGCTCTATTCCCTTGTGGCAGCTTAGGCAGCCATTTTTTTCGTCATTAGAATCATCTGGCAAATCACAACCGCGAGGGGGGATAAAGGTTTTTTTCTCTTCTGTGGAAGTGCCCATGTGGTGCATTTTTTCGTGGGCATGACCCGGAACAGAAGCTCCCATACTGACCGCGACAAAGGAAAACAAAAAAAATGTGATCTTTTCATAAAAGGACGAAGTCATCCATATCCCTTCTGGAACACCTTACTAAGGTTTACGTCTCGTCAATGAACAACGTTACGAGTTCTCAGGTCTTACTTCAGCTTTACAAAAACCGTAAGATCCACATTCGGTACAGGACGAACAGTGATAACCTTCTTTTTCTTCAAATCTTCGTGTTCTAATTCGATCTCTGAAGGAAAGCCAGCCAACAATTTTGCCGCCAGGGGAGTGTGTTTTTTCATGGGATATCCGTTTATGCTTACCTTTGCTCCATCTGGCTCGGTCTCGAACCTCAATACATACCGACCTGGCCTGGGCTTTCCTTTGTCCATCTTTAATTCGATCTTTTTTTCCGTATCCTTATCCAGATGAAACCTTTCGTATGACGCACGATAACCTTCATGTTCCAGAAGGATAACGTGGTCCTTTCCACCAGAAACACCCTTCAGCGTAGCAGGAGTCTTGTATTTGGTCGCAACTCCATCCAGGTATATCAAAGCGCCCTTTGGCTCGGACACTATGGAAACCTTTCCAACACCATCACCTTCCACACCGGACACAATGGGAACTCCGCCCATCCGAGCCTTCTCTGCTTCTTGCTTTGACAAAACGGCCTTTATTTTCAAATGCTTTGTCGTGTCTTCAATGTTGATAGATGTTTTCCAGTCAGGGAGTCCTGGAAGCGAGACTCTCAGCGAATACTCCTGTCCCGGCTTCAGTCCTGTGATCTCCATGGGAGTGGTATCCTGCTGGTGTTTGTCGTCCAGATACACGTCCGCACCACCTGGGATAGACACGACCTCGGCAACTCCTGTCTCAGGCGCCTTTTCCTTGCCCATCTCCGTAAGCTCATCCTTGAACATATACAGCACTGTTGCGATGGCGCCCAGCACCAACATGATCAAAACTATTTTAATCGCCTTTCCCTTGGACTGACCCATGGGATCTATCTCCTGGGAATAGTCCGAAGGGTCGGAATACGGTACATCTGACTGAAGAGCTCCAGGAACAGGATTCTGAACAGGATCCAGGAGCTGGGGCGTTCCAGGTTGCACGCCGGGCAAGTCCTCCAGCCCGGGCTCCTGGTTATTACCAGGAGAAATATGCTTGATGGACATTCCATCAGGGGCCTTGGGTGGCGGAGCCTTCCTCGTCAAGAATTCTCCCCTCGCCCTTGCAGGTATCTCTCTATGTGAACTCTCACTGATGGGAGCCCTGCCAGGAGGAGGCAGAGGAGTGTAATCTCCCGAGGGGGTAAACTCTGGTGCATCGCCAGCAGCAGGTTGTGACCCGGGTGACACCCCCCCAAAAAACATATCCAGGAAGGCCACGAGATCAGGTCCCTTCCTGCCCTCATCCTGAAGCACCACACTCTCCAGGTTTGCCGCGTTCAACTCGGTAAGTGCTTTTTCCCTGGCCTGTAACTTATCCTCGAACAGCTCTGATACGAATTTCCCAAGCAGAACAGAGTTTGAACGAAGACCAGCCTTGAGCAGGTAGTCTTCCAATTCGACCTGCATCTGCTGCGCTGTTTCATAGCGTTTCGATTTATCTCGCTCCAATGCCTTGAGTACAATTCTCTCAAGCTCCTCGTCCACGTTGGGATTTAGTTTTCTCAGGGGCCTGATGGGAGCATTGACCACGGCACGAAGAGTGTCCATGTGGTGTTTTCTCTTAAACAGCCGTGACCAACTCAACAACTCATACATGACTATGCCAACGGCAAAGATATCAGATCGCCCATCGAGATCTTCACCGCGCACTTGCTCAGGGGACATGTAAGCATGTTTTCCCTTGATCCTTCCAGGAATGGTAGTGGATATCTCACTCCTTGCCTTGGCGATACCAAAATCAACGAGTTTCACACCACCCTGAAATGATACGATAATGTTGTGTGGGCTCACATCACGATGTATGACCCCGACTCCCTCGCCATCCAGGTTTTTTTGGTTATGTGCAAAATGAAGCCCATCCAACACACCGGAAAAAATCTTCACTATGTGTTCGATGGGAATCTTTCTGTGGTTCTGGGCACACCTGCGAACTATGGATTTTATGTCCTCTCCGGGAATGAACTCCATGGCGATGTAAAAAGCATCGTCCTGCTGGCCCAGGTCAAAAATCTGCACGATGTTTGGATGGTTGAAACTAGCAGCCACCCTGGCTTCGTCCAGGAACATGTTGACGAAACGCTCCTGTGAAGCCAAGTGGGGAAGAATGCGCTTTATGACGACCAGTTTGGCAAAACCTTCCGGGCCCGACTGCCTGGCGAGATAGATCTCCGCCATCCCCCCAACTGCTAGTTGTTTCAAAAGCTCATACTTCCCAATGGAGCCAAGCGAAGCCAAGATGTTGTCCCCTTCCTCCCAAATCAACTCATCGTACTATCACTAATAGAGCACTTCCAAGTCATAGGTATTTTCTGCACCATGCCAGCCAGTAACCTTGACGAAATATGTCCCAGCTTCCAGCCCTTCTGCTCCCACTGTCTCGTTATCGGTAGAAGACATGGAGTAGTCTATGAGACTCCCGTCTGCAGAGTACAAGTGCAAGTCCAGGTCTCCATCTGCATGTATGAAAGTAATGCTAACTAGCAAATCACCATCGGAAGGAAGAGTTACAGCGAACCAATCCGAGTCGTTGCCGCATAATACCAGGGAGCTGAGTGTCTCTGCTCCGACTTCAGTGGCATTGTCCATGTCATCGTTGGGCTCGTATTGATCATCCTGGCACGCCTCCCCATAAGCGATGGTCATGGAGTAAGAATTGCTTTCCGCTTCGTCATAGGGATAGACCCTGACAAAATATGATCCCTCCGTATCGATGGATGCAGAAAGATGCTCACCGTCATTGGTTGTGTTCGCAGTTGCGATGAGAGCCCCTGTGGCATCATACAGATCCAGGTCAAGATCACCATCCGCATACACGAATGAAAGATCGACTATGAGGGATTCTCCTGCGAACATGTAGTTTTCATACCAATCCTCATCACCAGCACACAGGTTCAGGTTGTCATAGGTGCCGTCGAGGAGGAACTTGGCCTGTTCCATCGTATCATTCTCCTCCAGGTAATCATCTAAACACTCTCCCTGCTCAGCGATTACAACCGACAGATTGTATTGGTTAGAAGCTGCACCATATCCGTATACCCTAACCAAGAAAATACTCTCTTCTGAGACAGAAGGGACCACTACCGATTCGGAATCGCTGATACCGGCACTGACCGCCACTGGATTTTCCAGGTCATCGAGAGAATACAACTCCATGTCCAAATCACCCTGGGAGTTATCGAAACTAATGGTTACGGACAACCCCTGACCGGCACCTACATAAACATCGAACCAATCTTCATCAGATGGGCAGATAACCAGTCCTGTCTGAACACCTTCATCCAAGGGATAGGTATCATCCGAACTATCATTTTGTTCCAGGTTGTCGTCTACACATTCTATGGCGCACACACCATCGGAACATACCTCATCCCCCACGCAATCATAGGAAAGCTTGTCCAGACATCCATCACCGTCCGCATCGGCACAAACCCAACGCGAAGTGGAATCGTTACAACCGACCTGCCCTGCCTCGCACTGGTCCTGGCATGCTGCAATGCACTGGCCATTTTCACACACCTTGCCAGAACCGCATTCGGTAACCTGGCTCCAGTCCAGACAAGAGTCGTTATCGAAGTAGCCACACACCCTGTATGATGCGTCAAGATAACAAACTTTTTCACCCTCGGTGTCGCAGTCATCCGTACAAGGCATACTGGTACACGCTCCTTGACCTGTCTCTGGATTCTCGCTGCAGAGCTCACCTTCGGCACACGGTATGACTTCGCTCCACTCGAGACAGGCATCCCAGTCATTGTCCTCACAAATTTCATAACCATCACCGGCACAGACCTGTTGACCGGCAACGTCACAGTCGTTTAAGCAAATGATTACACACTCCGCAGGGCCACTATTATCCAGACATCTTTCCCACAGGGCGCAACTTTGGGGTTCACCCCAATCTGTGCAAGGGTCATGGTCGAACTCTCCGCACTCCCGGTAACTCTGAAACCCTGAGCACTCCACCGCCCCTAGGGTGCATTCATCCTGGCAGGTCACTGAGCATACACCGTTGGAACATGTCTCATTATGTTTACACTCACTGACCTTGGACCACTCGGTGCATGGATCTTCATCATATTGGCCACAAGTCTGAAAACCGTTCCCCAGGCACCGGGCTTGTCCAGCAGCACATTCGTCTGCACAGTTGAATTGACAAACACCCTCAGAACAAATCTCGGTGGGTTCGCAATCTTTGGCATCACCCCACTCCAAACAAGAATCAGTGTCATAATTGCCACAGGTCTTGTATCCCTTGTTATCATCAGTACAGGATCTTACCCCTGTTCCGGAACATTCATCCTGGCATGGAGCAGTGCAGGTGCCCTTTACACACACCATTCCCTGTTCACATTCGCTTGGTTCACTCCACTCGTTGCATGGATCGTCATCCACATTACCACAGACCTGGAAAGAATTGCCGTCTGAACACTGCCTCGCTCCAGCTGGCGAACAATCATTAGTGCATGATACACACTCTCCATTGGAGCAAGACTGGCCACTGTCACAGGCTACAGGATCGCCCCAATCGCAACACCCATCGTTACATACGCAGGCCTGATAGCTGTTGGAGCCAGAGACGCACCGTAATTGATCCACACCACATTGGGAGACGCACTGATCCGAGCAAATACCATCACCACTGCAGGTCTTTCCTGCTCCACAGGACTGGGTGCTGCCCCATTCGGTACATCCATCACCATCTGTGTCCGAACAAACCT
>CAYSLH010000300.1:0-6113 GCA_964431605.1 uncultured Myxococcales bacterium
CAAAAAGGCCGAATCCTGGAAACAATACAACCAGGCGGCCATTACCCAGATGTTCGTGGATGTCTTGCCCGAACTCGCCAAGAGTATTGCCGAGCCTCTCAAGAGCATGGAAAAGATCACGGTAGTCAGCACAGGTGGGGATGGAGCAGGGATGAGCAAGGTTACTTCCGACATTACCAACATCATGGCTCAGTTGCCACCGGTGGTCGAGGCCCTGAGCGGTGTCAATCTTCAGGAGATGGTAAAGAGCATTCCCGGAATCGGAAAGAGCAAGACAGCTGAGAAGTAAAATCACGCACCATGTTACAGGCACTCGATGGTTATCCGCGGTTATCCGCTAATCTTTCGGAGAGTGTTCCAATCAAGCGGGAGAAGCTATGAGTCTTGAAGATGTTCTGGAAGCTAATAAATCGTTTATTAGTAAAAACGTTATTCCCGGCTTCGGTTATAGCAATCCTACACTTGTAATATCGGACAGTCATCCTGGATTGACAGGCTTACTTGAACCACTTTGCGATTTGCAACCTGGTGGTGCTGTGATGGTTCGCTTGCCAGGGGCATTCGGAGGATTCGGGGGAGAGGAACTTCTTCGTTCGGTTGTGACTGGCATTAGCCTCTATGGTTGCCGACAAATATTGGTCGTGGGTTATGACGTGCCGGAACGGTTTGTCCCAGATTATTCCATGCTCAAGGACCTGTTTGAACGTAAGGGGCTTGACTTGAAGAGCAGCAAAGCCGGTGAGATATTTGCGGTCGGGCAATTAGAGCTTACCCGAATGCAAGCTGTAAACATGACTGTCAGGTGGATCAAATCGTTGTCTTTTGTGGATGACCACATAGAGGTCTTGGGTGCCATGGTGTCTGCACAGACAGGCGAATTGCAGCTTGTGGATACGGATGAGCCTGCAGAAGAAAATAATGATTCACAGGATTCTGTAGTTGAAAAAAAACAGACGCAAGCCAGGGGGGATTCCGATTCTTTCGATTCCATTGTGTTGCCGGACTTGCCGGAGATCGATCTGCCACAGATACCGGAGCTTGACCTGGATTCGTTGCTAGCCCAGACTGAATCGAACGCAGGTGAGCAAACTTACACACTGGATTTCATCTCTACGGATGGCAGCAGTGCTTATGGTTCAGGCCCAGTAAGTATAGCTGACATGAAAAAAAGGGTAGAGAAAGACGACATCCCTGTTCCTGGTGCGCCCCCTTCTTCCTTTTCAGGACAAAGGTCCATGGACGTTCCTTCCATTACTTCGCCCGAGTTTTCCTTCCAGATGCCCGGCAGCGTTCAGACCGTGGATACGGTAGTGCCGGACGCGAATAAGGGTAATACTAGCAGAGGGAAAAGGGAAAAGAAGAGAGCCAAACGGTCAACGAAGAGAAGACATTCGAAAAAAAAATCAGTTCCATCATCTGGGAAAACGGAGGAAAGGTTTTCTTCCCATGTTGCACAGGTTCCCCTTAACGAAAATGTCATCGATTTTGGTAAGGCTTCTGAAAGAGCGCCAACTCGGAAGCAACAAGTCGTGGTCGACCTCAGGGATGGATTCATCGAGAAGGATGGGGTTCATAAGCCATTGGATCCAAGTTTGAAGGCAGTCATGCTGAAAATCCATGATTTTTTTCAAAAGGAGTTTTCTGCCGTGGATAGGGCCCAGATCTTCGGCCGAATCAGAAAAGCTTATCATAAAGGACAGGATGCCAAGAGCATGTTGAAACTGTTGGTCAATCCTATCTTGAGGCTGGGAAAGAAACGTTATGCCATCATAAACGATTTGCTCAAGCTAAAAGATGATATGCCCAATTACTCAAGGGAGGTCTTCATCGAATTCATGGATGGCATCCTGGGAGATTGATCAGTAGTATTTGCTAGTGGATATATGGAGGTTGGTCATGGAGCGTGCTTTTGGAAGCGGGAAAATTGAACTCCTGTTGGGGGATATTACCAAAGTCGCGGCTGATGCCATTGTCACAGCCGCAAATTCAGGTCTAAAGGGAGGCGGTGGTGTGGACGGTGCAGTTCACCGCGCTGCAGGACCTGAACTGCTGAAGGCCTGTAAGCAGGTGGGTGGCTGTGATACCGGCTCTGCGGTGATTACCGAGGCGTATGATTTACAAAACATTGGTGTCAGGTTCGTGATTCACGCGGTTGGACCAATCTGGCGTGGTGGGAATTCAGGAGAGGTTGATTTGCTCAAAAACGCATATGCAAAATCCCTTGATCTGGCCGATACCCACGATTGCTCCTCGGTGGCTTTCCCCTCGATCTCCACCGGGGTTTACCACTTCCCGGTAGCAAAGGCAGCACCTGTCGCCGTTTCTACGGCTGCAAAGTTTTTAGAAAACAAAGCCGGCAAACTGGAAAAAGTCATTTTTTGCCTGTTCGATCAGAAGACTTTTGACGTGTTTGAAACAGCCCTGAGGGATTCATAGACAATTATTGTCCACTCTTTTTAACCACACTTGGAGTAGCCGCAGGATAGACACAGCATACAGCCTTCGGAATGCTGAACCGCGCTGCCACACTCGGGACACGTGGCAAACCCTGCTTGCTCTGTGGATGCTGATGGCGATGCTTGCTGTGGTGTTGGTTCTTGGACAACCTTTAGCGGTACCGGCTCCGAAAGAGCTTGATCCTTTTTCGACTCCAGCCGGTCTTTCATTTTAGCGGTATAGGACTTCAGCGCCCTGGCAATGGCATCGGCGCATGAAAGGATCATCTCTCCATCCTTCCACACCGGCGATGGGCAACGCACACCTGAGAGTTGCCTAATTATGGCATCAGCATCCACTCCTGCTCTCAAGGACAGGGAAATGAGCCGACTGATGGCTTCTGCCTGTGAAGATGCGCACCCACCGGCCTTGCCCATAGCTGTGAATAGTTCGAAAATCCCTTCATCATCTTCATTTATGGTCACATACAGGTTGCCACAACCTGTGGCCATTTTTACCGTTGAACCTGTAACAACTTCAGGTCGTTCGCGGGGTACCAATCGCGCTGGAGCGGCAACGATCTGTACCGGCTCTGAGTTCTTTTTCTCCTTGTTGTCAAGGTTCAGAACCTGTTCGGAGCGAGAGCCGTCGCGATAGACGGTAACTCCTTTGCACCCCAGGATGTACGACAGCCTGTAAACCTCGGCCACGTCCGCTTCAGTGGCCGAGTTTGGAAGGTTGACCGTCTTGGAAACTGCGTTGTCAGTATATTTTTGAAACGCTGCCTGGGTGCGCACATGCCATTCGGGAGATACGTCGTGAGAAGTCACGAAAAGTTTTCGATAGCGTTCCGGAACCTCGGGAACGTTGGAGAGAGTTCCCGATTTTGCCACCTTTCGCATGAGTTCGTCCGAGTAGAAACCCTCCTGGCGGGCAATGCGCTTGAACTCCGGATTGACCTCCACAAGCTCGTCTCCGTCCATGACCTTTCGGACAAAAGCCACTCCAAACAACGGTTCGATTCCAGAGGAGCAGTTACCGATAATGGATATGGTTCCAGTTGGAGCGATGGTGGTGGTAGTAGCGTTTCTGATAGGCTTTGAGCCCGGCAGGTCATAAATGCTTCCCTCGAAAGTGGGGAACGGACCCCGTTTTTCGGCCAGGTTGGCACTGGCAACCCTTGCTTCGCGTTGGATGAATCCCATTATTTCTTCTGCCCGCTTAAGGGCCTCTTCCGAGTTGTAACTGATCCCCAGCTTCAGAAGCATGTCTGCGTATCCCATGATTCCCAGGCCGATTTTTCGATTGCCCTTGGTGATCCTTTCGATTTCAGGAAGAGGGTAGCGGTTGATCTCGATCACATTGTCCAGGAAATGAACAGCATCGTGTACGGTAGCGCTCAAAGCTTGCAGGTCTATGGAGCCATCCCTGACAAACTTGCCGAGATTGATGGAACCTAAGTTGCATGATTCGAACGGTAAGAGAGGCTGTTCTCCACAAGGGTTGGTGCTCTCGATTGTTCCGATGTGAGGGGTGGGGTTGTCCTCGTTGAGCCGGTCTATAAAAATAACCCCTGGTTCACCGTTTCGCCAGGCCAGACGCACCAAGGTCTCGAACACCTTTGGTGCACTGAGTGTTTTGACCACTTCCTTTGTTCTGGGATTGATGAGGTCATAGTCTGCTCCAGACTCCACCGCGTTCATGAAGTCTTCGGTAATGGCCACCGAGATATTGAAGTTGTTTAGTGATTTTTCAGAAGTCTTGCAGCTGATGAAATCCAGTATGTCCGGGTGGTCCACACGCAGGATTCCCATGTTGGCGCCACGCCTGGTCCCGCCCTGTTTGATAGTCTCTGTGGCCGCATCAAAGACCTTTATGAAACTGACAGGGCCAGATGAGACTCCCTTGGTGGATTGGACTACGTCTTCCTTAGGCCTCAATCTGGAAAAGGAAAATCCGGTGCCGCCCCCGGACTTATGTATCAAGGCCGTGTTCTTTACCGCCTCGAAGATGCTGTCCATGGAGTCTTCCACCGGCAACACGAAACATGCCGACAACTGTCCCAGTTCCCTGCCCGCATTCATCAAAGTAGGTGAGTTTGGAATGAACTCCAGAGCCGTCATCATCTCGTAAAATCTGGCCGCTGTGGAGTGTACGTCTGCGCTCGCATCGAATTTCAAATCAGCCGAAGCTATGGTGCGTGCAACACGTGCGAACATGTCCTTAGGGCGTTCTAGTACGTTGCCTTCTCTGTCGCGTCTGAGATAGCGCTTGTTCAAAACTCGGATAGCGTTTTCACTCAGGGGTAGTTCCGAATCAAATCCGTGCTTAATGAGTTGTTCGTCCAGCGCAGAAATTATGACCTGGGGAGTCAGGTTTTCTGGAGCCTTGTCCTTCAGGAGCAACTCGACCTCTTGGCTGATCTTTTTGGCGGCATCCGGTTCTATGGATCGCTGCTGAATAAGGGCACGAGTCACTTGGGCCGGGTCCCAGGTGGCTGTCATATCCGGAGACAAGTCTTCAAAAACCGATAAGGGTATCTGTTGCTTTGTGCGCTGAATTTTTTCCACTTTTTACCATCCTGATCGTTGAATTGTTCAATGTTTTCTAAAAATTTCGTTGGTTTTTTTCCGCACTCCCCTCGCGTTTTCCTATTGAAAGGAATCCAGGAAAACCGCGCTATATTGTAGAATTCGGAAAATAGACTACCACATATAGTGTGTCAAGGTGTTTCTAATCCTTCTTGGATTCAGCTATGTTTTCACCGTACTAGCAAGGGGGTATACATAAAGAGACTGCACGAATCCTGAATGGTTTTGCACCTCCATTGTGCTATCCGGATCTATTCGCCTGCACGGATATGATTATTCACGGGTCAGCGCGTATTTTGCTACCGTCCGTACCCAAAACCGTGCACGTTTAATAGGGGCACGGCATGTGTATTGTAGGGGCACGGCATGTGTATTGTAGGGGCACGGCATGTGTATTGTATTGTGGTTTGTCACGTTGCATGGTAATTTTGAAAAAGACATGTATGAGCTGCGACAGATTTTCGATGGAGGTGTGACATGCGGTCCTTTAATGTTTTTACAGTGGTTGCTTTGACCTTGACATTGTCGTCCTTTGCTTTTGCGGGTGACAGTAAGGACTTCAAGGCGAAGTTCGCCAAGCTGTCGAAAAACAGAGCTAATTTTTTCAAGGTGACAGCCAAACCAGGTGAAGAGATTCCCGAGGCGACCTTGAATTTGGCCTTTGGACCTGGCTCTACTATCTCTGTCTCCCGTGGCAAGACAAGGGTGAAGGATATGCTCGACGAGCAGGATATTGTAGCGGTAGTCAATAGAAATCTACGTACTGTGAAGTATTGTTATTGCAAGGCTCTAAAGGCGGATCCGGAATTCGAAGGCGATGCCATTGTGGGTATGAAGATCAAGACCACGGGCAAAGTTGCCAAGGTTGAGATCGAACCAGAGGAAATTGCCAATCACAAGTTTGGAAAATGCCTTGCACCCAGGGTCGCCAAGTGGAGGTTCCCCAAGTTTACAGGTCACAAGGAAGAAGGCATGACAGTCAAGTCCATGGGCTATGAGTTTCCCCTGGAGTTCAGTCAGTAGGATTCAGGTATTGTCCTGACCTTCGAAAGCGCGGCTCGCCTCTTCGTCCAGTTGTGAAAATCG
>CAYSLH010000301.1:0-6098 GCA_964431605.1 uncultured Myxococcales bacterium
TGACACTCCTAAAAGTTGCATACCACTATCTGATGACACGCGACGTGTCACCCTGGCACGCGTTGTGAATTCATCCCCCTCGCCCAATGATAAAGACATTTCAAATTTGCCAGATTCGATTCCTTCAGACGCCGGCACCAACAGCCCTCCACCAGTGGCGGAAAGATCCACCACCGTTGAATCGGCCAGGAACGCCGGCTGCTGTACGCGAACCGAGCCAGGCTCCAGCTTGACACGAAGGGAATCCCTTCGTTCGGCATCGAAGTCCATGCTCTTTGCTCCTCGAATAAATGATATATGGTAACTTTACTTCTCATGCGTCACTGGGTCAACAACGACCCAGGTAAAATTCAAAATTAAAAATCACCCGGGCCTTGGCTCCTCAAAAAAACAGAAATTTTGTCCTTCGCTCAAGGCGTGATAAGTTCCTGCCGATAGAGCATGATTGGAGGACAACGCTTATGATCATAAACAATCTCACAAAAACCCGCATCCTAGCCCCCACCATGGGGTTTTTGGCCATGCTGCTATTGTCACCGTCAGCCATGGCCGGAGAAGAAAGCCATATAGGAGCCGAACTTTCCATTTTCTGGGTTCTTCCGTTCGCGATCATGCTCCTATGTATTGCCATCTTGCCGCTTGCAGCAGAGCACTGGTGGCACCCGAACAAAAACAAGCTCATCGTGTCGGCGGTTTTGGGTCTTCCCGTGCTCGGATTGTTCTTTTACATGGATTATCACTCGGTTCTGCACACTGCGGAGGAATTTGTCTCCTTCATCATACTGCTCACATCCCTTTTCGTAATTTCAGGCGGTATAGTGGTCAAGACCGACATGAGGGCAACCCCCTTGGTCAACACGGGCTTTTTGTTTCTCGGCGCCATATTGGCCTCTTTCATGGGAACCACAGGCGCTGCCATGTTGCTCATTCGCCCTCTTTTGGCCACGAATTCACAACGCACCAAGGTCACCCACACCGTAATCTTTTTCATATTCCTGGTGGCGAATATAGGTGGCTGCCTCACTCCCTTGGGTGACCCGCCCCTGTTCATGGGATACCTCAAGGGAGTACCTTTCGAATGGACTTTCAACCTTGTGGTGGAATGGGCATCGGTGGTGGGATTTTTGCTCCTGTTGTACTTCATCCTAGATACGATCATGTACACCAGAGAGCCCATAGCAGCCCTGACCAGAGACAAACTGGAAGTCAAGCCCACCCATGTACTGGGGGTATGGACCAATGGTCCCCTACTGGTGGGGGTCGTGCTGAGTGTTGCGTTCCTGAACGAAAACTACTTACCCTTCAAAGCCTTCCCTCTTCGCGAAGGGGTGCTCATAGCCCTTGCCGCAGTATCCTGGTTCGGCACATCCAGAGAGCTTCGAAGGGCCAATAACTTCACCTTCTATCCCATACTGGAGGTGGCAGCCCTGTTCGCGGGAATCTTCGCCACCATGATTCCGGCAATCCTGATCCTCCACGCCAGAGGTGGTGAGCTCGGAGTGGCCAGTCCCGAGAGCTTCTTCTGGGCAACTGGATCTCTTTCATCCTTTTTGGACAACACACCTACCTACGTGGTGTTCTTCGCCCTTGCGCAAAACCCTGATATTCCCAGCTTTGCTGGAAAAGTCGCCAACACGGGCGTGGACGAAATTCTACTGGCGGCCATAAGTCTTGGAGCGGTCTTCATGGGCTCCATGACCTACATAGGAAATGCCCCTAATTTCATGGTCAAGTCCATCGCTGAAGAACGAGGCCTGAAGATGCCATCGTTTTTCGGTTACATGTTATGGTCCGTTGCCATCCTCATACCCACTTTCCTGGCTGTTACTTTCATCTTCCTGTGACGGATGGCTACAAAGAAAAAACGCCATGGGCATACGAGTTACGATCCATTCAAAGCTTGCCAACAACGGCTGAACCTTGCGTACGACCACCGAACCGGTGGTTTGAGCAACATCGAAAAATCGATCCAACAACGTGGGTCTTTCCACCTTGGCTGCTACAGCATGCAAAGCAAATGGACCCTTTGCAAGTCGCTCCAACCAGCCTCTCTTTACAAGACCTGAATAAGCAAACAGCACAACTCCATCCAGGCCCCTTTTTCTCACCAACTCTATTTCCCTTGTCAAGACGTCGAAGCCACCAGCCTCCACATTGATCCCGACCAAAAGCTGAACTTCAGAGTCAACTTGTAAAAAATCGTCCACCAGGGTCACGAAATCAGTACGAGCCTTTGGCCTTCGTGCCGGCGGCCAGTAGATCATGGGCACCAGGCAATCCACAGCCCCTAAAACCGCCCAGCCCTTGGAATCCTGGTAAAAATCCACGTAACCCTGGGTAACCCCACCCCACTTCCACCTGTCCCGATAGATACCTGTGACAGCAGCGCTGACTACCGCATTGGGACGCACCTCGTGAACCTTTTGGGTCAGCCTCTTGATGAGCCGGCTCAGCTCCTGCCTCTGCCAATCTCCACGTCTCAGCCCAGGTTGTTTTTTCCGGGCCTTTCGGAAAAGCTTTCTAGAGATGGCATCATACGAAAAATCTCGTCCCGGATACCGTGCGTAGTCCAGATGAACTCCATCAACTTGGTAAAAAGACGCAATCTCAGCCACCACCGACTCCAGGTGAGCCTGGAACTTTGGATGAACGGGGTTGACAAACACGTAAGCTCTGTCCGTATATGGCATGGGCTTTTTACGATTGTCCCTGACCCTCCATCCGGGATGGGCTCTCAAGATATGTTTTGGCCTTGATCTTCCAGGTGGACTTGTGCCTTTCCAAGCGGTGCACAAATTTATCCATGCGTGCAATTGAAGACCGCGTCTATGGGCCTCGTCCACTGCCACCTGCAACGGATCCCAGCCAGGATCGCGGCCCAGTTTTCCTGCCAGGCTTGCGGCCCAGGGTTCATAGGTAGAGTGGTAGTAAGCGTCGGCGGTTCCTCTTACCTGGAAGTAGACCTGGTTGAAGCCGGCTCGTTGAAGCTTCTGCATTATCTTCGATACGTCTTCGGGAGTATGATAATCCCATCGGGTGACCCAAACACCCCTGGTCTCAACCAACTGCTCTTTCGGACTAGATTCACTCGCCGGCGAACCTGCCCGTGCCGGGAGCATGCCCAGAAGAAGCGAAATCGCTAAGCATGGAAACGAAAATTTCAGGGCTTGATCACCTCTAAAAGATTTTCCACGAGGTCCAGGGGCGTTACAGACGAGACCTCTGCGTGGAAATTCACAATGATCCTGTGACGCAACACCGGGCGAGCCATAGCACGGATGTCATCCGCACCGACTGCAAATCGCCCCTGGAGCAAAGCGCGGACCTTTCCACCAAGCACCAGGTACTGGCTTGCCCTGGGCCCGGCGCCCCAGGACACGTATTGCTTTATCATGTCAGAAGCGGTCGATTCGTCTGGTCTGGATGCCCTTACCAACCGAACCGCATAACCCAGGACTTCATCACTAACAGGAACTCGCCGGACCAGGTTCTGAAATTCAACGATTTGCTTTGGTCCCAGCACCTTGCCCAGCACCGGCTCTTGGGCATCGGTGGTGTCGCGCACTATGAGGCGCTCCTCATCCGGGGCTGGATAGTCCACCCCGATGTAAAACATAAACCTGTCGAGCTCCGCCTCTGGCAAGGGGTAGGTTCCCTCCTGCTCGATGGGGTTCTGGGTTGCAAAAACCAGGTACGGCACAGGGAGTTCATGGGTCTTGGCCCCGGCTGTAACCCTTTGTTCCTGCATGGACTGCAAAAGCGCCGCCTGTGTCTTTGGAGGGCTCCTGTTGATCTCGTCCGCCAGGAGCACATTCGTGAATATGGGCCCGGGAACAAACCTGAAAGAACGCTCACCCGTAGCTGTATCTGTCACCAGTACATCTGTCCCAGTGATATCAGCAGGCATCAGGTCAGGGGTAAACTGTACCCTGGCAAACTCCAGGTCCAGGACCTCTGCCAACGTGGAAATAAGCATGGTCTTGGCAAGCCCGGGAACACCCACCAGCAGGCTGTGACCACCGGCAAACATGGAGGTGAGCAACAACTCCACCACATTTTGCTGGCCCACGATCCGCTTAGAGATCTCCGCAACGAGTTGCCGGTACTTTTCGTGCATAAGTTCCGCACGTTTTTCGTCATCTGCCACAGAGGCATCTTTTACCACGGCATCCATCAATTTGTGCATCTCCCATGTGTGGTTGCACGAATACTGATAACAGGAAGCATGGCCTTAGTCCAGACCTGGATCCAATTTGTGTACTTGCAAAATGCCGCATAATGACAACATTATGACAACAGAAAGGATTATAAAATGCGCTGGTCGTATCACATAGCCACGTTGTTTGGAATTCCGGTCAGGGCGCACATCAGCCTGGTGATATTCCTGGGACTCATGGTCTTATCCGGCGGTGGTATTCAAGGACTGGCACTGATGATCGCCGTGTTCGGCTCGGTACTTATGCACGAACTCGGCCATGCCCTTGTGGCAAGGTCCAAGGGGTTGCCCATAGCAGATATTTCCCTTTATCCATTCGGTGGCATGGCGAAAATGACAAGAGCCCCAAAAACCACTGGGGATGAAATACTCGTGGCGGCTGCAGGTCCGGTGGTGAGCATCATCCTGGGGTTAGGCTTCTGGGGCTTTTCATTGGCTACTTCTTCCTTGCAATTATGGACCCTCGCAAAGGTCAACCTCATCCTGGGTGGTTTCAATCTGCTGCCTGCGCTCCCCATGGACGGAGGCAGGATACTCAGGGCCATCCTAGCTCGCAAAGTAGGCTACTACAAAGCCACCACCACGGCAGCCAAGACAGCCAGATGGATCGCGATGGGGATGGCCATAGTGGGCGCAGTGTGGTCGTTTTGGTTGATCGTAATCGCCGGGTTTGTACTGATCATGTCCATGGCAGAAGAGGGAACGGCAAGAGCGAGGCAGTTCATGGGTGATCCAGGATATGACGATGCAAGCTCACCATACGGAGCACCATTTGATCCATTTACATCCCCCATGCGTGGCCACTCCACCAAGGTACCTGGCAGCAATTGGGAGGTCCTGGACGAAGATCGACCCCGCCCCAGGGCTGGACGAAGAGTGATAATCGACCGCTTCGGCAACAAGATAATCGTGGACTACAACGACAGCAGGGGATGAA
This sequence comes from uncultured Myxococcales bacterium, assembly GCA_964431605.1. GTDB lineage: Bacteria > Myxococcota > B64-G9 > B64-G9 > B64-G9 > JALVPF01. Next base: position 5,154 of record CAYSLH010000301.1, read on the forward strand.
CCGACCGTTTACTCGATGAACTGACTGGCAAAAAACTTGGGATTGAGCGTATCGCCTGTCGCGGTCCTCAGCAGTTCGTCCCATCGCATGCTGGCGCCTGGAGCGAAAATCTTCTCTTTCAGCCAAGTACCTATGTTCTTGTTGCCGTACATGTCTATGTGGTTAGGGTCTTTGGATTTCACGATGTTTTTGGCGAGATAATCCAAGACTTGGCTGGCCATGCACTCGCCAAGTAAATAATTGTGATAATAGGCCGGCCAAACGGCTATGTGGATTTTCGAGGCCCAGTCCGGCTCATCTCTACCCTCAGGACGACGCAACAACTGGTAACGTTCCTTCAGATCCCACCAGAGCTTGTTTAGATCCTGGTCCGGGTTTGCATACATTTGGCGCTCGAAATTCATCATCACCATGGCCCAGCGAGCAAACACCAACATTCCCAGGCGCTGGTTGAACGTGATGTCTTTTTCCACGACCTTGACCTTTTCGGGATCGACACCAGCGGCTTTGATGAGCCACTGGGGATTTCGGGTTTGTCTGCCGAACATCATGGCTATGGCCTCGGTGGTAAAAGAGTGGGCAGGTTGCCGAAGGAGCCAAGGCAGTTTGGGATTGGTAAACAGGTCATATACCCCGTGTCCCATTTCATGCATCAAAGTAGACGTCCATTGTTCGTCCGGACGCAGGTTGGCGAGAATACGTATGTCGCCCGATCTGTCCATGTTGGTACAATATGCATGGGGCATCTTTCCGGGTTTTTCATAGAGGTCCGAACGTTTGAGAATGCCGGCCGGGTCCAGACCGATGGAGGTATAAAAATCCTGCACAATCTTTCTGGGGTCCTTGCCGGCAAAAAACGAATCAAGGTCCACCCCCTTCAGCTTCGGAGACTCCTGGAAAAACGGATCCTGGTAATGCCACGGCATGAGTTTGTCCACGTCTAAG
>CAYSLH010000302.1:0-6049 GCA_964431605.1 uncultured Myxococcales bacterium
TGAATCCAGGGACAAATGCGGCCTCGACTGCAAAAACCCGGCCTCGACCCTGACCCCGCGCCAAGGCCAATGGACCTTGGCCCAGACATGTGCCTGGATCCTCTGGAATTCATCCTGCGCCAGGTCGTATGATGCGCCACCTTGCAGACCGATTCTATGTTGGAAGAAATCAACCCCAGCCCCCAAGGCAACACGCTCTGATTCGATGGGCCAACCTTGTTCCCATAGCATCTCCCTCCGGTAGTCCATGCGAGCTCGCAGCCAGGATAAACCATAAACGAGACTCGCCCCGATCACAGGAGCCGGGATATCCACCTGGTCTGTACCATCGAGTTCAAGCATTCCACCTCCGAGCCATGTACGGTCACGCACCGCAAAACCTGCCTCGAGACCCATACGCAACCCCAGAGGTAAACGTATCTGGAAATCAATACCGTCAAACTCCAGAAAATCTATCTCATCCAATAGCACCTGACGTCCTATTGTTACATCGAACCAAGGAGCCAGTCCTTTCATCATCAACAAAAAGTTCATCAACTGCAGGTTGCTCGTATTGCCGCCCGAGCCCTGGCGCCACAGACCAAAGTCGGTATCAAAGCGCATTTGCATTTGAAGACTTATTCCTTTTACTCCCCACATGTCCACGGCACTCAAAGATGCCCACTGGGTCACGCGGTTCCTGTCGAGAAGCTCTCCCGTGATTGTCCGTGTCTGGTAGCCTTGACCTATGGTCAGAAGATCGACCTGCACTTGTGAAGCAAAACTGGTGTGGACTGTGAAAAAGACGAGCAAGCCCGGCAAGAAATTGCCGGCCCTGTGCCAGTATTTTCCTGATTCAGCCAGCCAGCCCATCCCCTCCGGAACCCCTGTCGTCTTCTTTCTGATGGCCTCCATCCACCGGCTCGGTTTCACCAGAAGCATCTTTTTCATCTATACCATAGATTTCACGGTAAGGGTCTGGAAGTTCCGGTGGATCCTCCAGATCCTGCATGGCTCGCCTGATGTCGGATCTTATATCCAGATCCTTGCGGAGGTTTTCCATCTCGGGATCATCCAACAACTGGTGCTTTATTTCACGACCAATTCCGTCCAGGTCCATCTCCCGACGAACTTCTTCCGCTGTCTTTTTGAGCTTGTAGATATTGCGCCCGACCTTGCGGGCCACATCTGGCAACTTCTCAGGTCCCAGCAGAAGCAATGCGAGAATCAATATTACTACCAACTCCCATGTGCCGATTCCGAACATTGTAATAAGGCCTCAACGGCGGACTATTTTAGGACTTGTCCACGCGAGACTCGGTTGGTTGCGCCTCTTTGTTTATTGTATCAGTGTTTATTGTATCAGTGTTTATTGTATCAGTGTTTATTGTATCAGTGTTTATTGCATCGGTTCCGGATGACGGAAGTTGTGCGGCAGAATCCGGCTCTTTGACACGTTTCGCCTCGGCTTCGACTTCTCTGGGATCGTCCTTGAAAGATTTACGAAAATTCCGGATCCCCTTTCCAAGGGAATCTCCGAGTTGAGGAAGTTTTCCCGCGCCAAAGATCAGCATCACTATGGCCAGGATGACCAAAAGCTCCCAGACACCTAAAGTCGCCAATTGAACCTGGTACATTTAGTAACTCCAATTCTGCTCTCATGAAGCCTTCCATGAAAACTTCGCTACCCTGAAGTAACGTTTTTATCCGTACGTAAAACCAAAAAACGGACATCTACAATCCCTGCGGCCACTCGTACCGGATAATGAACAACACCTCTTAATTCGTCAGCCACTGGCATTTTTTCCAGTGATTCAGGTGGACCGATGTCCACCTCGAACCCCTGTTTCGCCAGCCTGGCAGCGACATTTCCACAAACCATGTTGCAAAATTCCCGCACTGCGTCTTCCACCAATGCCTCGGATTCGCGGGTTGCATCTTGGCCTATGATGCTAGTAGCCAGTTGTACCGCCACCTCTGAAGACACTCCTAACATATATCTCACAGGTACACCAGACACAATTGGGACAGAGACCAGCACGTGAAGATCAGACGACTCATGGTGATCCGATTCAGCCTCTGACAAAAACCGTCCATCTCCCAGCTTAATGATCATTCCACCAACACGTAAAAACAACTTTCGGGTCAAGTCCATGCATGCTGAAACCACCTGCGATCCCTCAACGCCTTCCGGGACAGGCACCTTGGAATCTGCCAGCTTCTTCTGCTCTTCTTCGAAAAACTCCAGTTCTCTGTCGAGGATATCTTCGGTGATGTGTCCTAACTCGAGTAGAGATTCACCCAAAAAAAGATGATTATTCTGTTGCATGGTCAAAATGGTACGCACCTGGTCCTTGGACATAAACCCCATCTTTACAGCCAAGTCACCAAATCTCATATCCTCCACACGTTGACGTTCATTGATCTGTTTTGCCTGCTGCTGAGACAAAAAGCCCTTTTCCACCGCCATGTCTCCAAACCTGCTATTGCGGTATGCCTGCAACTCCACGGCCTCGAGAAGTTGATCTCGGGTGATCACCCATCGTTCGATGAGAAACTCGCCAAAGAATTGAATACCCATACCGCCTGCTCCCTATTCGTGTGAATCAGATTCAAAAATTTTCGCAAGTACCGAGTAAATCTGTTCCTTGTCAAAAGGTTTGGATATTACGTTCTGTGCACCCAGTCTTAGTGCCTCCTCGACCTTCGAGCCGACTCCCCCAAGGGAAGAGATCATCACCACCTTTGCAGAAGAGTCCAATTTCAACATGGTCCTCAACGCCTGCAAACCGTCCATCAATGGCATGACAATGTCCATCAAAACCACATCAGGCTTCAAGGTCTTGTACATCTTTATTGCCTGCGCGCCGTTCGAAGCAATTCCAACGACATCCAATCCGTCCATCTGTGAGAGAATGTTTTCAAGTTGCCTGGCCAACGCCATACTATCGTCAACGATCAAAACGCCATTTGCCATCATATTCTCCAGCCCTGATAACAGACTTGGAAATTATACCACAGATACGTCGAGAGAAAGCTTTTACCTGGTCAAAAAGCTGGGTTCGATGTTCTTACGATTAGTCCGAACCTGTCAAGTTATATAACGATTAGCAGTCATGTCAGAGCTTCACCTTGTATCGATCAACTCGAAAGGCACTCTTGTGTCCAGTTTATTGCCAATTCTCACCAGGAGTTGTGAATACATCGCGCGCAAAGAGCCCCTGTCTTCAGCCTGGATACAAAACAGACTCCTTGCTGGTTGAACGATGGCTCCGCCGCTTTTTATACGCAATGCCGTAAGCAAAATCACACCTTGGCCTCTTTGACGACTCCACCACAGATCCCCCAGCAGTTTTTTCAAGCTGTCGTAATCACCAGGTAAACGGTGCTTTTTCCTGGAGATAAGCCTTAGGAGCAATGGTCTCTTTGGGTTCAATTTACCTTGCAAGGCCACGGCAAGCGATCCAAGGGTATGCCGAGCGTTGATATCCACCATCGCAGCCAGCTTTATCTCCTGGCGGCTTTTGTAAAGGAAGTGATCCAATCCAACGGGTCCAAAATAACCGGCAAGAGACAACTCTCGGCCGGCGACTTCCATGGATCTCGCCAATGCTTCGTTCCATTTCTCAAAATCCTCGGTGCCTGGTTCGATGAAATCACCGGCACAATGACCATCGGGACCGATAAGTGTCCAGTAGTGCATGGCCCGAGAGAACTGTCCTGAGGCATTTAAATAAAACATGGTGGAAATATCGGCGACCCGTTGCAGCCAAGGTTCCACAACCACGGCATGTCCGCAAGCCGAAAGTTTTTTCAAAAAGGAGACCTGCTTTGCCGACCACTGGTCTCGGCGGTGTACTGTCATTGCGCGACCGGCATTGGAATGCATGGCTTTTATGACTATGGGACCTCGGTAACTTGGAGTGGAGCGCCTTGGATTTTCATCCAAAAGCCTCGCCGGATCTGATTCGAGGTATGCTCCCGGAGTACCAAGGTCGTTTTCCACTCCAATCTTGTGACAAAAGGCCCTGGAGTTTACCTCTCTTACGATGCCAAGTGGAGGATGACAAACCTCCGCTCCTTGGGTCAGCAATCTTTCGACGCTGGATTCACTCCAACCCCATGCTTCGCCCGAGAGTCCTGACGGAGCGTTCCCAACGACAGACCGTGCAGGAGCAAGACCTATCCCGGACAGGTAGTCCAAGAAGTCTGCAGGGGTCGGCAGATCAACCAGGACAAAATCACCAGGAGCCGCAGCAGGTATGAACCAGTGCGTCATTTGGGCGATGGCCCCATGAAGATGATGTGTGAGTTCCCCTGACAATTCCAGATCGAAACCGGAATTGAGGTACCACAAACGACTGGTATTTTGAACTCTGTCTCTCATCAACATTTTTCATAGCAATTTATCCACCTATTTTCCATGCAACAATAGGTATCCGCCTTGCAATTGAAAGCGAAAACGCTACCATCTATAGAGCTCAGGAGGTCAGCATGTGTATTTCGCTTGAAAAAATTAGCCGCCTCGCCGTGGTTTGTTGTGCTGTCATGACCACGACGGGTTGTCATCCAGCAGCTCAAGTTCGTTCCACTGTCGACGAGTCGTACAGGGACGAGATCGAGCAGTGGCGTGCCCATAGAGTTCGACGACTCAAGGGCGAACTGGGTTGGTTGAGGCTAGCAGGACTTTTTTGGCTCAAACCAGGTACAAACCACATGGGTTCAGATCCCTCATCGGATATCACGCTACCATCGCGCGCCGCACCTACCTTGGCAACGTTGAGGCTGGAGGGCCAGGATGTCTATCTTTCGGTAACGAAAGGTGTGAATGCCAAATTTCGGGATAAGCCCGTCTCTGAAATGCTCTTGCTTTCAGACCGAGAAGGTAAGAGAGAACCGGATATGATCACCGCAGGAGACTTCACCTTTTTCATCATAGACAGGGGAGGCAGAAAAGCTCTGAGATTATTCGACCGGCAAGCTAAAACGTTGAAATCATTCAAGGGGATTGAATACTTTCCCATAGACACAAAGTGGCGCATCGAAGGGAAATTCGTTCCTTTCTCTCGAGCGCGAACGGTCCAGGTAAACACGGCCATTGGAACCACGGTGGAAGAAAAGATTCAGGGAGAGGTGCGTTTCACTGTGGGATCCGAAAGTTACTCTCTTCAACCTTCGTCGGAACAGGGCAGCGACAAATTATTTTTTGTCTTCGCAGACGCCACCAGCGGCAAACAAACTTACGGTGGTGGCAGATTCCTTGTCGCCACCAAGGATGCCCAAGGACATGTCGTGATGGATTTCAATAAAGCCTACAACCCTCCATGTGCTTTTACTTCCTTTGCCACCTGCCCCTTGCCCAGAGTGGAAAACCGCCTTGCCTTAGAGATCACGGCTGGAGAAAAAATCTACAAACATGATCAAGACAACACAGTTGAACACTGGTAATATTTTTCCATAGCGCTTGCTTGGCAGATGTCCTGGACCTGGTATATTAAAAAAACCGGATCCGGTAGCATGATTGTTTTGTGTACAGCCATGGAGAATAGACCGACATGGAGTCCGAACCTGTAACGATCTCGAGAATTGTCACCAGGGACGATATGACGAGTAGCTGGGAGATGAGGAGGGCCAAGGTGGTCCTGGACCAGGGCCCTGATTCTGGAAAGAGCGTGACAATAAAACCTGATGGTATCGTTATAGGAACCTCCCCGGATTGCGACCTCGTCTTGAGCGACAGTGCCGTATCCAGGCGTCACTTGAGAATCAAGCCCATGGAAGAAGGCTTCTTCATAGAGGATCTGGGCAGTAAAAACGGAACGTTCGTCAAATCGTTGCGAATAATGCAGGTCATGGCCGTAGGAGGAGAGCGTATCGAGCTTGGCCATACCCGAATGGTTTTGGAGTTAGGAAAAGGAACAGATGTTTTTCCCCTCAGCCACAGAACGTCTTTTGGTCGTCTGCTGGGCACTAGCTTACCCATGCGCAGAGCTTTCGCGGTACTAGAGCGTGCTTCCGAATCGGACGCATCCATCCTCATCGAAGGAGAATCCGGGACGGGTAAAGACCT
>CAYSLH010000303.1:0-5732 GCA_964431605.1 uncultured Myxococcales bacterium
TTATTCCTGCTAACAGGTTCAGAGTCAAGTGAAATTTTCTCAAAATCCTGGAAAATCAGTCCTCGATTCCAAAATTTGGGTTGATTTTTTGTAGGCAGAAAGCTATTCTCTACTAAGTTTATAGAATATAATTGACATTGCCATGAACACAAGACAAACTATAAAAGATGAATAAATATTTACATATTCATAGATCCAAAGCACAGTTCACATCAAGGCTATTGATAATCCTTATGATAGCTGCGCCTGTGGTCGCGAGTGAAGGGTTAGTTGTTTGTCTCGCCCCTGGGCACGCGCAACTCGAGGCTTTTTCACCATCTCCTGACGAAAAATCCGTAAAGGATTCAATGCGCGATGGATGCGGAGAATGTACGGATGTCCCGGTATCGTCCATATTGAATGCTGCAACTGCGTCTTGCTTTTCAGGAATAAACCACACGCTCCTGCATTCCATTGAAAATTCCATCACTACTCTGACCGAGTTTGAAAAAACCTCGATGCAACAATCCGTCAGTTACTCACCCATGCTAAACTCATTGAGGTCGTCTGTTGTATCCCTGACTTGAGTCCCATCGTTACATCTATCGTTTAGCTAAAAACCACAGACAAAATAAATTCTGCGAACCCGGCCCGCGGCCGGGCACAACCGTCAAAGGAGCTGTTGGGCAAATGCGTTCGAATATCATTATACCAATAATTTCGCTGACCATTACCACTTGGTTCGGCTGTGCCGCAAACCTTCCCAGCCCCATGGCGCCGTCGAGTCCCATAATTGAGATTTACTCGAAAACCAAGGCCGTGTCACAAAACCAACCCCCTGTTACTGGTGACATCACTCTGGCCGGGGCATTGAGCGCGGCCCTGGAAAGAAACCCAAGACTTTCCGCTTATTCATGGCAACTCAGGGCTGCAGACGCCAAAACACTCCAACTCGGCCTTTACTATAACCCGGAGGTGGAATTGGAAATGGAAGAGTTTGCAGGCTCAAAGACCCGAACAGGATTGTCCTCTGCCCTGACAACATTGCGATTGAGTCAGGCAATTGATCTTTCGGGAGTTGTATCTAAAAGACAAGCTGTTGCCGCATATGATGCAAGGTTGCTCGGATGGGATTACGAAATGGCCCGGTTGGAGGTCTTTGCTTCCACGACACTGGCGTTCATAGACGTGGCAGCAGCCCAACAGCGGCTGGAACTCACCAGGCAGAACCTTCGCCTGGCCAATGAAGTGGCAGCAGCAGTGGATGCCAGAGTCAAGGCGGGAAAAGTGTCTCCGCTGAACCTCACTAAAATCGGCGTGCTCGTAGCCCGAAGCCAGTTGCAGGTGCAAAGGGCTGCCAACGAATTGGATACATCGAGGACTCGCCTTGCCGCCAAGTGGGGTGACGGTAAAGCAACTTTTCGCAAAGTCATAGCCAAGTTCATGGCCCCGGGCAAGCTTCCCTCCTTTGGCAATCTCTCCAAAGCCGCGACAACAGCGCCTGAAGTGGTCGCCGGCCAAGCCAAAATAAAGAGGCAACGAATGTTGCTCGAACTTCAAAGAGCAAAGGCCGTACCGGCTCTGAAGCTTTCGGCGGGCGTACAACGATTCGAGACTAACGGGGAGTTTGCAGCAGTGGCCGGGCTGGGAATCGAACTTCCCTTGTTCGACAGAAACCAAGGCTCCATCGAGCAGGCCAGGATGATGATAAAAGCGACTGAAGAAACAAAACGGGCAGCTTTGCTCAAAGTACAATCGTCCCTGGCGGAAAGTTACAGGCGCTTGCAAATGGCATTTGAAGCGATCCGAACTTTCGATGAACAAGTGCTTCCATCAGCAAGCCAGGTTTTCAACGCCACAAAAGAGGCATACAGCAGCGGCAAGCTGGGGATTTTGGATCTACTGGATGCACAACGCACCCTGGTAATCGTAAGGATGCAAAGAATCACGGCGCTGGCCGCATACTACAAACAAATCGCAAAAATCGAAGCCCGTTTGGGCAGACCCATTGGGGCACGAAAAAAAGACACGGAGGAAAGACCATGAAAGTTACAACTTCGAACACCTCTTCCAAAACATTCCTGATGTTTTACATTGGCGTTGCTTTGCTTGCGGCTCTGACCATTGCAGGCTGTACTGACGCGTCCGCAACCACAGAAGAAAACCACCGCGAACAAGACCATAAAAACGTCAAGCATGAAGAACCTGAAGCCATCAAGCTGTCCAAGGCAGAAATTGACGAGTTTAATATTTCTTTGTCTTTGACCGGTCCGGCCAACATGGACGAGCGCCTGGAGTTGGCAGGTGAAATCGTGCCCAATGCAGATCGGCTGGCCCATGTCAACCCACCGGTACAAGGTATCGTTAGGCAGGTTCGCAGGGTTCTTGGTGACAGAGTAAAGGCGGGAGAGACCCTGGCTATAATAGAGAGCCGCGAACTTGCCCAAGTAAAACAAGACTACCTGGCTGCAGCTGAAATGCTCGCCCTGAAAAAAGCCAACTACAGACGAGAAAAAAGCCTCTTCGATAAAAAAATCTCCTCAGAACAGGAGTATCTCGATGCAAAACAAGCACGGGCCGAAGCAGCCATTGCGTTCCGCTCAGCAGAGCGAAAATTGCATGCCCTTGGGTTTTCTGAAAAGTATATTTCCAGGCTGAAAAATTCATCCGAACAAAGTATGGCCCGCTATGACATCCGTTCTCCCATTGCCGGAACCATAATATCCAAGCATGCTGCCATTGGAGAAGTGGTTGATATGGAATCGGAATTGTTCATCGTGGCCGATCTCACCAAGGTCTGGGTGCAATTCGTGGTATACCAAAAAGATCTCGCGGCCTTGCATCAGGACCAAATCGTACAAATCCATATCGGTTCCGGCCACGCTCCGGTCACGGGAAGTATTTCCTACATCAGCCAAACCATAGACAGCAAGACTCGCACAGCCGTGGCTCGAGTGGTGCTGGACAATCCCGATGGCATCTATAGACCTGGATTGTTCGTAACGGGCAAGGTCCGAACCGGCCAGATACGTTCAAAGTTAGCAGTATCTCGCAGGGCACTGCAGGAGATTGAAGGTAAAACGTGTGTATTCGTCAAGGACGGAGACACATTCAAATCAGTGCCTGTTCGTGTTGGGCGCGTCAACGGCCAATTCGCGGAAATCCTCGAAGGATTGAAGGAAGGACAAAAGTACGTCAGTAGCAACGCTTTCGTACTCAAGGCCCAAATGGAGAAGGAGTCATTTGGCGAGGGCCACGGCCACTGAGCCTCCGGGAGCGTACCATGATAGACAAACTCGTGGATTTCGCACTACACAATCGGCTACTCATCGCGCTTGTGACTGTCGCCATGATGGGGGTTGGTTGGTTATCATATAAAAGCCTGCCCATAGATGCGTTTCCGGATGTATCACCAAACCTCGTACAGGTATTCACCCTCACCGAGGGTCTTGCACCCGAAGAGGTGGAAAAATACGTAACCTATCCAGTGGAAGTGGCCATGACAGGCCTTCCAGGAGTAGTCAAGGTCCGGTCCGTTTCCAACTTCGGACTATCGGTGGTCAATATCTATTTCGAAGAGGGCATGGACATATATTTTTGTCGGCAGGTGGTGGGCGAAAGACTATCCGAAGCGCGAGAGCAAATTCCGGAAGGATTCGGTGATCCGCAAATGGGTCCAATATCCACAGGCATGGGCCTTGTGTTGTTTTACTACTTACGCGACGAGACAGGCACTTACAGCCTGGAACAGCTTAGAACAATTCAAGACTGGGTGATAAAATTCCACCTGCAGACCGTTCCAGGCGTGACCGAAGTACTCGGTATAGGTGGATTCGAAAAACAATATCACGTAGAAGTCATACCGGATGCGCTGTTGCGTTATGACTTGACATTGACCGAGGTAATCGAACGTATCGAATCGAACAACCTGAATGTCGGTGCACAGTATATTGAAAAAAACTCCCAGCAACTAATCGTCCGTTCGGTTGGTCTGGCCAACGGAGAACAAGACCTTGGAGACATAGTGGTCAAAACAGTCGACGGTCGCCCGGTGTACTTGCGAGATCTCGCAGAAATAAAGATCGGAGGAGCCATTCGTTTTGGCTTACAGACCCGCAACGGCCAAGGGGAAGTGGTGGCGGGACAGGTCGTGAAACTATTCGGGGCAAACTCATCGGCTGTGATCGAAAGAGTGGAAAAAAAGATCGAGGATATAAACAAGATTCTACCGGATGGCCTACAGATCGTTCCATACTATCAACAAAAAGACCTTGTGCAAGCATGTGTGTCCACGGTCACCGATGCCCTGTTGGTAGCAGTGGTATTGGTATCTGTTGTGCTGTTGCTGTTTTTAGGGGCACTGCGTCCCAGCTTGGTGGTGGCCGCGTCCATTCCATTCTCCATTCTATTCGCTCTTGCGGGAATGCGCCTCTTTGGAATATCAGCAAACCTCATGTCGTTCGGTGGCTTGGCCATTGCCATCGGAATGATGGTGGACGGTGCGGTGGTGATGGTGGAAAACATAGACCGGATGCTGACAAGATCCAGCCACGACGAAGGATTCTTGCACCTGGTGGGCAGAGCATGCAGGGAGGTAGCGCGCCCCATAGCTTTCGCCGTAACCATCATCATCATTGTTTTCCTACCCCTGTTCACCCTTCAGGGGGTAGAGGGCAAGACTTTCCGCCCCTTGGCCTATACAGTGGCTCTGGCCATGGCAGGCTCACTGGTATTTACTGTTTTGATAGCGCCCATGCTCGCAAGCTTTTTCATGCGTCGTTCCAGTACAGCCAAAGGCTCCACCCATCCCAAGGAGTTCATAGTGGTTCGGTTCTTGAAGCGAATCTATGAACCAGTTGTAAGCGTTTTTGTAAAAAGGCGATGGTTGGCCGTCGTTGTAGCAGTCTTACTCTTGCTTGTAGGATTTGCCGTCTTCCCATTCCTTGGTAGTGAATTCACACCAACCCTGAAGGAAGGCACTGTCATCGTTCGCTTGACCATGGCTCCTTCCATTGCCATTTCCGAAAGCAAGCGAACAGCCATGATCGTGGAACGTCGTCTTTTGAGAATTCCGGAGGTCAAGGAAGTCATCACCCGTATAGGACGTGGAGAGGTCGGAGCACATACCGATCCCATCAACTCGGCTGAGATGTATGTGTTGCTCAAGCCTAAAGACCAATGGCGCCAGGCAGGAGACCAGGATTTCATCGAGAACCTCATTCGAAACAAACTCGGCGATGTTCCGGGAGTACTGGTCAACCTGACCCAACCTATTCAAATGACCGTGGACGAATTGATGGAGGGGATTCGTGCGGAGTTGGCCATAAAGCTGTTCGGAGATGACCTGGAAAAACTACGAACAAACGCAAACCGTATTGCGAAAGTTCTACGAGTTATAGATGGCAGCGCCGATGTCCAGGTCGACCAGGTCACCGGCTCACCTCAGCTCCTTATCAGACCTGACCGCAAAGCTATAGCACGTTACGGTATAAACATCTCCGACGTCCAGGACGTTATCCGGGCAGCTGTTGGTGGACAAGTGGCAGGACAAATTTTCGAGGGGATACGACGATTCGCGATTTATGTACGCTACCCCACAGGCGACCGTTCGACACCACGCAAGATCAGCGAAATACTGATAAAAGCTCCCAATGGACAGAGGGTGCCCCTTGCTGAAATAGCCCAAATAAAGGAGGTTGTAGGACCACGACAGATCACCCGTGAAGACAACCAGCGTTTCATCACCATCCAGT
>CAYSLH010000303.1:5742-6042 GCA_964431605.1 uncultured Myxococcales bacterium
AGGTTCCTTCGTGGCTGAGGCACAGGCCAAAATGAACGAACAGGTAGATTTGCCACCAGGTTACATGCCGGTTTGGGGCGGTCAATTTCGCCTGCAACAGGAAGCGAACAAGCGCCTGGCCCTCGTCGTTCCTCTAACATTACTCATAGTATGCCTGCTTTTGTTCAGTAGCTTCGGTTCCCTGAAAAACGCTTTACTCATACTGCTCAACATCCCCCTTGCGCTGGTGGGTGGATTGCTTGCTCTGTGGCTAAGCGGTGAAAACCTTTCGGTACCGGCTTCGGTCGGGTTCATATCCCT
>CAYSLH010000304.1:0-6032 GCA_964431605.1 uncultured Myxococcales bacterium
GCCATATATGTTCCCTGGACATCAGGTACAATGCTTGCCTGTGACAGGGTGAGATTATCAGTGGGGCCCTGTTGAAGCTGGGCTGATGAACCAGCCGGTGCGTACAGCAGTCGCCACTTGAAGTCGATGGGGTCACCATCCGGATCCCATGATGAACTGCCGTCGAGGACAACCTCCTGGCCGATATTTGCAAGCCTGTCGAACCCTGCTTGGGCCACAGGGGATCTGTCCGGACCGGTTACGTCCGTTGAACATCCTGCTAGAACAAAAAAAGCAAAAAGCATCCAAGCAGTGCGGTATTTCATGGGTGACCTCCATTTTGGCCTTTCTTGTCAATGATAGCTTGTTAGTTGCAAATTGTCATCCTTGACACCAGGTGACTCATCGGATATCCGGTGCATAGGAAAATGCTTTGAAACCAGGAGACTATAATTGGAATCTTCTTTCTCCCTGGTTTGTTCCACAGGGTGAGCAAAAACAAGAAGGGACCTGGGCCCATGATCGAAGTGGCTGAACTTACGAAACGCTTTCACAAGCAGGTGGCTGTGGACGGAATATCCTTCAAAGTGGACAAGGGGGAGGTGTTGGGATTTCTTGGGCCTAACGGCGCTGGAAAAACAACTACTATGCGCATCCTGACGGGGGCCCTTCCCGCCACTTCCGGAAAGGTCGAGGTGGCAGGATTCGATGTTTTCGAGCGGCCGCTCGAGGTAAAGCGTCGTGTTGGCTATCTGCCTGAGGTCCCTCCCTTGTACGAGGAACTGGATGTTGGGTCTTTTATAAAATTCGTAGGGAGAATCAAGGGGATTAAGAGATCTGAACTTCGGGAGGATGCAGACAGGGTCCTGGAAATATGTGGACTCGTGGATGTAAGAAAGAGGCTAATAGGTAATCTGTCCAAGGGGTTCAGGCAGAGGGTCGGGTTGGCCCAGGCGCTTTTGGGAAAACCAGAGGTCCTTATCCTGGATGAACCCACCATTGGACTGGATCCCAACCAGATCGCAGAGATTAGAAATTTGATTCGAGAATTGGCCGAGCAGCACACTGTGATTCTTTCCACTCATATTCTTCCGGAAGTGATACAGCTGTGCAGGCGGGTGCTCATAATAAAAAGAGGTAAGGTGGTTGCGGATGACACCCTTGAAAACCTCACCGCCGACAGTAAATCCCTGGAGCAGACTTTTTCCGAGCTAACCCAGGAATGAGGTAATTGAATGAGAACCACTATCGCGATCATGATGAAAGAACTCCGTGTGACCTTCACCACACCCGTGGCTTACGTGGTGTTGGCAGGTTCTACCTTTGTTACGAGTTTTTTATTCTTGAGGCTGCTGCGCCGTTTTGTGGGCATGGTTCGCATGACCCAGTCCATGAGACCACAGGACCTGTACCGGTTGAATCTGACTGACTACGTGATTTCTCCCTTGGTATACAACGTGGCCATAGTGCTGGTGTTCGCCGTGCCGTTTATCACCATGCGCCTGGTGGCCGAAGAGAAAAGAATGAGAACCTTTGAACTGCTCCAGACCTGCCCTGTTCGACCTTTGCATATCGCCTTGGGAAAATACCTGGCTTCGCTGGTCATGGTGCTCATAATAACAGTTATTTTGTCTTTTTTTCCCATGTTGATACAGGCTTACACAAAGATGGGGTCAGTGGACTGGGTAACGGTTGGCTCCGGGCTGTTGGGTGTGTTTATAATGGGAGCTGCATTTACTGCTGTGGGTCTTTTCGTGTCGTCTGTCACCTCTTCTCAGATCATCGCCTCTTTTATCACCTGGTGTGTGCTGATGCTGTTTTGGATGATCGGTTGGGCTGCTGCTGACAATACTGGTGTTACCAGGGATGTCCTGCTCAATGTCAGCGCCATGGAGCATGTTCGTTCATTTGCTTCAGGAGTGTTGGATATCAAGGATCTCGTCTATTTTATATCCATGGCCCTGTTCGGTTTGTTCTTGACGCACCAGACCATAGAAGCCCAGCGCTGGCGATAAGGGGGAACAGACATGATGGCCAAGACAGGACGGATCCTGGGAATTTGCGGAGTTGTGACATTGGTATCGCTGCCCTTGACCTTGTTTTTATGGGACTGGCGAATGACCTGGGTGGCCGTTGTGAAGTTGGTGTTCGCATTAGTGGGAATTACTTTCTGGGCCCTTACCGCCAGGGCAGCACCAAAAGCCAGATTTGGGGGAAGATCGACATTTTATTCCGGTTTTCAATTGCTATTCATCACGTTGGCTTTTGCCGGCCTGGTGGTTGTCAATTACTATTTTTATCTTCACCCCCACAGGGTTGACCTGACAGAGGAAGGGGTTTTTTCCCTGTCTCAGCAGACCATGGATGTTCTGGACTCCCTCGATGACGTTGTGGAGATTCGGGCCTTTTATGGGCCTGGAGACCCTGAGTTTTCCAGCCTGGATGAGTTCTTACAGAGGTACAAATATGCGTCGGACAAGTTCGTATACGAATTTATCGATCCTCATCAACGACCGGACCTGGTCGAAGAGTATTCCATCAGCTTACGCGGTCCCCGTATCGTTCTCAAATACAGGGGTAAGCAAAGCAGGGTTAAATTCGAACCGGGAAAACCAGCGGAGGAGACTTTGACCTCGGCCCTGATGCAGGTTGAAAGTTCACAGATTACGAATCAGGTCTGCTTTACCATGGGACATGGAGAGGATTCCATTACCGGAGATGATCCAAGAGCCAGCATGACCCTCTGGGTAGGATCTTTGAAAACAGAGGGATATGAAGCCAAGAGCCTATCGTTACTCGAAAACCAAAAGATACCTGCAACGTGCAAGGTGGTTGTGGTTGCCGGTGCAAAAAAGGATTTTGCGCCGGAAGAGATTGTTACCCTGAGAAATTTTTTAGATGAAGGTGGGCTCGCCATGGTTCTCGTCGGTGCGGGCGATTCTTCTTCATTGAACGAGTTGCTCAACGCTTATGGAGTGAAGGTTGGAAGGGATGTGCTGGTGGATCCCCGACTCAAGTCTCCTTTTATGATCGTCTCTGATCCACAGCAATATCCACAGAGCCATCCTGTGTTCAAAAAATTTTTTCGTTCTGGTGTCGTGGTGCTGAACCAGCTTCAGGCGGTGTTCCCAATGGCTAGATCCGTAAGAAGACGGGCGTCACCTCAAGGGCTGGATGTGACGGAGTTGGTTCGTTCCACCGATAACGCCTGGGCAGAGACCACGCCCATTGAAAAAGACAAAGCGCCTACTTTTGACGAAGGTAGGGATATAAAAGGCCCTGTTTCCATGGCGGTTGCAGTCAGTGCATCGTCATCTCCCGCAGCAAAGGACAGGCAGGGAATGAAGCTGGTGGTCTTTGGATCTTCCCAGTTTGCTGTGGATGCCAATTTCAGGTACCCATTTAATCCAAATTTGCTCATGAACAGCCTTGCCTGGTTGACACATGAAGAGAGCAAGATAACCATACGTCCCAAGTTTAGAGCAGCATCGTGGCTCATGTTGGACGAAGACCAGATGAAGTTTATCACGTTTTTCTCATCGGATATTTTACCATTGTTGATCCTGACCCTGGGGATTGCAATCTGGCAAATGAGAAGGTGGACATGATGACTTACCGTGCCCGCACTTTGGTAAAGGTCTCTGCAGGCCTGGTCCTGGTGGGCTCCTTGGCTCTTTTTGCCTATTTTGGAATGTATCGCCAGCAAAAGACAGCCCGTCTGGACCAAATGAAGGCAAAACTCGCCCTCGATCTCGAAAAGGAGAAGGTTACGAAGATAGAGATGGTCAAGGGGCAAACTCATACCATTGTAGAGAAAAGGTCTATTGATGCAAACCAGCTTCCCGTATGGCACATGTTGGAACCAGTTGACGCTCCGGCTGATTCCATCACTATAAATTCTTTACTCGGCGTGCTTGAGCGTATGGACGCTGAAGACAGAGTGGAAGTCTCGGATGCGGATTCTCTCGAAAAATTCGGACTGTCAAAGCCACGTGTGAAATGGATTCTTTTTCTCGAAGGAGGTAAAAAAAAGGAACTTCTGATAGGCAACAAAACTTCCTTTGACAATCAAATCTACTCCATGGTGACGGGCACAAGTAGTGTTATGTTGCTAAAGGGGTATCTGGAAGATTCACTGATAAAGAGCACATTTGACCTGAGAGAAAAGCATTTGTTCCGGTTGGATGCTTCCAGGGTCAAGGGTCTGATCATACAAAAGCCGGGGAATTCCGCTAAAAATCAAAGGATCGAGTTAGCGAGGAAGGATGGCAAGTGGAAAATCGTGGCTCCTTTGACAGACAGGGCCGATGATAAGGAGGTTCAAAAGATCCTCAATGCCCTTGCAAATCTTCGGGCCAAAGCCTTTCCCGCATCTCACGCGGGTCTTGGAGCTTACGGCCTCGACCCACCTTCCCTGAAGATTTTCCTTGTAATGATAGATGACACGCAAGTGGACATAGACATGGGATTTGGCACCTTGAAGTCCAACAAGGAAATGGTCTTTGCCCGTATCGCGAAACCTCTTGGCCCAGTGGCCAAGATCAGCTCTTACCTGTTTGCTGTTGCGAACAAAGGGGTGCAGGATCTCATATTCCGAAATTTGCTGGACCTGGATTTTTCGAAGGTTGCCAGGATAAAGATAGATGGAAAGGAAGGACTGCTCGTATTGGAGCGTTCCCAGACGGACCGTGGGGAAGGCAAAAAAAAAGAAAAAAGTACTGAATACACCTGGTCCCTGGTGTCGCCGGTGGCAAAGCCCGCAAAAAAATACAAGGTGCAGGCTATGCTTTCTTCCCTGGCAAAGCTAAAGGCTACGAGGCTGGGTCCTGTTGCCAATGAAAAAAACTTGAAATCCACTGGGCTGGATTTGCCCCAAAAGACCGTGACTCTGTTCGATGAAAATGGAGGCGTGCTTGGCTCATTGAAGATAGCGCCCGTTGGCAAGGACAGCACGTGGGTTTTAGGCAATGCAAGACATAACCTTTGCCTCGTTTCGTCTCACAATATATCTACAATATTGTTGGGCATGGGAGAGCTTGCAGAGGATAGGTGAAGTTTATGTATTTCAATTTGCTCAAAAGTAAATATCTCTTGATACTTGGATCGTGATTCCGTATATTCCTGTGTCCTTGAGTGGAGGTTGATAAATGGCAAGAGTGACAGTTGAAGATTGTCTCGAGAAAGTGCCCAACAGGTTTGCCCTGGTCATGTTGGCAACTCGTCGCACCAGGCAACTCATCGATGGAGCCACACCGTTGGTAAGGGCCAAAAACAAGTTACCCATCATTTCCCTGAGAGAAATAGCCGCAGGAAAAGTTCGCTACGTCGCTCCTGAGATAAGGGAAGAAAAAGCTGGCTGAGTATTGTTTTGAGCGCTAAGAGCGAACATCGTCGTTTTTCGCGACACATGTTGGATGTGGAGATCCAGGTTGGCGATCAGTCCATGGGCGGACAATTGCAGTTTGAAAGCCTGGACTTTTCCGCCGGAGGGGTGTTTCTCAAATCTGACTTGCTTTTCGAAAAAGGTGAAATCCTCTTGATGTCATTTGTATTGCCCGGAGCATCGTTCGCCATTCGCACCAGGGGAAGGGTGGTAAGGGTCAACAAGGATGACATTACTGAAAACGACACCAAAGCTGCAGGCATGGGTATAGAGTTTCTCGATCTCAGTGAAGCAGAGAGAGCTGCGTTGGTTGAATACCTGTCTGCTTGATGGATGAAGACTTTTAGTGCAGGATTTTCAGTCGTCTGATTTCTTGAATCTGATCCCGAGAAATTTACCCTTTGATTCGGCTTTTTCTTTTCTGGCCCTGAAAAGTCTGAGTTCTCGTGCTGTCTCCACGTCGTGTTTGTCAAGCTTGTGAGCTTTGACCAGGAATCTTTCGTAGTTGGCCTTGTCGTTTATTTTTTTGAACAACATGGAGAGAAAACGCGCTGCGTGGAAACTGTCCGGTTTTGCTTTTGTCAGTGCCAGCAGATCTCCTTTTACCTTGTCGAACTTTACGTCTTGCGGATCGGTGGAGCGCAGGTAGTCGACCCAATGACGCCATGCC
>CAYSLH010000305.1:0-5962 GCA_964431605.1 uncultured Myxococcales bacterium
CAGCACCAGCCGGCCCATTATCCGGTGGGCTAAATCCGCCGTTGTGTCCTTGTTGAACTCTTCTACGTTGGCGCCTGAATCCACGACACCGTTTCTTCCCAGATCGTTCATGCCTGAAAACGGCACCAGTAGTCCATAACTGAGCCCGGCGTGGAAATTGTCATCTGAGAAATAGAAAAGATCCACGTCCAACTCGAGACCAAGGGGACTAGATTTGCCACGAGTGGAATCGGAATAGATAGCAGAAGAGTAAATCACAGAAGCTTTTGCTCCAAGCCCCTCTGCTATGTTGTACTGAACAGACGGCTTAAAATAGACGGCGTCAGTCACCGTTCCTATTATCTGTCGCCACAGGATCAGGTCCACGTGATAGTCAGGATGAAACCTGAAGTTATTGATGTCATTGTCACCTTCTGAGTGCTCGAATTGCTTCTCGTCAAAGGGCCTGACTCCAAAGCCAGGAGAATCATCACCAGAGGCAAAACCCACCTCCATACCCAACTTCAAAGAATCATCCAACATCAGGTAATCGGCCTGGATGACACCACCTATCTGGGTGACGTTTATTTGCTGCCCTTTTACTTCCGTTATGTCTATGAGATTACCATCTCCATCCAAAGAACCACTTTGGGCGTCATATCCAATCTTACCGAAGATGGCTACCAATTCGGCCTCTATTCGTAACTTGCCCATCATGAACCTGGCCCACAGATCCGGGATATAAGCCTCCATGTTCCTTACAGCGTAATTCGTGACCGTCTGATTTCTTCCATCGTAAGGACTCTGAGTCTGATAATCTATGGCATCGTACGCCTGGTTCCTGAAGACGAAATAGAGACCATAATTGAGCGACCAATCCCCCTGACGCAGCATCTGCTCTATATCTTCAGGCTTGTCTCTTTTCGCAATGGCCAGGATGTAAGAATTGACATCGTCGAGCTGATCAAAATCAAAAGGTTGCCCACCCCACTCGTTGACATGGGTAAAGTAAGGTCCCTCGGAGGTAAAGTCTATCATTGGGACTATATAATGACCGAAAATTTTCGTTATGAACATTATGCGATCAGCAGTGGAGCCATAATCACAATCAAAGCAATGCCCTGTGGGCGAGAATGGATCTTTTCTCGTAACCAGCGGTCCCTGGTCATAATGCATGGGGCCACCATCGTTGGCGAGTAAGCCCAGACCCCATTCCGAGCCCATTCTTCCGAAGCGCAACAAACCCAAGGGGGTCATCACCTCGCCCCAGACCCTGTTTACAAGAATGCTGTCCTTTATGGAGTTTACGCCTTCTACGGGGGGTTGCTGTCCCTGACTGAACGCCACCAAAGGATAATAGAGGCTTTTGGGATAACCCTCCGGGGTAGAACCAAGGATGATGTTGTCCAACATATCTATCTGAGCCATTATGCGTACGTCTTCAGATATATTTATTGTGGGCTCCAGCCTGAAACGCATATTGGCACCGGAGATTGTGTCCCCCTTTCCCGTGGCGGGCTTCGGAAACTGTGGATAGGCCGCACCCCTTTCTCCATCGTAGCCGAGACGTGGTTCGAGTCCCAGATCCAAGCCGTTCATAAGGTCACCACGCAAACGCAGGTAACCATGGAGATCCAGCAAGTTCAAAGGAGGCTTTGCCATCTCCACCTCATCCATACGAGTCTCTTTGAAACCAGGGGGAGGAGGCGGAAGTTCGTCATCCATAGGAGCAAGGGGCTTGTCCGGATTGACAGGGGAAAGACCCGGGCTCTGTGTTTTATCCCCTTTATCTTCGCCATGCTGGTCACTGCCAACCTCGGGTGCTGCTTGAAGCTTTGGCTTTTTTTCTTTCGGCTTTTGTGCATCCTTTGTTGTCGTCGAATTTTTTTCCATAGGTTGTTGAGCTCTGGCAAAAAAACCCGGAAGAACGAAACTCACAGTAAACAAAATCGTGATTACAAAACGTGGCAAAACGGACATGATGCCTCCGCAGCAAGTGGCTCAATGGGTTGTAACCCATTGAATTGAATGGATCGCTATTACCATGCCGGATCTCGCCATGTCAAGCTCACCCTTGACCTGAAGAAAAACCACATGCTAGCCTAACCTAGTGGATATGATTGGATTTCTAGTGGGTTAGAATCAACCTAAATCAGGTGCTTCCCATCTGGGTAAAGCGAGGTAGAGATGGCAGGAAGCCAAAAACACAAGTGTTGCAACTTTGTATTTTTCCTTGGGATCAGCTTGCTCGCATTGTTTACCGGGCCAAGTTGCTCAGGGGATTATATAACTGGAATCTGGGTTCGTGTCACCAGCATAAAAATCAAAATAAAAGAGGTAAAACTCCGGATATATTCCGAAGATTCGACTCAGCAGAGCCCATTGGCAACCCAGACAGTCCGCTGGTTGGAACCTAAAACCCTTGATCCCGAATCTGAAGATCCTAAAAACCAATTATGGATCCTGGTTACGGCAAAAAAGGAGTACAAAGACAAGGCTATTTCCATCAAGGCGACCGGATTGAGAGACCTCAGAGAGGTAGCCTATGGATCCCTGGATGGACTTCAGTTCATACCGGACAAGATAATCGAAGCCACCACTACCCTGGATCTGACCCACTCTGGTTCTGATGAGGACGAGGATGGATTCTATGTTCCCGAAGATTGTGACGATCATGACCCTTCAGTTCACCCTGAAGCAAAAGAGACTTGCGATGATGGACTGGACAACAATTGCAACGGCACCACGGACGAAGGCTGCCCCTGCGAAGCGGGAACTTCTCGGGAGTGCTGGCCACACTGGGCAGGAGAAATCAAAGGAGGTCCATGCACTCCTGGAACTCAAGAATGCAATGGCACTTGGGGACCCTGTAAGGATGCGGTTCTCCCAAATCCCGAATCTTGTCCGAATGAACAAGGAGACTACAATTGCTTTTCCTGCACAAACGGCATCGATGACGACTGTGATGGCTTTGTAGACACAAAAGACACCGACTGTGGAGGATGCGTCGTGGACACATGGGAGGCTTGTTTTACCGGCCCTCCTGAAAGAAGAAACCACGGAATCTGCAGAGACGGCCAAAAACGCTGTGTTGATGGGAGCTGGGGTATATGTGAAGGAGAAGTGCTTCCCAATGGATGTAACCACCCGACAGAACCAGGCCAGCAAGCCGTATGTAACGAAATTTCTGAAGGCAATCTATGTGATGGCAGGGACAATGACTGTGATGAAATAATCGACAACGTCACAATCAAGCAGTCTTGCTCGAGAAACTGCGGCGTGTGTTCTGGAGCCAAGCAAAAATGCGTTGATGGAAAATGGGTAGACTGTAGCGCCTCTGATTACGCCGAATACGCATCTGATCCAAAAAATATCACCAGATGTAACGAGGAAAATCCTCCCCTCTGTTGTTCCTCCAGTTGCTACGTATCTCAGGAGACCACCGACTTTTGCGACGACCTGGACAATGACTGTGATTGTGTTGTGGATAACGCTGTGGATGACAAATGCATCTGTAATAACGGAGCCGAAATTCGCTGTCCTGACCGAGACGATCCCCTAAGGGGAATCTGTAAAAGGGGTGTCTCCGTTTGTGAAAACGGAAGTTGGGTAGATCATGATTGTCAACGACCCGAGACAGAACTGTGTGACGGACTGGATAATAATTGCGACGGGACAATCGATCAACACCCGGAAGCCACCGCTGATTGCATGCAGTATCGAAAACCCCATACAGATACAAATACGATAAATTGCGTCGATGGCATCTGTCGTTGGGAATGCGAGGATGGCTTCTGGGACTTGAACAATGATAGATACCAACCTGGGGGATCCGACGAAGGAGACGGTTGCGAATACGAATGCACATTGGATAATCCCCCCAACGAACTCTGTGACGGCAGAGACAACGACTGTGATGGGCTGACTGATGGCGATGACCAGGTGAACATAGACGTGCTTTGTCCAGCGAGAGCCCATTCCACCAGGACCAGGTGCGAAGGGCCTTATAACTGCGACTATACATGCACGGATCCCTTCGAAGACTGTAACGGAGATTTGGATCGAGCTGTCTCTATGAATTATGACGGTGATGGTTGCGAAAAGAACCTCAGTTCGGACCGGGAAAATTGCGGAGGTTGCGGAAATGTATGCGGTGATAACGAAATTTGCTCTGCAGGACAATGTTCCTGTGGAGGCACCGGCCCTGATTGCGACGATACACCCACAAACTACTGTTGTGGCACACATTGTGTAGACACCTTGACGGACGAAAGCAACTGCGGAGAATGTGGAAATACCTGCACCAACAATCATGGCTCCAACGAATGTGTTTCTGGTGTATGTTCTCCTTCCTGCGATCCTGGATATGGAGACTGTGACGGAAATCCTAACAATGGGTGCGAGGCATACCTGTGGAACACCTCATCTTGTGGAACCGACTGTTACAACATGAAAGACTGTTCAACCGAACTTCAAAACGCGTCCGGACAAACCTGTAGCTCTGGTTCCTGCGACTATAGTTCGTGCTCCAGTTCTTTTGCAGACTGCGATTCGAACAGAACCAACGGGTGCGAAGAGAACATATGGGAGCCTTCAGACTGCGGAACCAACTGCTTCAATAGAGTCGACTGCACCGCCCAGGTTCAACACGCCAACAACAAGACTTGCTCAAGTGGTCATTGTTCATACTCCTCTTGTCAGGATGGATATGACAACTGCAACAACAATACGTCAGACGGATGCGAGGAAAACATATGGGAGATTTCAGATTGCGGAACCAATTGCAACAATAGGGTAAACTGCAACACAACGGTTCTTCACGCAACGGGGCTTTTGTGCTCATCTGGACATTGTGATTATACCAATTGCCAAGACGGTTACGCTGACTGCAATGGCTACAGATCGGATGGCTGCGAGACATACATTTGGGCGACCGGTAGTTGCGGCACCACGTGTCAAAACCGGCGTGATTGCAACGATGATGTTCACAATGCATTAGGCATATATTGTAATAGTGGTAGCTGCGACTATTCATCTTGCACGGGCAACTGGGGAGACTGCAACGGGGGAAGAACCGATGGATGTGAGACCGACTTGAATACGACGACAGCCCATTGTGGAACGTGTAACTTTGCATGCGTAAACCCCAACGGAAGCACCAGTTGCATCTCCGGAATATGTACCCCGTCCTGCAACAACGGATCCGCTGATTGTGACGGCCACCCGGAAAACGGATGTGAAAGGAACATATGGCAAACCACGGACTGTGGCGATGAGTGCTCTGGAGGGGTGGATTGCACAGCCACCATACAGAACGCAACTGGCATCAGCTGTGATAGTGGAACTTGCTCTTTCTCTTCCTGCACTGCCGGTTATGCCAACTGTGATAACAACCCGCTCAACGGGTGTGAAGAAGACATTTGGCAGACAACCAATTGTGGTGGGGCGGACTGTGCTACAGTCGACTGCAACACCCAAGTCCAAAACGCAACAGGCACTTATTGCAACCAGGGCTCTTGCGACTACTCTTCTTGCACGGGCAACTGGGGAGACTGCAACGGGGGAAGAACCGATGGATGTGAGACCGACTTGAATACGACGACAGCCCATTGTGGAACGTGTAACTTTGCATGCGTAAACCCCAACGGAAGCACCAGTTGCATCTCCGGAATATGTACCCCGTCCTGCAACAACGGATCCGCTGATTGTGACGGCCACCCGGAAAACGGATGTGAAATCGATCTCTCAGGAGACACCACCTGTGGCCCGGACTGTGATAATTTGGCTGATTGTACACAGGACGTGCAACATGCGGTGAATCCTCACTGCAATGCTTCTGGTTCTTGCACATATGATTCGTGCGTCGGATCTTGGCATAACTGCAACGACGACACCACGGATGGGTGTGAAACGGATCTTTCGGCTAATCCCAACTGCGGCTCGTGCGGTAACGACTGCTCCTCCAGTGTCTCCAACAAGGCAT
>CAYSLH010000306.1:0-5940 GCA_964431605.1 uncultured Myxococcales bacterium
CGGGCAGCTACGCCTGTCGCGGACCTACGCAGGTGACATAAGGTACGGTCCTGCCTGCGGCTTTGTTCGCTATTCATAAATGCTTGTCGGTTCAGGACAGTCGCGACCGCGAAATCATCAGAACTGGTAGGCAGCACCCAGGCCCACGGACCAGTCGTCCACCGGTACATAATCGCCGTAAGTGTCAGAGGACGTGTCCGTGTCTAACTCCCATATACGCCAGTATTGGAGTACCACGTACAGAAAGCCCAGGAACTTGTAACGGCCTTCGACGAGAAACAGGCTCTTGTCGTCGAGATCGAAAGCGTCTGAAGCACCCTCGAAATTGTGCCGATAGTAATAGGCGCCGAACTGCACAACTTCCAGGGCCGGTACGGAGAGGTACATGCGGAGATTGGAGTTGTATGGGCCGTCATAGTCATCGAACGATGCGCCCAGTTGCACCAAGCCCAGAATGTCCAGGTTCAGCTCGGCGTAGTAACCGTTTAGACCATGGTCGTAGATTTTCCCAAGCTCTTCCACCACTCTTCGCTTGGGCCTGCTCTGCTCGCCTCCGCCGAACACTCCAAGTTCGTCTTTGAACGGGTAAGAGAACTTTTGGATCTCGTAGTACGAATCGAAATACGCCGGTATATAGTCACCGGCAAAATAACGGTACTCGGCCCTGGCGTTCAGGTCGATGGAGATGACCGGGATGTGCACAACTCCAAGTACCCCTGCATGGAGGCCCCAGCCTCCATCAACGATTCCGTTGAAGTCGATATAAGGTGTAATGGACACGATGGACGTGTTCAGTACGCGAAATTCCACGTCTCCACCCATGACGGTAGCAGCCTTGGTGGAGTTCGTGTGCAGGTTGCCATCTTCATCAAAAGCCGGTACCACGGACGAACTGGGTATATCCGGCAGGCATGAACCTGTACGTGAGCCTGTTTGTGGGTCAGCGCCTTCGATGCAGTATGGTGCGGCCCAGTCCGTGACCACACTCAATCCCACCGCCAGATTGTTCATGTACGATTCTGTGTCCACGAAAGACCAAGGACGTACGAATCCTCGTATTCCTATGAGGTTGGAGATGAAGCCGTTGTTGAACAGGGTTTCTATTCCACCATAGTCGGTATTTACGTCCAGTTGAAATCCCATCTTGTAGTGATTGATGTCTGTGTTGTTGTAATACCGGTTGACAATGGTTCCATGCCCGATGGTGGCGCCTGGGAGGTCTCCCACTTGCACGAACAGAAGTTGGCCCTTTCTGCCGTACCTGAAAAATCTCAAGATCTTGAGAAAGTCCGTCCACTCGTCCCAATCTTCCCTCCTGATGACTCCCCCAATGGGGTCTGACTGTGGGTCGGAGTCTGCAACCAACAGGCGAAGAGGCGCCTGGATGCCGAAACCTATCTGACCCAGGTCGATGTTCAGTCCCAGGTTCAGGGTGATGAATGAATCACCTCCGATGTTTTCATAATTCAGGTCTCCACCTAAGTTACCTAAGGAGTCTTTCAGTGGCGCACCTGCCGAGTTCTTTATGGACTGTGCATTCTGAGCAAGTACTAAAGGAGAGAGCAGGCAACAAGCCAGCGAAAGTGCGGCAGGCATGAGTTTCATGAGTCAGGGCTCCCTTGTTATTTGTTTTTCGTTCCTGATTGCTTCTTGTTGACCTGGAGAATGTCGGTGCCGGCCGGTTGAACCATGCTGGATGATTTTTCGTCAGTCATCTTCGCAGTGATATCCAAGAAGAGGATTCCGTCCTGGTGAGAGGGACCTCCCAGAAGAGTCCTTCCTCCGTCCGCGACCCTCAAGCGCATGTTCAACCTGGGCTTGATAGATAGCTGCAGTGACAACATGTCTTTTTCGCCCGAGACATCCAGGCCCAGGAACCTGACGGAAATGGACCTGTCTCCAGGGAACTGCAATTCCACCGTGGAGTTGATGGGAATGATTGTCTGAAGCTTGTCGAGAAGCCTGAATTTGTCGAAAGGCAGGGCGAGCAATTCGGCCTTGATGTCTGAAAGGGCAGGGTCCATGGACTTTGCTTTTGTCTTTACCGCATAGATCACCCTTATGCTTATGTCCGCTTTCAGATCTTCGGCCTTGGCTGGTGTCGTCAGTAAAAAAGCCAGCAAGCACAAAATGCTCAGTGTGCGGATCATATCTCGTCCCCTTCGCTGCTTTTTGATCCAGGTCCGTCGAAGTCGTACATCCAGATCACCGTGGTGTTGTTTTTGGAAATAGTGAAAATCATGGACTTTTTACCCTGGTATTCCAGTTGGTCGATTATTACGTCGTTATCTGCTCTCGCCGTCCTGGTCGAGTCGGGATTCGTGGTGATGATACTTGTTTGATGTGTGGTTGAAGGTGTATTCCAGGACGTGGACGACCATGGACCCAACAGAGCTATGAGTAATAAGGCAACAGAGGCAGCCGTCGCCGCGACCCACGCTACGAGGTGGTTTTCCAATGATTCCTGTATCCATAGCACAAGGCTTTTGATTGCTCCCGGTCGTTTGGATGTCTCCAGCCTCTGGAGCACACTCTGCTCGAACCCGGAAAAATCAGCATCCTGTACTGCCTGCTCCATGTGATCTTTTAATAATTCTGAACTCAGACGAAGTAGCTCTGTCCTGGCTTTGCAGTGGGAGCAGGAGTCTATGTGCTCGTGTACTTTCATGGCTTCGGCTCGACCCAATTCCCCATCGAGGTATTGTTCGATCAGCGCCTGGTCCATTTTGCATAGGTCCGCCATGATTCAGACTCCCGAAGCCTTTTCAGCCACGCCTGAGGCAGGGGGTTCTTCCTCCACAACCGCCAGCTTGGAAAGGCTTCCTCCTCTTTCCTTGAGATAGGAGCCCAGGGCTTTCTGAAGGTTGCGTCTGGCGTGATGCAGCCTGGACATTACCGTTCCTTTTTGAACTTTCAGTGTTTTCGCTATTTCATCGTAGCTAAGACCCTCTACTTCACGGAGCATCAGCACGGAACGGTGCTTTTCCGAGAGTTCCTCGAATGCCTTTGCGATTCGGTCCGACATTTCCCTTCGGTCGTATGCCTTGAGGGGATTTTGGTCCAGGATGGTGGGAACTATCCACGCTTCTTGATCGTCAGGTTCCCGACGCTGGATCATGTCGTCGTAGTCCACCATGTCGTGTCTACCCATTTTTCTAAGGTGGTCTATGCTGACGTTGACCGCAATGCGATACAGCCAGGTGTAAAAACTGGAGCTTCCCTGGAACGAACCCAGGTACCGATGGACCTTTACGAAAACGTCCTGGCTGACATCCATGGCCGCCTCGGGATCATGCACCATGCCAAAAGCTATGGCGTACACTTTTCTTTTGTATCTCTCCATGAGTATCCTGAACGCTTGAGAGTCACCACGCCTGGCGCGTTTTACCAGTTGTTTGTCATCGTTAGCCAAGATCGATGGCTCCGTTGTCTAGGTGTGGGACGTTAGCGATGGGCGCGATATTCATTCGAAATCCAGTTCGTCCAGATGAACAAGGGCCGATACTAGCAATATTTTTCAAATACCGCAAGGTCACCACGAGTTGGTTCGAGTAGATGATTTGTCCCGTAGGCTGGCTTAGGCGCATCAAAGGTGGCATCGAGTGGGAATGAAAAATGAATAATTATTGTTACACACATGGTCAAAAGCATGATCCGTACGAGATTCCGGTGGAAATGAAAAAGGATCCTCGGAAAGATGATTCAGGTGGCACGAGATCTTGACAAAGTGATAGCGGCAGTTCAATATGGCCGAAATTTCACCAGGATATACAAGAAAATGACACTTGCAAAAAAACTGGATAAAACTTTCAGCGGACTTCAAAAGACGCTGAAACAATCTTTGACACTACGCGGCATAGGGCTTCATTCCGGAAAGAGCGTGGAGATGACCATTCATCCTGCCATGGCCAATTCCGGAATAACCTTTGTGCGTACGGACTTACCCGGCCACCCAGAGATTTCGGCCAGCACCGATAATGTGTTCAGCTCGCGCCTGTGTACGGTTTTACGTAACGATTCCGCCTCAGTGAGGACTGTGGAACATTTGCTCAGCTCTCTCTATGGACTTGGGGTGGATAACGCCCAGGTTTGTGTGAACTCCGAGGAGTTGCCCATACTCGATGGAAGCGCCATGCCTTATGTCGCAGCACTGCAAGATGTGGGCCTGAGAGAGCTTCCAATGGGACGTGCTTTTTTCAAGGTACGGCGTGACATGGAGGTTCGTGATGGCGTCAGGTATATCAAAATCAGGCCATCGTGGCAGTTGAGGATCGATTGTACGGTGGATTTCCACCATCCCTTGGTCAATAATCAGAACCTCGTTTTCAATGCCGGCGTAAGCCAATTTGTCAAGAACATAGCACCTGCAAGGACTTTTGGTTTTCTCAAGGATGTCAAGACCCTCAGGAAAGAGGGAATGGCAAAAGGCGGAACTTTGCAAAACGCCATAGTCATAGACAGGTTCGCCATTTTAAACCCTGGTGGGTTGCGGTTTGCCGATGAGTTCGTACGACACAAAATTCTCGATATTCTGGGCGATCTCGCTCTTTTGGGTCATCCCCTGATGGGCGAGATCGAGGCCAGTCGTTCCGGTCATGAACTTCATCACAAACTGATACGGAAGCTGGTTGCCACCAGAGGATGTCTGGAAAAAGTCCAGGTGGGTCTTGACGGGCAAACAGTGGAGCCAGCGGACCAGGGGCTTGTCGAACCAGGTTTGCAAAGCGCTTGACAGGTTTTTGGGGGTTCTAAGGCCGTTTTCTTACCTCAAGGGGTATTTCGAACCAGAAGGTGCTTCCCATTCCCGGCTTGGACTCCAAGTCTATTTCGCCGTCCAAACGCTCGACGATCTGTTTGCAGATGGACAGGCCGAGCCCGGTGCCGTCCTTGCGAAAGGGATCTCCTCTGAAATACGGAAGAAAGATCCTCTGCTGAATTTCTTTTGGTACCCCGTGACCCGTGTCGGACACGGAAAATTTCACCCGCACCGAGTCTGGACTCTTTTCCTGGATAGTCATGTTCACCGAGATATGACCCTTGGATGTGAATTTGATGGAGTTGGATACCAGGTTGATAAGGACTTGTCTGATCCTGGCCTCGTCTCCCCATAACTCTTCTGGTACTGCCGGGTCCAGTTGAAACTTTAGCCACAGTTCCTTGTCCGAGGCTTGTGCGAACATGAGTCTTTCGATTTCTTCAAAGAGTTTGTACGGGGCGAACGCCTTGGTGGTCTTCGGGATGTCTCCTGTCTCCAGTTGAGAAAAATCCAGGATTGCATCGATGAGATCCTGGAGCATGTCTCCACAACGATGTGCAAAGTCAGCATAGTTTTTTCGTTGGCTGAGATCGTCTGTGTTGAGCATCAGATCGACCATGCCCAGCAACCCGTTGAGAGGGGTCCTTAGTTCGTGACTGAGCTCTGCGAGGAATTCGGATTTCGCCAGGTTTTCTTCCTGTGCTTTTTGTGCGCGTTGCCTGGCCTGTTCCATGGCCCTGGCTACGGTGGAGTCCCAACTCTCCACCTGTGGTGGGAATCCTTGCTCGCTTTTGTTCATCAGCGTTCTCCTGAAACCTTGTCGCTTGCCTCCTTTCCTCGCAGCACGATCCGTTAGCATCTTTGTAGATTTTGTTCAAGGTGCAAGGAATTTGACTTCTGCCCTGTTTTTCATGCACATTATGGGCAGCGTCGTTTTGACGATTGCCGGTTTTAGTTTTTATACGGTTATAGTTTTTATACAAGGGAACTATTTGGACACCAACTCGGAAAAATCTTTTACCCTTCGTTTCTGGGGAACCAGGGGTTCGTTGCCGGCACCCAGGGCTTCTACCAACAAGTTTGGCGGAAACACGCCCTGCGTGGAGATACGAGTGGAACACCAGGTCTTCATAATAGACGCTGGATCCGGAATCAGGCCGTTGGGAGTAAGACTATCGAAGGAG
>CAYSLH010000307.1:0-3238 GCA_964431605.1 uncultured Myxococcales bacterium
GGATAGTTGAAATTTCCCCACGCCTATGACATCACCCTTTTGTATTTTAGACTTGGCGGTGGTCTTACCATTGACGTATGTTCCGTTGGCAGAGTCCAAGTCTTGGATGACGAACGTACCTCTTTCCCAGGTAATCTCCGCATGAACTCTGCTGACGCTCAAATTATCCAGTATGATCTCACAGGATCGATGGCGGCCTATTCTCATGGACGGAGACATGAACGGGCGTTGCATTATGATGTGATTGGAGAGCATTACCTGTACATTGGTTGGCGGCGCGGGACTCGCTTCTCTGGCGAGGTCTGAAAGACTTTTTCCTGCATCGGGATCGTTTTCTATGGCCAGTTGCCTGAATACCTCTATCCTTGTAATTGGAGCAGAAGGGGTAAATGCGTAATCCAAAAATTTTTTTGCAACTTCGGTCTGTTCTCCTCCTGCCTGTCCCGGTCCCGGAAAATAAACCCTCGCCGGTTGACCACGTTGCAAAAAGAGCAAAGTCCTTTTTTGCTCTCGCTCCAATGCCAGTGCCGCGTCCTGACCATCATTTGCCAAAGACTTGAGCACGTATGCTAGATCCACCAGGTCGGTGGGTGCCTGTAGGTCCGGCTTCTTTCTCAGGTGTACGGCAAGCAATAAGACCATCACCAAGTCTGCGCTCATCATGCTGCAAATAGGGTTGTCTAGTTGCGCTACTCGAAGGGGAAACTCGTGAAGGGGAATCCAACTAAACCCTTCCGGCTCGCAAAGTCCTGCCAGGTAAGTTTTGGACTGGTGAAAAAGGCACATGAGTTGGGTATTTTTCGTCTCAATCGAAAGCCATCCAGCAGGACAGAGCCCATGTGACAGTAACTCGTCCACTTCACGCCATATGTCAAAACTGAACGCTTTACCGGTAAAGATTCTTTGCCCTTCTGGAAATTTCACCAAGCTCATTTTCAAATCCTTGTTTGCGAACCAAGTCTCAGGACGCCTCCGTGAAATTGGCAAAGCATATTATTCTGAAGATGCATCCACAAGACTAAACCCGTCCAGTCTAAGCCCTGCTTCTTGTTGGGATGACTCCAGTAATTGTCGCGGATCCTTATTCGCGGCGTTGAGATTTATTCGTATCAGTTCGACTTCCCTGTCTGATGAAGATGCCAAACGCAACCGATCGTCCAGAAAAGAAATCGGACCAGGTCCAGTGGCGAGATATCTGGTGGCTACGATTTGTTTTTTGGATAGATTCCATATTCTCAACGTGTCGTCAGCACATGAAGCCGCAATCCATTTGCTGTCATTGGATATGGCCACGAAATCCACCGGAGCTTTTTGTGCTTTGAGCTCGAAGGCAGGTGTCCTTTTGTCGAGATCCCATATGATAACCAATCCATCCCTTGCCCCGCTGGCCAAGTATTTGCCTCCTGGAATAAGTTGCAGTTGGTTCACTGGTTTCGAGTGACCTGTAAGAACGCCGGTCTTTTCCCATGTTTTCGTATCCCAGATCCCAATATTTGCGATGCCCTTAGCGATGAACAGTTGTTTGCTATCTGGTGAAAAGGCGACTGATGTGACGTAGCTGTCAAGGTTTTTTATCTCGTGTACAAGTTTCCCGTCTGAGGTGGAACAGATCACCACGGATTTTGCAGAGGATCCGGCTGCAACGAACTTGTCATTCGGTGAGAAGGCAATGGTTCTAAAGCTTGCAATTTTGTAATCGAACTCCCATCGTTTTGTGCCTTCTTTAGAAAATATTATGAGCCTTGGTCCCGTCGCCGCAGCTAGGAGCTTGGTGTTGTTTGAAAAACGAATACTGCTTACAGCAGTACCTGAATCGAATATTTCTTTGGAAACCGGTTTGGTTCTATCCTCGTGAGGAATATCCCAGCGTGTGATCTTTCCTATGGCAGTTCCGGTTATTATGGCTTTGCCATCCGGGCTTGCGGCCATGGAATATATGGTCTCATCATGCTGTAGGAAACGAGTTTTGTTTTCTGTTTCAAGACGCCAGACCCTGATGGTTCCATCATCGGACGATGAGTACATCCGCTTGGCATCAGGAGAAAAAGCGATGTCTTCTATGGATTCCCTATGGCCTTCCAAAGTGATTCGCAGTTCTCCGGTTTCCGTATCCCAGAGGCTTACGACAGTGTCCACTCCACCTGCTGCGATATACTTTCCATCTGCGGACCAGGCTGTGGCGTAGAATCCATCTGCGGGATCGCGAACCACCCCTTTGGTCTCACCTGTCAGAGTATCCCAAACCCTCAATGACCTGTCAGTGCTGCCTGATACGATTTTACTACTGTCAGGCGACATTGAAAGAGCATAGACCCTACCTGAGTGCCCATCAGCCCGCCAGATTTCATGTCCATCGCTGATACGGTGCATTCGAACGGTTGTGTCGTCGGATGAGGAGATTATGTTTTTACCATCAGGGGTAAACAACATTCTCCATACATAGTCGTCGTGAGTTTTAAACCTACGGATCAATTTTCCTGAATCGGAGTCGAAGATGTTGATGAAGAATTTTTTATCCGAAACCGCAAATATCTTCCCGTCAGGAGATATGGCCGTTGCAACAAAAGAAGGTGGCGGAAGATTGATTTTCAGTATTGCTTTGTCCAGTCCTGTGACCCAAATTGCGATGGATGGCTTAAAACCTGTGGTCAAAAGGCGTTTTGAGTCAGGAAAAAATTCTACGGTTTTGGTTACGAAATCGTGTCCGTGGTTTGTCCATTGCTCGGTGGCGTCGGGAAGATTCCAAACGTGGATACCTTTTTGCAGATTCACAGCAGCCAGGTGCCTCCCATCAGGTGAAATGGCCATGGAGGCGACAATACTCTTGGTGTTCAGGATCTTCTCCAATCGCACTACCGGGCGTTTGTCGGTTTGATCCAGCAAAGACTTTGCATTTACCAAAAGAGATATAGACTCTGGATGAGATTTGGAATATTCCGGTGTCCAGGAAGGCCCCATGGGATTGGAGGGGTTGTAGAGTAACGAGGCTGATGCGTATATGCGTGCTGATAGGATCTTTTGCCTCAACATGAGTGTACGTGCCTGGCTGTCGTAAGCTTGTGCGAGGCGAAGATGGGCAAGCAACCTGGATTGCTGTTCAAGGTCCAAGGCCCGAGCTTCGTTTTTATATGCCACGGCAAGAAGGATGAGCGACACTATTATCACTGAAACAACAACGGCAGCAGCCGAAATAGCTGCACGGTGCTTGGATGCGAACCTTTTTATCAACTCCCACGAT
>CAYSLH010000307.1:3248-5935 GCA_964431605.1 uncultured Myxococcales bacterium
ATGAGCCGTAATCGTATGCGCTGACTCGCTGACCTCCCATGAACGCTTCAAGGTCCTTGGCCAAGTCCTGTGCTTTTTGGTATCTTCCGGGTTTGTCGCGACAAAGAGCCTTGGTGGCAATAGCACAAAGCTCAGGTGGTGCGCCAGGGACAATCTGGGAAACTGGTTGAACTTGGCCCTTGATAGCTTTACCCACGATCTCGAAGGGAGTTACTCCTTTATATGGAGGCCTGCCTGCGAGTAATCGATAGAGTACCGCGCCCAATCCCCACACGTCGGATTTTTCGTCAATTTCGTCTATCAGCCCCTCGGCTTGTTCAGGGCTCATGTACGAAGGCGTACCCAGGGCCGAACCCTCTATTGTCTGGGCAGTGGAACCTTGCTGCAGCGCCTGTATCTGTCCCCTAAGCAATTTGCCACGGCGATCTTTTTCATCCCTGGACTTGGCAAGGCCCCAATCGAGGACCACTGTTTCACCGAATTCTCCCACCACTACGTTGTCTGGTTTTATGTCTCGATGAATTATGCCCTTGCTGTGTGCATAGGCCACGGCATTGCATAAGCTCCAAACCGAGCCGAGCAACTTTAGCCTTTCCGATAGGTCCTTGCTCTCAGAGAGCTTGGCGGTAAGAGTCTTTCCCCTCACCAGGCGCATGGTGTAGTAAGGACGTCCGTCGTTGCCGTAGCCGAGTTCGTAAACGGGAACTATGTTGGGGTGTTCAAGGGAACCCGTAATCATAGCTTCCCGCAAGAATCTTACCTTGGCTGACGCGGTCTTGGATGAATCGGTTTGTTGAGGTTTTGAAGCAGCCTGCCTGTCACGGGGCTCTTTCCATGCAACCTCTCGATCCATTTTCCTGTCGTAGGCCAGCAGGACCCTGGCTTGTCCGCCCCTGCCTATTTCGGATCGCAGTTCATAGCGTTGCTCGTCGTTTTCATCATTGGAATCAGTTTGCGTATCCTGCGTCGTGACTTGCTGACTGGTCTTGTCCAAGCTTTCGTCCAGTAAGATTTCTCCATTCGCCTGTAATACGATAGAGCCGCTGAACGTTTGTTCAAGCGCTTGATGCCCCCCCAGGGACTCGAGAGCTGATTGTGGATTGTCGTTGTTTGAATGTATCGCCTCTTTCACCATGGCTCGGAGCATGGAGATCTTTTGCTCGTTCAAGATACCCTTGGCTGCAAGCTGCTGCCAAATTGTAACCTTTTTATCGACCATCCAGGCCGCTGCAGCTGACATCACTTGCCGGGCTGAGGCAAGCCTTAGTTGGACAGCCAGGATACCGAATAATAGCTGGGTTTGGGGATCATGTTCCGGCACGGGTCAGCGCTCCGTCACTGAAAGTACTTCCACTTGTTCGTCGATGTTTTTAAAAGAATATCTTCCTTTGGGAGAAAACCTCATGGATGGAATAGAGGCGGATTGGGTATTCTTCAAGGCATTGGAGACCGAATGAAAGGTCTCCTTTACTGTCAAAGTCTGGCCTGCTTCGGCTTTCGAACAAAGGCGTGCTGCCAGATTTACCGTGTGACCCAATGCCGTATAATCCATCCTTGATGGAGTACCGATGTTTCCTATGATTGCCGGGCCGGTTGCGATTCCTACTCCGATTCCAGGAGAAGGTCTTGACTGCTCCTGCCATTCTTTCATCATCAGGGTGTGAACCTTTTGCATCTCAAGCCCTGAAAGCAACGCGCGCAGGGCATGATCGTCACAGGCTACCGGCGCTCCGAAAAGGCCCATTACCTCGTCGCCCACGAACTTGTCTACCGTGCCTTCATGCTTTTGGATGCACTTGACCATGCTGGAGAGAAACGCGTTGACAACCTGTTGGAGGTCCGAAGGGGAGAGGGTTTGAGTCATGCTGGTAAAGCCTCTTATGTCAACGAACAAGACGGAGATCTCCCTTCGTTCCATTTTCATGAAGTCTTCTTCCGTACGGGTGATCATCTGTTCTATGACTTCGTTTGGAACGTATCTGGCAAAAGTGTTCTCAAGCCACCTGAGCCTGGTCACGTCTTGTATGATCAGTTCTACCCGCCCTTTGATCGAAGTTGCGACGAACCGGAGAATGGGAGCGCTTGCTGGCCGTTTTGTTTTTGGATGTGGAAGCAAGCTTACGTCCAAGTCGGGAAGCATTCTTTCGACCACCAAGGTCTCATGACTCGACAGGGCCGCCTGAATCACTGAACTCAGGGTGCCATTACCCATGGAGCCGTTGTCCCATTTTTCCAGTGTATCCCCCAGGACTTTTTGTCTAGACGGTACACCGAGTAATTTCGCCATGGGGGCATTGAGATATCCAATGGTTCCGTCTGCAGCGACCTGGATAATGAGTTCATCCAAGCCCATTATAGTTCCAGTGGTGTAGCCAACCGTTGGCCCAACCGTTGGCATACCAATCGTGTTGACTCTTTCGCTCAACATGGTGGAGCTGAGACGGATTCCGTTTTGGATGCGAGCCAATTCCTTTCGGAGCCTTTCGTTTTCCGCTTGTAAGCGCTGCAAATCGCTTTGCTCGTCCATTACATGCATCTCCCGTTTGGAGGTAATTCTTAGTGTTGTGTGTAAGAGTGCATCAGAAGGATAACCCAGCTTGCTCTTAGGGTAAATAGGAAGAAATTCAGGGACAGAAATTCAGGGACGGAGGTCGGAAATTGTACAAAGTGTACAAGAATCTTGTACA
>CAYSLH010000308.1:0-5903 GCA_964431605.1 uncultured Myxococcales bacterium
CGAAGGCAACGGATGATAGCCGTTTGGCAACAGCGGTGTCATGTCAGAAGGAGCATCCTTCCACACGTGTCCGGATTGGCCTGCCACACCGTTGGACGGAATTCCCATACCCACACAAGCCACGGCCAACATCACAACAGCCAGCCATGGCAACAACCTCTTACCACCGTATGTACGAGACGTTTTTTTCATGGTTTTCATGACACTACCTCCCTGTCTAAACCATCGAGTTCGAGATGCGAATCCCCTCACCAGCTGTCCTGCTTTCTTGAACAAATCTAAGAGACGATTTGTTCCCTGATTTTACATGTCGACAATTATATGCGGGTACTTCGAAAGAGATCTACCTGTTGTATCTCAAACTATTGGGCTCCACCGGACACTCTTCTGCGATTTGGATATTGTTCGCAATCCTTCCCTTAGCCCTAAGCTCAAAGAGTCTGGGCACCAGCTCGTCACGCACGTCGTTTGGTCTCAAGGGGATTACAAAAATCCTGGTTCCACCCTCGAATCCCGCCGGATTGCTCAGACGCCACTTGATGAGTACGTGAAAGGGCATACGGTCCAAGCAATCACGCGGTTGATAGTACCATTCTTCGTTACACGAAATCACCGGCCCCATGGCGGCATGAGCAGCATGGACGAGATCGGATACAGCCCTTAGCTCCTCCCAAGTGTGTTCGTACGGCCGAAGGTGTTGAGACTTGGAATATACAGCCAGAGTGGGATTACGATGCCCGAAATCAGCGAACAGTACTCCGTGATCATTTTCAGCAATGACTAAGTTGTTATAAGAAGCATAGTTTACCACCCAGGCGTTGTAAAAATTTGGATCCGAGCGGCTTGCCTGCACCTCTCTGCTGATGGATGTCCCCCAGTCATCCAATCCCACCAACTGCTTGTGTAAGTGGTCGAAGGATGCTCCTGCCGGACGAAGCCAGTTTTGAAACGTTACCACGTATCGCACGTACCTGTTGCACTCATGTATATCCCTGATGGCGTCGGCTGTGAAGCGGAAGTACTCGTTGTGCTCATCTGGAGACATCATGCCGGAGGAGAAAAGATTGTGCACATCGCCATGTTCCGCACCTTCGATATAGTGCCTGGAACCCACGATTAGTTGATGGCATCCAAGGAAAAAACTGTCGGCTTCCTTGAGCATCTCTTCCTCTGTCATATCCGGTGGGTTATGACCGGATTTTCGCAACGACTCCAATTTTCTCCTCATCAAATCGAGTAGATGTTCTCTTCCGGCTGGGTCTCTCTTGTAGGCCGCGGCCCAGTCTCGCTGCTTGGTCAGCCCCCGATAGTCGTAGTTTCTTCGCCAGTAGTCCAAGGTGACGATTTCGAAAAGGTTTGTCATTCGCCTGAACGAGTAATTGCTGTCACGGACCTTGTCGGGATAAAGATGGCATATGGTCCTGAACCCATCTCCTTCCCTCACCCTTCGTTCAATCTCCGGCGGAGTCAGTAATAGCTGGGTCGGACAAAAGGCACAATAATCCTCAGGCTCGTGAATCTCGTCATGGGCCGTGTTGGTAAGCTGCGCTTCTTTCAGCGGACGACCGGAGCGACCTGGCACCCACCATGCCGTTCTCCCGGTCAAAGGATTGGTCATCTTCATGGTGCCATCGGGCATTTCATATATGGGGCTTTGGTGCGAAGATCCGTTCATCCATACCTCCAGATACTCTGTTCCTCAAGGATACAGACTCACGTCGCCCGGTTCAACATATGTTATTGTCCCCCCATCAAGGACGATGATCTCACTGTTTCTACCAGGCGCCGGAACTCCTCACCAAGC
The DNA here is from genome assembly GCA_964431605.1 of uncultured Myxococcales bacterium. Classification (GTDB taxonomy): domain Bacteria; phylum Myxococcota; class B64-G9; order B64-G9; family B64-G9; genus JALVPF01. Next base: position 1,805 of record CAYSLH010000308.1, read on the forward strand.
CTTGGAAAAGCATCACTCAGCGCTTGGCTCTCTCCAGCCTTGCCTGCCATTTCCATCTCGTATGCCACCTCTCTCAAAGCCTCGGCGCCAACATTGGCAGATGCGCCCTTTATGGTGTGAGCACACCGACTGACCGCAGCACAGTCTTTCTTGTGCAGCAAGTCCTCCAGCTCTTGAATCTGCCTGGGCATGTCATCCAAAAAGCCCTGCACGATTACCCTGGCTATGTCTTTATCGCCCATGAGCCTGTCCACTATGGCAGATTCAACGAAGATCCGCTCGGACGAAGTCTGATCGGCTCCGGTCTTTTTTTCCACCTCTGACGAATCTGTCACGTCATCTTTTTCCTTTTCTTCCAACCCGCCCGTCCACTTTTCCAGCATCTCGCTCAAGGCCGCAGGAGTGACAGGCTTTGTGATGTAATCATCCATACCTGCATCCAGACACATCTGGCGATCGCCCTGCATTGCATGGGCCGTCATGGCGATTATGGGAACAGCCGCATTTTCAAAATCATCCCCTCCGGCACGAATAGCCTTTGTGGCCTCGATTCCATCCATGTTGGGCATCTGCACGTCCATAAACACCAAGTCGTATTTTTCTTTTTTGAGTGCGTCCAGGGCTTTTTTTCCATCTGCGGCAACATCCGCGCTCAGGCCGAGTTTTCGCAGTATTCCCAATGCCACCTGCTGGTTTGTGATATTGTCCTCTGCCAGTAAAATGCGAATGTTCGTCTTTCTGAAATCCCGCAGCGAATGGCGGGTTATGAGCTTTTTTTTCTTCTCGACACCATGGCCCGAGACTATTTTGCAAAGACAGTCGAACAGGTCGGACTGCCGAACGGGCTTCATGAGATAAGCGGCAAAACCCAGCTGCTCGAATCTTTTCGCATCTCCCCTGTCACCCAAAGAAGTCATCATCACCAGCGCTGTGCCGGAAAACTTCTTTTCGTTGAGCACGATTCTACCCAATGCCTCTCCATCCATGCCTGGCATCTGCATGTCCGTAAGCACCAGCCGGAATGGGTCACCATCTTCCAGGCCGGAATAAAGTTTCTGTAACGCCAAAGGTCCGTCCTCTGCATCTACCGGTCTCATGCCCCAAGAGCCCAGCTGCGCCATCAGTACCTCTCGGTTGGTAGCATTATCATCCACGACCAAAACCCTGATATTGTCAAGATCGACAGAGGGAATATCGCCTGGTTCCTCTTGTAGTGAGCTTTTTTCCATCCTGACAGTGAACCAAAACTCAGACCCCTTGCCAGGCCTGCTGTTGGCGCCTATCTCGCCCCCCATCAACTCGGCAAGTTGTTTGCTAATCGCAAGCCCCAGCCCAGTTCCCCCGTATTTTCTCGTGGTGGACGAATCGGCCTGGGTAAACTTGTCGAACATGTGGTCTAGTTTATCTTCGGCAATTCCGATCCCAGTATCCTTCACGGAAAACCTCAGCTTCACCTCGTCATCTGTCTCCTTTTCAAGCCCGACCCTGACCGCTATTTCTCCGTCAGAGGTAAACTTGATGGCATTACCCATGAGGTTTACCAAGACTTGCCGCAGTCTTCCCGGGTCGCCCCTGAGCATGGAAGGAACATCAGGGTCGGCCGCACAAATGAACTCCAGGCGCTTTTCTTCCATTCTAATCTCCATACTCGAGGCGAAATCATCCAGCATGGAGCGCAGGTTGAAATCGATCATCTCCAAGTCCAACTTGCCTGCTTCGATCTTGGAAAAATCCAGGATATCATTGAGAAGACCCAGCAGAGCCTCGGCGCTTACACGCACGGTGTCGGCATAATGACGCTGTTCGTCGGAAAGCTCGGTCTCCAGCAAAAGCCCTATCATGCCTATTACCCCGTTCATGGGGGTTCGGATTTCGTGGCTCATGTTGGCCAAAAACTCGCTCTTGGCCGCGCTCGCCCGCTCGGCCTCTGCGGCCATTTTCTCAGCCCTGGCTGTTTCTTGTTCCAGTTGTTCGTTGGCTGCCTTGAGTCGTTCCATCATGCGAACTTGTTCCGATATATCCGTATGCACACCTATGATGGAGACCACCTCTCCTTTGGAGTTTTTTACCGAATCGGCGTTAATCCTGATTGGTACCAGTTGTCCCTGCTTGGTTTTCATCTCCACCGAGCCTTGCCAGCCTTCACCGGAACGAAGGGCTCCAAATATTTCCTTTGACGCTTTCCTGTCCTTGTACAACTGGGCAGGATGGATGGTCTTGAAATCCTCCAGGTCATAACCGAACATCCTGCGGAACATGTCGTTTACATAAAATATTTTCCCGTCTACAGAACCTATGACTATTCCGTTTCCGCTGGCGTCCACAGCGAGCCGGATCTGTTGCAAATCCATCTCGATTTTTTTTCTTTCCGATATGTCACGGACCACTGCCTGTAATACCTTCCTGCCTTCCAACTCCAGGGAGTTGAGCAGGACCTCTGCTGAAAAATCCTCTTTCGAATCGTACCTCCTGTGGACCAACTCGAACCTGTGAGATCCTTTTTGCATGGCAGTACCGATCATTTCGTTCGCCAAGGTCATGGAGTCAGTGCCACAAGGCTGGACAGGTGGCGAAAGATCAGCAGGATGACAAGAACAGAACTCTTCAGCACTTTCGCATCCGAACATCTCCAGGGTCGCCTTGTTGCAATCAAAAAAGCCTTTTTCATCCAGCAACATGACCGCATCGGAAGATGCTTCGTACAGAGTCCTGAACTTCAACTCGGAGCTTTGTATCTCGGCTTGCTTTTTCTTTTCTTCCGTTATGTCCGAATCCACTCCCCTGTAACCTGCAAACTGTCCATCATCTTCGAAATACGCAACTCCATTGGTCAAAAGAAATACCTTCTCACCGCGTTTGGAAATACAGCAATTTTCCAAGTTGACGATGGGTTTTCTCTCCCTTAACAGGGCGGAAAAAATACGCCCTACTCTCTCCGCCTCCTGTTCATCCATGAGCTCGAACGGTGTCTTTCCCTTCATTTCCTCCGGTTCATATCCCAGGATGTCACGTACCCTATCCGAACAAAACGTGTAACGCCCCTGCTCATCCACCTCCCATATCCAATCTCCCATGCTCTCGGCAATGTCCCTGAATCTCTCCTGAGAACGTCTGGTGGCCTTTGCAAACCTCCTTGCTTCAGACATGGATGTGTGGTGCTCCTCCTTTATGGTCAGCAATTCCATGGTGGAGTCAAAGGGAGTAAAATCATCCAGGGAAAATTGGTCCAGGTCGTCTTGTGTCTTCACATCAGGCCATGCCAACAACGTCCAGCCGCGGTTCGTATCCAACCAAACCCCTCTCAACGCAAGTGGCTGTCCACCAGAGCCAAGCATGAGCCGAAGGTCCTTTCCCTGGTTTTTTTGGATAAACGAGACAGTCAGCTCACCTGCGTCTTTTGGGCGTAGGGCCTTGGACACACGAACTCCCACAATGTCGTCCACCCGTCGCAATACCGGCTCGCTCGCCCAGGTGACGGTCAACTGCTCGTCAGTAACTATGACAAATGCAGCCAGGACGGCCAATTGGCCTGGAGCTAGTTCTATTTTTCTCCCTGTCATGAAAACGAGACCTCCATGGTGCAACGGGGATCTCCTTTTTTCATGCAAGTCGTCTCATGTACCTCGAGTTTTTCATGGAAAAAATCTCCCACACCAACGATCAGACCACGAAGAGCAGAGCAAAAACCTCGCTCTGACGTGTAATGCATAAGCAGGCGCCCGTCTTCCAATTGCTCGTAACCGAAACGCGGAGGAGACGCGTTGGTAATATTCTTTGTAACCTGAACGTGTACCTTGTCCATGTTGAGAAGAAACTCCCTGGCGTTCTTACCAGCCAACTTGAAATACGATGGATAGGACTGGACTCCCGTGTGGGTCACCCAAAACCTTCCGAACTCGAACAGGACCTGGTCTTCTGAAAGGCCGGACACCTGGCAAGCCGCCTCGACCAGGTCCAGGGTCATCTGGTCCGGATAATCATCACTGACAGAAAAAAACGGCTCCTTGCACTTGGCCAGGGCCTGGACTTTCTCCCAGGCATCATCACCGAATCTGTCTATGACAAGCTCCTTGATTCCCTTGTTTATTATGCCTTTCAT